>JAYVRA010000085.1:0-4753 GCA_043776635.1 Phyllobacteriaceae bacterium
GGTTCGCTAAATCGGCTCGTCTTCATAAAAATCTCCTCGTTCAATATGCCGGGAAAATTCTACTTTTGAACACCGTTAATTTCAGGGGGGATTACCGGCGCACGGGCGCAATCTCCTGTGATGGCACAAAAGTGAGGTATGATCTGAACGCGAATTGTTGTTGTTCTACAATTGGTCTATTTCAAAAACTTTGTCAATTGTAAAAGGACTAAAATCCTATATTCATGTGGCGATGCGCAACGGGGGCGTGAACGGCCCCGTGTTCCGCAAGTTGCGGCGCGATGTTAACACTCCTGCGGTCCCGCTATTTCCCGTTGCCACATCTGTCGAGTGGCCCCGCGCTGTAACAGCGCTCCTGCGGTCGACATTCTAAAGCGAAAAGGAAGGCGTGCTCGCTCTCCCCTGCACGCAGATCAAACTCCCTACGGTTCTCATCCATCTGTACGGTTGCGCCCTGCCTTGCGAGTTAGGATGAATGAGTAGGCAATTTGATGACGTTTCAGTTCAACAGATGTTATCGCTTTGTGAGCGCCCATACAAATCCCGTGGCTTTCCAAAAGCATTCACTTCACAGCGCCTCAACGCCTCGCTAACGGGAAGCGGCTGCAAACTGTCAAGCGCCGTAGCGGCGGTACTGGCAAGGGGGACAGATATTGTAGATGCGGTCCGTAGCGCTGAGGATTTCGCGAGCAAGAAATTGGCGGGGATCCCGCCCCTTAATAGTTGATCCGGTAAAAATGTGGAACAGCCGCCGGAATCGCAGCGGGTTACCGCCCCTGCCCTCTCCAGCGCGGCCGGATCCCTCGTTGCCGTTGGTCCTGAGACCTTAGCGATTTTACAATAGCTCTTGGCGATTAGTCCTTGCTTAACTCTCGTCTCGCCTTGTCAAAAGAGGGTTCGCAAGACGGCTGTTTGCATTTCTGACAATTGCCTGTTGAAGGCCGTGAGAAACCTGTTCAGGCGCACGATGAGAAAGGTCCCGTCGCGGCTTAATGCAGCTGCGCGGACAAGGCTTTGTAGAAACCAGACCACGAATGAAGTCGTGTCAATGACCCCGTTATTGACGCGACGGCCTGCTTGAAGAGCGGCATAATAGGCCTTTTTGTCTTTCTCCACCTGCTTTCAAAACGAAAATGGCAGTGCCTTGGTTTTTGCAAAGACATGTTCAATCACTGCTCTGCCGATACGCCGGTTGCCATCTGAAAACAGGTGAATGGACTCGAACCAGAGATGCGCAATTGCTGCGACAACGGGTGCTGGAAGCTTGTGGTTTTGCGTGAGCCACTTCAGAAACGCCGCAATTTCTGCATCAACCCGGTCAGGCTGCGGGGCGTTGTACAGTACGCCGCTGGTTCCCGCCAAAGCGAAACGGAAAATCTCAATATCGAATCTGCGCCAACTGCCTACGTCCTCAACCTCAATCTCGTAAAACAAGAGCTTTGCCATTGCCAAAGCTTGACCGCCGTCAACAGCTTTGTCGCTCTTCGGGCCGCCAACATGAGCTCCATAATAGCGTAAGAGCGGCGCATAATAGGCGCTCGGCTCGGGCACTTCCAGGATGCTATGACAGACGTTTCAATTTCTGCGCTATGAAGTGTCACGCCCTCGATGCCAAAGGATGACATCGCCTCATGTATTGCCTGAGCCATGCCCGGGTCTTCCAAATCGCTTGGATCGAGGCCTGCTTTAATGCCTGAGACTTCACCTAACGCCTCAGTTGCTACCAAAAGGTGTGGCTCAGCGGCTGCTCTGTCATATTCGAAATTAGGCCAAACGACGCCCTGCCTAATTTCTGTCATGATGCGAATACAGGCGATATTCGCATCACAATCCAGCACAATGTGATTTGAGTAGGGAGCGTTTGCTAATCATTGGGGCATAATTCATGCAAAGGTGCACATTGGCGCATGGCCCCTGCCCTGCTATGCTAACTCAGCGGCGTGGCTGGTTTCCAGTGTCATTAAGTTGACCATTGCGTATGTCTGCTGTTAACTTTGTGTTCGCTTCGTGTTGTCTATAACCAAACAGTCGCTATTGGTCTTCGGCATGGCCCCCGGGGGCGCGCAATGGGGCGCCGGGCTGTATGTGGCAGATCTTAATTATTAGACTGCCGACTAAAATGAAAAAAACGACATAAAATCATTGGCTTAGTTGAATTGGTATGCCCAGGGCGCATGGTTAACCTTTTGTTAACTATAAATCGCTTGCCGAAGGGGGAGAATCGGACATAATAACGGCGATAATTCAATATATGCTAAAATAGCGTTATTTGCGAGATGTAATGAACCAAAGTTCAACAGGGCGACTGCAATTTGATGAGTTGATCCTCAAACAGGGTCAGGAAATATCACGCCGTTTGAACCAGTTGCGGCTCGAAACCTTTCCGCCTAATGCCCAAAAAACACTGCGCCATTTCTCTCTTGCGGAAGCGGCCGGTTTTCTTGGAGTCTCGCCAAGTAACTTAAAAAAACTGCATCTGGAAGGCAAGGGCCCCGAGCCGTCTGTGCAGGCCAACGGGCGGCGGACCTATTCGGTACAAACCATCAGTGAGATGCGTGAATATCTGGATCGTAACGGGCGCGCCGAGGCTAAGCGTTATGTGCCGCGCCGACGCGGAAATGATAAGCTGCAAGTCATTGCTGTGGTGAATTTTAAGGGCGGTTCGGGCAAGACCACGACTGCCGCGCATCTGGCCCAGCATCTGGCGCTTACCGGCCACCGTGTGCTGGCGATTGATCTTGACCCGCAGGCCTCGCTGACCGCGCTTTATGGCATTCAGCCGGAGTTGGATAACAACCCGTCCATCTATGAAGCGCTGCGCTACGACGGTGATAAGAAACCAGTCAGCGATGTTATTTTGCCGACAAATTTTCCTGGCCTTGATCTCATTCCGGCTACGCTGGAATTGCAGGAATATGAATATGACACGCCGCTGGCCATGCAGGACCGCGCCAGCAATGAAGGCCGCATGTTTTGGAACCGGCTGGAAAAAGCGCTGGCCCAAGTGGACGAGCGCTATGATGTGGTGATTATCGACTGTCCGCCGCAGCTTGGTTATTTGACGCTCACCGCCTTGTCAGCGGCAACATCGGTGCTGATTACCGTGCACCCGCAAATGCTGGACCTGATGTCCATGTCTCAGTTTCTGCTCATGCTGGGTGACATATTGAAAACCATCCGCAAGGCGGGCGCTATAGTGGAGCTGGACTGGTTGAAATATCTCATTACCCGCTATGAGCCGACTGATGTGCCGCAAGCACAAATGGTTGGTTTTATGCAATCCATGCTGACCGAGCAGATGCTGAAAAGTCCGATGCTGAAGTCAACCGCGGTATCGGATGCAGGTCTTACCAAACAGACGCTTTACGAAGTTGAACGTTCGGCCATGAACCGCGTGACTTACGAGCGCGCCATGGAATCTGTCGAGGCGGTGAATAGTGAAATCCGCGAACTTATCCACGGGGCCTGGGGCCGTGTTAAACTGGCGTCATAAAGGAAATAGACTGCCGACTAAATCGAAAATAACGCATTAAAATCAACCGGGTAAAGTAGAAACGACAATGGCGAGACGCAACATATTTGACAATGTGATGAAGGCGATGGACCCGCAGGTAAGCGATATTATCCAGCCTGTCGCGAAATTTGGCGCGGCTAAATCCATTTCGTCTTCCATTGATGAATTGGCCCGTCAGGCCAACCAGTTGGTGGAAGGCGCAAGCGTTGTTGAGATTGATACGGCGCTGATTGATGCCTCATTCGTGGCAGACCGTATGGCAGGTGAAGACGAGGCGTTTGACGGGCTGGTGGAGGCCATCCGTTCCCGCGGTCAGGACAGCCCTGTATTGTTGCGCCCGCATCCTCATAAGGAAGGCCGTTATCAGACAATCTTTGGTCACAGGCGAGTTAGGGCGTTGCGTGCGCTTGAGCGCCCCGTGCGGGCGGTTATTCGCACCATGGCGGATATTGAGTTGGTGCTGGCGCAGGGGCAGGAAAATTCTGTCCGTTCCAACCTTTCTTTTATTGAGCGCGTGTTGTTTGCCCAGCGGCTGCATGATCGCGGATTTGACCGTGATGTGATTTTGTCCGCGCTTTCGGTGGATTATCAAACACTCTCAAAAATGCTGACAATCCCCAAGGCGATACCGGCACCGCTGATTGATGCTATTGGCGCTGCGAAATCTATCGGCCGTGATCGCTGGCTTGAGTTGCGCAAACTGTTAGAGCGGCCCGGCCAAACGGCGCTGGCGTTAGCATATTGCGCTGCCCCGGCACTGCAAGAGGCCCCGTCAGACGAGCGGTTCCGGCAGGTGTTCGCGCTGGTGGAAGGCAAAGCTCAAACGGGTATGGCGGGCACGGTCAAAAAATCCATCGTACCGCGTGCCGTTGAAAATTGGACATCGCCCGACAAGGCCGTTTTAGCCATCATCGCCCGCTCAGGCGCCAACCTCACGCTCCAGCTGCGCTCCAAAGGCGGCGCGGCCAAGGGTGCGGCAGAACATGGCGATTTCGGAACCTATCTCTCGCACCGGTTAGGCGATTTATACCGCGACTTTCTGGCGGGAGATAAAACTGGTCAATTAGGAGATTAACCCCGCAAAAGAAAAAAGCCCCCGAACGTCACCGTTACAGAAGCCTTCTTCGATCTAAGCACCCAAAGAATCGCATTTCTGTGAATCCCTGTCAATAGGTTTTGGCGCCGTTTGTGCGAGCGATGTTTTTTTGCCTTTTGAAAGGTAATAACAATGCAGACCGG
>JAYVRA010000086.1:0-53319 GCA_043776635.1 Phyllobacteriaceae bacterium
GCAGCGGCGGATGAGGCCACGAAGCCATCAATAATCACCGGCACTTTTTGCATACGGGCAGCCAGAATTGCGCCTGCCATCGCTGCGATTTCGCGCCCGCCAAGGCGGCGCAGCACTTCCAGCGGATCCTTCAAATGCGCACCATGCAGTGCCACCGCGCGGCGCACGGCACCTGCCTTGCGCTTAATGCCTTCGTCATCCGCGCCCGTGCCCGCGCCAACCCAATCTTCCGCCGTTCCACCGTAAAGCGCATGGAAAATTGCCGCCGCAATGGTGGTATTGCCAATGCCCATTTCGCCGATGCACAGCAAATCCGTGCCGCCAGCGATAGCCTCCATGCCAAACGCCATGGTTGCCGCACAGGCTTTTTCGTCCAGTGCAGCCTCTTGCGTGATGTCGCCGGTCGGATGATCCAACGCCAAATCAAACACTTTCAGGCCCAAATCATGGGCGATGCAAATCTGGTTTATTGCCGCGCCACCAGCGGCGAAATTCGCCACCATTTGCACGGTTACTTCCGCTGGAAACGGCGAAACACCTTGGCTTGTCACGCCATGATTGCCCGCAAAAACCGCCACCAGTGGCCGCGTCACTTGCGGCTTGTGCTTGCCAGTCCATGCCGCCAGCCATTCGACGATGCCTTCGAGCTTACCCAAAGCGCCCGGTGGCTTGGTCAAGAACCGGTCGCGGTTGCGCACGGTTTGCACAGCTTCCTCATCCGGACCGGGCAAATCCTTAAGCAAGGCTCGAAAGTCATCAAAGGGCAAGCCGCTGGTCATATCCGGTATTCCATTTTCGTGGCAATTGAGTTTGGATTTCCCTATAAGCATTTAGCACCGGATGGCAAACCCCGGGGGGCGACGCATCAAGGCGTTATTTGTGAAGTGAGACGATATGGACAGCGGACTGGATACTTTGTGGCGCGATACGATGCGTAGCCTTGGCTTTTTGACCCGCCTGCCCGTGCCATCGCGCTATTTTGAAGGCGACGAAGGCGCGCTGGGAACCACCAGCCGCGCATTCCCGCTGGCAGCAATATTCGCCACTGTGCCCGCGCTGGCAGTGTTGATTACCGGCACTATATTTGATCTTCCGCAGCTCTTGTCCGCCGCGCTGGCAATTACGACACTCACCATCACCTGCGGCGGCTTGCACGAGGACGGGTTGGCGGATGTGGCCGACGGCTTTTTCGGCGGAAACACCAGCGAACGCCGCCTCGAAATCATGAAGGATAGCCGAATAGGAGCCTATGGCGCTCTGGCGCTCGTAATGTCATTTGCACTGAAAACAATTGCACTGGCCGCGATTCTGCAGAGTGGCTTGCCGTGCGCATTGGCAAGCCTTATCGCTGCAACGGTGGCCGGAAAAGCCGCGCTCATCTGGCACTGGTCAGAACTGGAATCGGCCCGCCCCGGCGGCACCTCCGATAAAGTTGGCGCACCGTCTGAAGACGCCGCAACTTTCGCGCTTGGCTCTGGCGCTGCCATCGCGGTCGTGCTCGCCTTAACATCGCGCGGCACGTTGCCAACAGTCTTGGCAATTGGCCTCAGCATTGTCGCCACCCATTTATTCCGCCAACTCTGCGCTACAAAAGTCGGCGGCCAAACCGGCGATACGCTGGGTGCAGCAGCCATAATTGCGGAAATGTTGTTTTTCATTGGCCTTGCAAGCGCGCTTTAGGATTTATCTTTAACCATTATGACAATTGAATCACCCTGCATTCTGATTTGCTCGATTGATATGAAAACCGGCTATTGTTTCGGCTGCGGGCGCGACCGCGACGAAATTGGCAACTGGCTGAATATGACCGGCCAAGAACGCAGCAGCCTGATGGTAACTTTGCCAGCAAGGCTCAAAACCATAGAGCGCCGCCCGCGCCGCGAAACCCGCCGCCAACGCATGGCGCGAGGCGAAACAGCATGAGCCGGACGCTGCTGTTTCTGCTGGCTGCGCTGGCTGCCACGCTGGCAATCGTTTATATCAATCGCGAAAGCGGCATGACGCTGGGCATGACCAATGACAAATTCGTCAGCGCCGCCAGCACGCTTTTGATTTTGGCAGCTGTCGGCACAAGATTTATCGGCAATGGCCAGCCGCTCTCGCAAACTCTTCGACATGCCGGTTTTTGGATCATCATCGGCATCGGTCTGATTGGCGCTTATCAATATCGCTTCGCATTCCAAGACTTCACCTCCAAAGTCTCACTCGGCCTTGTCCCCTCGCGTCCGCACACAGCCACTGGCGAGGACGGTGCCCTTAGCGTCATCATCGGCAAAGCCGCCAACGGCCACTTTGAAGTGGACGCGCAAGTGAACGGCCAAGCCACGAGCTTCATGATCGATACCGGCGCATCGGGGATCGTGCTATCATCCAACGATGCCTCAAATATCGGCATTAACGCCAACGATCTTTCGTTCATAGTACCTGTATCCACCGCCAACGGCAGCGCAATGGCAGCGCCGGTAAACCTCGATCAACTCGTCATCGGCGGCATAGTGCGCAAAAATCTGCGCGCACTTGTAGCACAGCAAGGCAGATTGGACCAAAGCCTGCTCGGCATGGACTATCTCAACACGCTATCGAGCTTCACCGTGAAGCAGGATGAGATGCTGCTACACGATTAGAGCAGCAATTCTGAAAGTTGACTGGCTATGTGATTATTGTCCGTTGACGCGGTGCACAACCAGCACTACATTAGAAATATTCTAATAAGGAAACGTTTATGTTATCCCGATTTTTCTCACCCGGCAAACGCAGCTTCGATGATCTTTCGGAACAGGAAGTTTTAGCGCTTGCTATTTCATCTGAGGAAGACGATGCGCGTATTTATCTAGGTTATGCAGCAGGCTTGCAGGCGGACTATCCTCAGTCTGCAAGAGTTTTTGAAGAGATGGCAGAGGAAGAGCATGAACATCGCAACCGCCTGATTGCGCTGCATCAAAAACGCTTTGGAGACATCATTCCCCTCATCCGGCGCGACCATGTGCGCGGCTATTTTGAACGCAAGCCCGACTGGCTGGTTCGCCCTCTCGGGCTCGAAACGGTGCGCGATGCTGTTGAACAAATGGAACGCCAAGCGCAACGCTTTTATATTGAAGCCGCGCAAAACACGTCTGATGCCGCCACGCGAAAACTTTTGGGTGATCTCGCTATTGCCGAACAAAATCATGTGTCGCTGGCCAAACGGCTGGGCATAAAACATGTAACGGACAGTGTGAAAGACGAAGAGGGAGCAACGGAGCGCCGCCAGTTTATCTTAACTTATGTGCAGCCCGGTCTGGCCGGACTTATGGATGGATCGGTCTCGACGCTGGCCCCGATTTTTGCAACAGCCTTTGCCACGCATAATACATGGACGACATTTTTAGTCGGGCTTTCCGCCTCTGTTGGAGCGGGTATTTCGATGGGTTTTACTGAAGCAGCGCATGATGATGGTAAAATTTCCGGCCGTGGCTCTCCGCTCAAACGTGGATTTTCATCCGGTATCATGACTGCCGTTGGTGGATTAGGTCACGCCTTACCTTATTTGATTCCGCAATTTTGGACAGCAACCAGCATCGCGGGCATCGTTGTTGTGGTTGAGTTATTTGCGATTACCTGGATACAAAACCGCTATATGGAAACACCTTGGATGAGGGCAGCGCTGCAAGTTTTGCTTGGCGGTGCACTGGTTTTCGCAGCTGGCGTTTTAATAGGAAATGCGTGAATTTTTAGCATTTGGCGCTTTGTTTTGTGCATCGTAAAAATTTAGGTTTACGTTCACCAAGCATTCAGAATATTTGCGCTATAAAACGTATCAATCGGAAGGGACATCCGAATTTTAGGGAACGGGACTATGTTTATTTTCAAAGGCTTCAAAAGGTTTCTGGTTGTAGCAAAAGAATTTGTGGCTCCCTCATATCATCCCGAATTACATTATATGCGCGGTCCGGGACCTGCGTGCGCCCGTTGTTCTAAAGCCCGATAATGTAATTTGTCCCAGTTTTGCGAGGGGCAGCGATCTCCCGCCTCTCGCTTTTAGCCATGGATGTTTCACGCATCCAGACCGTCAAACAGCGCGGTGGACAAATAGCGCTCAGCGAACGACGCCAAAATAATTACAATGTTTTTGCCTTTGTTTTCAGGGCGCCTGCCAAGTGCCACCGCTGCGGCAAGGGCCGCTCCCGACGAAATTCCAACTGGCACACCCTCCAGCCTCGCCACCAGTCGTGCATAGGCAAACGCATCATCATTAGAAACCTGGATCACTTCATCATAAACATGCGTGTCCAAAATCGCAGGTGCAAAGCCGGCGCCAATGCCTTGGATTTTATGCGGACCGGGCGCACCGCCGGAAAGAACCGGCGAGCCTTCCGGCTCCACCGCCACGATATAAACCTTCGGATTATGCGCTTTCAGCACTTGGCCGACGCCGGTGATCGTGCCGCCCGTGCCGATGCCGGACACGAAAATATCGACCTTGCCATTGGTGTCATTCCAGATTTCCAGCGCGGTAGTTTTGCGGTGGACTTCCGGATTGGCGAGATTTTCAAACTGCTGCGGGATGACGCTGTTTGGCGTTTCAGCCGCCAGTTCATTGGCCTTGGCAATTGCGCCCTTCATGCCCTTTGCGCCTTCGGTCAGCACCAGTTCAGCGCCCAAAAGTTTGAGCATTTTGCGGCGCTCGACTGACATGGTTTCCGGCATGGTGAGAATGAGGTGGTAACCCTTGGCAGCGGCGGCAAAGGCCAGACCAATGCCGGTGTTGCCGGATGTCGGTTCAATCAGCACCGTTTTGCCCGGCGTGATTTTGCCTTGGCTTTCCAAGCTTTCGATCATGGCAACGCCAATGCGATCCTTAACTGATGAGGTCGGGTTGAAGAATTCGAGCTTGGCTAAAAGATTTGCCTCAACGCCCTTTTCCTTTGCCAGCTTATCCAAACGTACAATCGGCGTATCGCCAACGGTATCAATAATGGAATCATAAATGCGGCCACGGCCCGGTTTTTTTGCGTCAGTCATAATGATCTCCCGAATTATTATCGGATGAGATTACACCGGCGCAAAGAAAATAGAAGGCGGATTCGCCAATAACATCACGATTGGTTGGAATTTCATCCCTACTAAGCATAATATTCGGGAATGGATTTGCTTAAGCCCGCGCCGCGATAGCAACCGCCGCCGCGCCCAGAAATCCGGCGGCAACACGGCTGATGCGCTTTAGAGCTTTAGGTGTTTGCAACAGCGCCCGCGTGCGGGTGGCGAGCGCCAGATAGGGTAGCAAAATTGCCATCAAAATAAGCGAGGTTAAGGTCACCAAAACCACATAGTCCTTGATGGTCACCGTATTCAGATCGACAATTGCAGGCAGTAGTGCCAGATAAAACACCATGACTTTGGGGTTACCAAGCGTCACCATCAGGCCGGATAGAAATGATGCTACCGGACCTTCAGCGCGGCGTGCCTCGACCTTTTCAATGCCGACGCCACTGGTCCAAAACTTGAACGCTAGAAAAGCAAGATAGGCCGCACCTGCATACTTCAGCAATAAAAAAACAAGGCCGAAACTCTTAGCGATAAACGCCAGTCCCATCACGGCAGCGGTGAGATAAACCAAATCTCCCAGTGCAATGCCAATTGCCATTGGAAGCGTTGCGCGAAAGCTGGAACCAAGGCCTCTTGCCACCAGAGCGACAACGCCCGGACCGGGTACGGCGACGGCTAAGGCAAGGGCTGCTGAATAGGTGATGAAGCCGGTTAGTGTCATTTATGAAATCCCGTTGGGAGTGGAATTTGGCACTGTAACGAGCCGGAGAAAAGAGCCGTTAAATGCCCGTAGAACCAAAGCCGCCAGTGCCGCGTTTGGTTTCAGTCAGCATGGAAATCTCGCGGATATCAACCTGCGTAACCGGCGCGATAACCAGTTGGGCGATGCGCATGGCGCGGGTGATGACGAAGGATTCCCGGCCCACATTAACTAAAATAACCCTCACCTCGCCGCGATAATCCCAATCAATGGTCCCTGGCGAATTAAGACAGGTGATGCCATGCTTCAGCGCCAACCCCGAGCGCGGACGAACTTGGCCTTCAAAGCCTTGCGGGATTTCAATTATGAGACCTGTTGGTATGGCTGCGCGTTCGCCTGGGGCGAGCGTAACTTGCTCAGACACCGCCGCGCGAAGATCCATACCTGCGGCTCCCTTTGTTTCGTATGAGGGAAGGTCGAGGTCAGCGGCGTGAGGGAGGCGCAGGATTGAGAGTATGGTCATCTTAGATTAGCTTCTGGGGTCTGGATCTGTTAATTTTGACGAAATGGCAGGCAAATGACGAAAATATGCAAGGAAAATTGTTAGGAAACTTCTTATTTGTGGTTAATTTCTAATTACAGCATCTGCGAGTTGCTGTGTTGAACAATTGCCAACACGTAGCCGAATCGTCTTTGGCGGGCTACAAAAAGAAAGCTCATTTGGTGAAAATCCGCATCTTTTGAAATGATGCAAAAATCATTCTCTCGGGCAAAATCCCAAATCTCCCGATATGTTGAAAGCGCTAAACCTAATCCCGCTACATGCCTTGAACCGGTGTGGATATTTCTGGATTCGACAACGGACCTGCGAGATAAATTTTATCAAAAAGTAGCTTCACGCAGCACCAAGGAGACGGCAGCTCGCGCTGCGCGGCAAATGTCAGGATCTCGCTAATGTCGTCAGCATTAAGCTCCGGAAAATCTGCCACAATCTGCGCCTCGCTCATGCCAGAGGCCAGATATTCCAGCACATCATAGACAGTAATCCGCGTATCCCGAATACAAGGTTTTCCTGAACGACGGGCGGTATCAATGGTGATGTGTCTTTCAATATAAATAGTATATTTTCGCTCAAAGCACCCGTTTGGTCAAGCGCGGCATTCGCGTTTCAGCGCCTTACCAATCGTGATTGGAAACTTCGCCGCCAGCGCCTTAATTATAATCTCATGAATAGGAGTTTACCAATGAGCCACATCACTATCACGCCGCAAGCCGGCAAGGTAACAGTCACCTACAAAGGTGCGGTTGTTGCGGAAAGCACCAAGGCTTTGTCGCTGAAAGAAGGCTTATACCCCGCCACCATTTATGTGCCGCGTGCGGATTTGCGGGGCGAGCACTTCCTTGAAACCGATCACAAAACCACGTGCCCGCACAAGGGAACCGCGCGTTATTGGACGTTGACCAGCAAGGATGGTGCAGCGCCAAATTCAGTTTGGGGCTATGATAGTCCAAAAGCTGACGTTGCAGCTATAGACCGGCACGTCGCGTTTTATGCCAATCAAGTTGAAATCAGGGTCGAGTAACAGCTTTTATAACACAATCACATTTGAGCCTACTCGGACCCTCGAATAAAGATCTACAACGTGCTCATTGACCATACGAAAACAGCCGTTGGAGGCGGCGTGGCCGATTGTCCAAGGCTGGTTTGTGCCGTGGATGCGTATGTGCGTATCAAGATTGCCCTGATAAAGATAAATCGCACGCGCACCCAGCGGATTTTCTGGCCCGCCCTGCATACCATCTTTATATTTTGCATAATGTTCCGGGCTGCGGGCAATCATCTCATCCGTAGGTGTCCATGAAGGCCATTCGACTTTCGAACCAATACGCGCTGTACCCGTCCAACCCAGCCCCTCTTTGCCTATAGCTACGCCATAGCGCCGCGCAGTATCATTGCCCAAAACAAGATAAAGAAACTTCTCCTCTGAATTTATAACGATAGTTCCGGGCTCATAATCCCCATAAAACTCAACTTCCTGCGGCTGATAAATTGGATCAATTTGATAGGAGCCGGATTTTTTCTTTTTGACCTTTGATTTTGCTACAGATGCAATTTTGGTCCTTTTCTTTACCGCTGGCCTCTCCAGAGGATCGGGTAGATCACGCTCCGGTGCTGCATAAATTGGCCGTTTGTCCTCGAACAGAAATTCAAGAAAAGAACTCGCATGAGCGGAACCAGCAACAAACCCGCCTGCTGAGAAAGCCAAGCAACCAACAAAGTTACGACGAGAAATCATAGTGTCAATCCGGTAAAACTCTAACGAACCTGCCGATAATGGCCAACTCATAAGTCATTAAAGTACAATAACTTTTGTTCCCACTTGAACACGGGAATAAAGATCAATCACATGCTCGTTGACCATACGGAAGCACCCGTTTGATGCAGCCGTACCGATTGTCCATGGTTGTGTTGTGCCGTGAATACGCAAATGAGTGTCTTGTTTGCCGTCATAAAGATAGATTGCACGCGCACCAAGCGGATTGCCCATTCCGCCATCCATGCCGTCAGCATATTTAGCATATTTCTCAGGCGAGCGCTCCTGCATTTCCAATGTTGGTATCCAGCGCGGCCATTCTTGCTTGCTGCCAACAGCAACTGTGCCGTGGAAATCCAAGCCTTCTTTGCCGACAGCTACGCCATAACGACGCGCCGTGAAAGTTGATTCTACCAAAAACAAAAAGCGCTGCTTTGTATCAATGACAATGGTTCCAGCAGGATAGCCCGTCATCGCCACTTCTTGTGGCTCAAACTTTGGGTCGATATTCCAACCCTTCTTCTTAGCTTTTTTAACCGGAGCATCACCAGCGCGCGTCGCAGCGTCTTTTGCAGTAATATCAGCGTCCAATTTGGCTATTTCTTGAGCCGAAAAAACCGGTGTTTCTTGAGGTACTAAAGATTGACCCTTAACGAGTTTATCGGCCACATTTTTTTCAGTCGATGCTAACTTAGCTTGAGACATTTTTTCATCGGCGACTTTTTTCTTCGTCGCAACAAGCTGGTCCTCTGCTTTTTGTTTGGCTTTTGCCACTTTTTCGCCAGCCAGCCATTTTGGTTCTAACTTTTGCAATTCACCCAGCCGCTCAACCTCAACATCGGTCATTTTTGTAGCTTTTTTACTTTTGGCAGAAAGCTTCACTTTCTTGCGCAACGCCTTGAGTTCGGCCAAGCCTTTTGTTCGCTCTTCAACAACGTCAGCCTCTGTTTTGAAAAAAAGGAAACCGGCCTTTGAGGGCGAAACCATAAGCACCGATGCAGCACCTGTTAGCAGCAAGCGACGTGAAATCATTTTGATTTGACCATTTTGTTAAAATTGTGAGCAGGCTGGGAGCAATGCTTTCACCAGCGTTCATATCGCAACGCCACGCCACTCTCAAGATATATTGAATAAAACTATCGTGAACGTGGTGAATAGCGACAGAAATGCAACAGGACCGCAAAGCGGCCCTGTGTTTAGAATACATAGGAGGCGTGTACTATAATTTAGGTACAGCAGGCGTTGCCGGAGCAACCGCAGCGGGTGCGGAAGGATCGCTTACGGCCGGAACAGCAGGGGGCACAACAGTCTTAGTAGCCGGAGCTCCCTGTGCGGCAGGCTGCCTCTCCGCCGGTGTTGCGGGCGTTGCCGGAACAACAGTATCACTCGTTGCAGGATCGCTCGTCGCAGGAACTCCGGGTTTTACGGGTACGGCCGGCTTTGCTGCGCCCAGCTGATCGATGACGCCAGTACCTTTGCTGTTAGTGGCCGCCGGGACCAAATCAAGCGTGTCTGACGGTTTGTCGCCGTATCTGGCCAATATTGATAGCAGTAAGGATGTAATAAAAAATCCAGTCGCCAATATTGCTGTTGCTCTCGTCAAGGCATTGGCCGCGCCTCGCGCTGTCATGAACCCGGATCCGCCGCCCATACCAAGGCCACCACCTTCTGAGCGTTGCAAAAGAACAACGCCAACAAGAGACACGACAATCATTAAATGGATCACGATTAGTACGGTTTGCATGTAGAGATTTCCAATTTACGCTGACAAAAGCAGTCTGCCCCGTCAAAATTTTGCGCTGCTTACACGCTACAAGCCGATATTCCAAGCCCAACTTGCAAGCTTGAGATGATCAAATAAGTCGAAGCCGTATAAATTACGAGATGGTCTGGTAAATAATAGCAGAGTTGACGCTCACATTTGCCGGTAGGCATCACATATTGCAAGAAAATCCGAAGATTTCAGTGATGCGCCGCCCACCAATGCCCCATCAACATTTTCGACGCCCAGCAGTTCAACGGCGTTAGCAGGCTTTACCGAACCGCCATATAAAATGTGAATATGCGGCGCTTCCTGCGGGAAACGGGACAATAATTCAGCACGTACATAGGCATGGATTTGCATAACATCCGCTGCGGTTGGCGTCAGGCCGGTGCCAATGGCCCATACCGGCTCGTAGGCGATGACAGTGTTTTTGGCTGTGACACCATCAGGAAGAGAGCCACTGAGTTGACGTGATATTACGGCCAACATTGTTCCCGATTGTCGTTCGCCAGCCAGTTCGCCAATGCAAATTACGGCCACCAGCCCTGCCCGCCATGCAGCTTCCGCTTTCGCCCGAACTGTTTCATCTGATTCGTGGTGATCAACACGGCGTTCTGAGTGCCCGACGATAACGTGACTTGCTCCGGTATCCTTCAGCATTGGCGCTGAAATATCACCAGTGTGCGCGCCGCTGTCTTTTTCGTGGCAATCTTGCCCGCCAATCAGCAGTGGCGATGATTGCGCACAATCAACAGCTCGTGTGAGAAGGGTAGATGGAACGCAAAGAAGTGCCGAAACATCGCTATCCAGTCCGCCAAGCAGTGCATTTTTTATCAAAAGAATTTCGCTAAGACCTGCCTCAAGGCCATTCATTTTCCAATTTCCAGCGACCAGTGGCTTGATTCCCGGCGTCATAAAACTCTCCAACTTTTCAAATTCTTATACCCGTCTATCAAATTATTGCCACAAGGCAACAAAATGCACAAATTCATTACCAAGCCTATGCTCTTAACAAACCAGACTGGATTGCAAACAGTGACCTCTGTCCGTAAAAGCAGTTTCATATTATTAATGTCGTGAATCAACGCTTCGTTAAGACGGGAAATACAAATGCTCGATACATTGCGCAGCGGCGCTCAAAGCTGGGTAGCGAAAATATTGCTCAGTGTTTTGGTTTTGTCATTCGGAGCATGGGGTATATCCGGTGTTTTTTCCCAAACTGCTACGGGAAACGAAGTGCTAACGGCAGGCAAAACCAGTGTCAGCCAAGTCGAATATCGTTTGGCGTATCAGCGCCAGCTACAGCAAGCCTCGCAGCAAATGGGTCAGCGTTTAACGGCTGAGCAAGCCACCTCATTGGGTCTCGACAAGCAGGTCAACAGCCAGTTGACAGCAGGAGTTGTGCTGGACGAACAAGCAAGGGTCATGAACCTGGGACTTTCAAAATCAAGACTGGCCGCATTAACTGCGCAGGACCCGGCATTCAAAGATGGCGGTGGCGCATTCAGCCGTACGCAATTTGATGCTGTGCTTCGTAATGTCGGTATGAGCCCGGCGGTTTACTTAAAAAGCCGTGAGAAAATTGCGATCAGGCAACAGGTCGTTGAAGCGGTAACCGATGGACTTGCTATTCCTGACACTTATTTATCGGCAGTTGCTCTCCACCAAGGCGAGAATCGTACTGTTGATTTCGTAATCATCCCGACTTCGGTAATTCCGGCTATTACGAGCGTAGATGAAGTGGCATTGCAGAAATTTTTTGATGACCGCAAAGACAGTTATCGTGCGCCTGAATATCGCAAAATATCCTACGTGAGGTTGCTTCCAGAGGATGTAGCTGACGAAAAAGCTATCGCTGACAAAGACGTGCAGGCGGACTATGACAAAAATATTGCCCGTTATACCACGTCAGAAACCCGAGCTATTGAACAGATTGTGTTTGCAAATGATCTAGCCGCAAAAGCTGCCAAGGACAAAATAACTGGCGGAGCAACATTTGAAGACATCGTGAAATCAGAAAATAAATCGATGACAGACGTGGCTCTTGGAGTAGTAAAAAAAGCAGACTTGCCGGATGCCAAATTGGCTGATGCTGCATTTGCACTCGGCGTTAATGCTGTGAGCGATGTTCTGCCGGGAACTTTTGGCCCGGTTTTAGTGCGCGTCACAGCGATAAACCCGCAATCGATTAAACCATTTGAAAGCGTGAAAGCTGAAATACGGAAAGCGATAGCCATAAACGAGGCTGTAAATGTGGTGCTTGATGTTCATGATGCTTACGAAGATGCAAGAGCTGGCGGCGATTCAATGGAAAAGGCTGCCGCCAAGACGAAATTAAAAATTGTTACCATTGAGGCTTTGGACCGGACAGCACAAACGCCGGATGGCACAATCGTAAAAGATATTCCAGAGTCTCAAGCACTGATCGTTGCGGCATTCGCGACCGATAGTGGTGTTGAAAACGCACCGCTGAATTCCGGGGCCAATGGATTTGTTTGGTACGAAGTCTCCAAAATCACGCCGGAGCGCGAGCGCCCGCTTAATGAAGTGCGTGACCGGGCAGTGGGAGACTGGAAAACTGCCACGATCGACGAGCGGCTTCTAAGTAAGGCTGAAGACATTCGTAAAGCTGTTGCTGGAGGAAAATCACTAGATGACATTGCAACCGAATTTAGCCTCACCAAGCAAACCAAACGCGGCTTAAAGCGCGGCGCAGAGGACGCTGACCTTGGCGCTGATGGCGTCGAGGCTGCCTTCGGCGGTGGGTTGAATTATGTAGCTGTGACCGGAAATACAACGGGTGATCAACAGACGGTGCTTAAAGTGACCGAGGTGTTCGCTCCGACGGATAGTTCGCCAACAGCCGTTCCTGCAAACGAAAAGAGTGCAGCAACATCGGGTCTTGCTGACGATCTGTTGGATCAATTGGTTGCGCGTTTACAGGAGACATATCCGGTCACTATAAACCCGGCAGCGCTTCAAGCTGCCGTTCAAAGGAACTAATCGATGTCAGCGCTGAAACCTTATCTGGCGCAAGTGGCATCCGGCAAATCGCTGTCCCGCGAAGATTCACAGGCCGCTTTTGAAATCATTATGTCCGGCGAGGCAACGCCATCGCAGATTGGTGGATTTCTAATGGCACTGAGGGTGCGCGGCGAAAGCGTGGCCGAGGTTGCCGGTGCGGCTTCGGCCATGCGCTCGAAAATGCTCACGGTTGAAGCGCCTGAAAACGCGATAGATATAGTTGGCACCGGCGGTGATGCCTCTGGCTCTTACAATGTCTCCACAGCAAGCGCACTGGTGGCGGCCGGAGCCGGCCTTCCCGTCGCCAAGCACGGCAACCGGGCGCTAACCTCTCGCTCGGGCGCTGCGGACACGCTGGCAGCACTTGGCGTCAATATTGACGCGACGCCTGACGTGATCTCCCGCTGTATCGTTGAGGCAGGCATCGGCTTTATGTTTGCGCCTGCGCACCACTCGGCCATGAAACATGTCGGCCCGACACGGGTAGAACTTGGAACGCGCACGATCTTTAATCTGCTTGGTCCCTTGTCCAATCCCGCTGGTGTGAAACGCCAATTGCTTGGTGTTTTTTCTCCTGAATGGGTTGAGCCTTTGGCCCATGTTTTGCGCGATTTGGGTTCGACTTCTGCCTGGGTCGTGCATGGCTATGGCCTCGATGAAATGACACTGACAGGCGCGACCAAAGTTGCCGAACTCAAAGATGGAAACATCCTCACCTTTGATGTGACGCCGGAAGATGCCGGGCTTTCTAGGGTCGATGCGGTGGCGCTTATGGGCGGCGATGCTGAGTTTAATGCAGCGGCGCTGAGGGCCTTATTGGATGGCGCACCGGGAGCTTATCGTGACATTACTCTTCTGAATACTGCGGCCTCTTTGATTGTCGCCGGCAAAGCAAAAGACCTGAAGGATGGAGTATCGCAAGCAGCAAAATCCATCGACAGCGGTAATGCCAAAGCGGCATTGGAGCGGCTTATTGCCGTTTCAAACAGAAGGAATGTTTGAGCCATGTCTGATATTTTAGGCAAAATCGAAGCCTATAAACGCGAAGAAATCATTGCGGCAAAAGCTGTTGTTTCGTTTGCTGATTTGAAGGCAAAAATTGCCGGACTTTCCGCACCACGCGGGTTCTTGAAAGCGTTGGAGGCCAAGCGTGCAGCAGGCGAATTCGCCCTTATCGCTGAGATCAAAAAAGCCAGTCCTTCCAAAGGCTTAATTCGCGCAAACTTTGATCCGTCAAGTCTGGCAAAAGCCTATGACGCGGGCGGTGCGGCCTGCCTTTCAATACTCACCGATGCACCGTCGTTCCAAGGTGCCCCTGAGTATTTGTGTGCCGCCCGAGATGCCTGCGCCCTGCCCGCTTTGCGCAAGGATTTTCTGTTCGACACCTATCAGGTCTACGAAGCACGCGCATGGGGCGCAGATGCGATTTTGATCATAATGGCCAGCGTGAGTGACGAGTTGGCATTGGAGCTTGAAGTGGCGGCGTTTGATCTTGGCATGGATGTTTTGGTTGAAGTGCACGACGAGCCTGAGACAGAACGGGCGTTGAAATTATCGTCCCGTTTGCTCGGCATCAACAACCGCAATCTGCGCACATTTGAAGTAGATTTGGCGGTAAGCGAGCGGCTTTGCCAACTAGTTCCAGACGATAAACTGCTTGTCAGCGAAAGTGGTATTTTCACCCATGCTGATTGTCAGCGCCTGGCCAAATCCGGAATCAATACCTTCCTTGTGGGCGAGAGCTTGATGCGTCAAAATGATGTGATAACGGCGACAAAAATGCTTTTGAACGGGATGGCTTAGCATGGCCAGCCTCACCCATATTGACCAAAGCGGCGCGGCTAATATGGTCGATGTTGGCGGTAAACCCGATACCGTTCGTGAAGCAAGCGCCGAAGGCTTTGTGCGGATGCTACCCGCCACGCTGTCGCTTATCCAGTCCGGCAACGCCAAAAAGGGTGACGTGATTGCTGCGGCCAGATTTGCGGGTATCATGGCCGCCAAAAAGACATCAGAACTCATTCCGCTTTGCCATCCCTTGATGCTCACCAAGATCACCGTGGATATATCAATTGACAAAACACTGCCTGGCTTGCGAGTGGAGGCTTGCGTCAAACTTTCCGGTAAAACCGGCGTTGAAATGGAAGCATTGACGGCGGTTTCCGTCACCTGTCTCACAATCTATGACATGGCTAAAGCGGTGGATCGCGGCATGGAAATATCCGGTATTCGCGTGCTGGCAAAGTCCGGCGGCAAGTCTGGCTATTATCTTGCTGAGGTCAAATCGTGAAGCAATTGATATCCGTTGAGGACGCTCTGGCGCTGGTGTTGCATGACACGGATGCCATGCCCGTTGAGATGGTTACGTTGCATGATGCGGCGTTTCGCATACTTGCACAGGACTTGATTTCGCTGCGTACCCAGCCGCCATTTCCTGCTGCCGCAATGGATGGATACGCGCTGAACGGCCTTGATGCGGTGCTTGGCAACATATTGAAAGTTATCGGCGAATCTGCCGCTGGCCATAGTTTTTCAGATGCAATTTCGCGCGGCGAAACGGTTCGTATTTTCACCGGCGCACCGGTTCCAAATGGCGCAGACACTGTGGTGATGCAGGAAGACGTGACGGCGCTGGACGGCGGTGCGATGCGCATCAGCGCTGAAGTTACGCCGGGCCGCCACGTTCGCAAAACCGGATTGGATTTTGCGCAAGGGCAATTGGTGCTGGCAAAAGGCACGGTGCTGGATGCTGCTAATCTTTCGCTTGCAGCGGCGAGCGGGCATGCCAAACTGCCGGTTTATCGCAAGCCTCGCGTGGCCATTTTGGCAACCGGAGACGAGCTGGTTGCGCCCGGCATGGTGACCGGTCCTGACCAAATCGTGGCGTCAAACGGCTACGGCACAGCCGCGCTGGCCCGAAATTCGGGTGCGGAAATCATTGATCTTGGCATTGTCGGCGATGATATCGCCAAGATTTCAACCGTTATTCAAAGTGCTTTTGACAGCGATATTGATGTGCTCGTGACGCTCGGCGGTGCATCGGTTGGTGACCATGATCTTATTAAACCGGTGCTGGCTGGCTTTGGCATCGAGCTTGGATTTTGGCAAATTGCGATGCGTCCGGGCAAGCCGCTGATGCATGGGCGGCACGGCAAAACCCATGTTTTGGGTCTGCCCGGAAATCCGGTTTCAAGCCTCGTTTGCGCCCGTCTTTTCCTCGTTCCACTCCTGTTGATGATGATACGCCAGACGTATGAACAACGTACGGAAAGTGCACGACTGACGCACGCCATGCGCTCGAACGATAGACGGCAAGACTATGTCCGCGCCAGCGTCACGAAAAATTATGAGGGTATACTCGAAGTGACCGCTTTCGACATTCAGGATTCTTCCATGCTATCCACGCTGGCGGCTTCAAACGGCCTCATCATTCGCGCCCCGAACGCACATGCCGCTAGTGAGGGCGACTTGGTAAAAGTAATGATGTTGCGTTGATTCACTTCAGTAAGACGAAGCGAAACGCAGGGCGGAAACATTAAACCAAACGCCCTTTTTCTACCGCAGCCTCAATAAAGCTTGCAAACAACGGATGCGGTTCAAACGGGCGTGATTTTAGTTCGGGATGATATTGCACGCCTATAAACCAAGGGTGGTCGGGGTATTCGATGGTTTCGGGTAGGACGCCATCCGGCGACATGCCGGCGAACTCCAGGCCGCAGGCTTCCAAGCGCTCTTTGTAGTCGATATTGACTTCGTAGCGGTGGCGGTGGCGCTCGTAAATTGTTGTTGCACCATAGATTTTGGCGATTTTGGAGCCGGGTTTTAGTGTGGCTTCAAAGGCGCCAAGGCGCATCGTGCCGCCGAGATCGCCTGCGGCTTGACGCTTTTCGAGCATGTTGCCTTTGAGCCATTCTGTCATCAGTCCGACGACCGGTTCTTTGCTTGGGCCGAACTCGCTGGATGAGGCACCAGTGACGCCCGCCAAATTACGCGCGGCTTCAATGCAGGCCATTTGCATACCGAAACAGATCCCGAAGTAGGGAATTTTGCGTTCGCGGGCAAATTTCGCGGCAAGGATCTTGCCCTCAGACCCGCGTTCGCCAAAGCCGCCAGGAACTAATATGCCATCGACCTTTTCAAGGTATGGCGACGGGTCTTCTTTTTCGAAAACTTCCGATTCAATCCATTCGAGTTTGACCTTGACTTTGTTGGCCATGCCGCCGTGGGCTAGGGCTTCCATCAAGCTCTTGTAGGCATCTTTGAGGCCGGTATATTTGCCGACGATGGCAATTGTCACTTCGCCCTCTGGATTATGAATGCGCTGCGTAATCTCGTTCCAGCGCTCCATACGGGGCTTTGGCGCGGGCTCAATGCCGAATGCGGCAAGTACTTCTGAATCCAAACCCTCTTTGTGATAGGCCATTGGCACATCATAAATGTGAGCCACATCAAGGGCTTGGATGACGGCGCTTTCACGCACGTTGCAAAATAGCGACAGTTTGCGTCGCTCTTCGCTTGGAATTTCGCGATCAGCGCGGATGAGTAAAATATCCGGCGCGATACCAATCGAGCGCAATTCTTTGACGGAATGCTGTGTCGGCTTGGTTTTGAGTTCGCCCGCCGTCGGGATATACGGCATCAGCGTTAAGTGGATATAGACGCATGAATTGCGCGGCAAATCATTGCCGATTTGGCGGATGGACTCAAGGAATGGCATAGCTTCAATATCGCCCACCGTGCCACCGATTTCGCATATTACGAAATCAAACTCATCATTGCTATCCAGCACGAAATTCTTGATCTCATTGGTGACGTGCGGAATGACCTGCACCGTCGCGCCAAGATAATCACCGCGCCGCTCTTTATCGATGATGTTCTTATAGATGCGGCCCGTAGTGATATTATCGTGTTTATTGGCCGAGCGGCCGGTGAAGCGCTCGTAATGACCCAAATCAAGGTCAGTCTCCGCGCCATCGTCGGTGACAAACACTTCGCCGTGCTGATAGGGCGACATAGTGCCCGGATCAACATTGAGGTAAGGATCGAGCTTGCGGATACGCACACGGTAGCCGCGCGCCTGCAAGAGGGCGGCTAACGCCGCTGCTGCAATGCCTTTTCCAAGCGAAGAAACCACGCCACCGGTAATAAAAACATATCGTGCCATGGGAGAAAATCACTAAAGGCGGAAACCTGATTCCGCCAGAGATAAAATGAAGTTTTAGCAAATCACCCCAACTAATTTTTGTTGACAGTCCTATGGCGCGTATTCTGCCTGGCAGCCGTGCCTACAGCTGTGATTTCGTTAAAAAATGCCGGACTATAACTCCGGCATTTTTCAGAATTTTGGTACTATTTCGCAGCAGGAACAATGCTCTCAATCATTTTCTTCATATCAGGCCCATTAATCTCATCGGATTCAGGGGATGCCCATGATATAACGAGCATCATCTGGTCAGGATTTAGGATAACCGCACCAAGCGTAACTACAGCTTCGCCCTCTTTATCTTTGCCGTGCCATTCCCGCATGACAACGTCCAAAGCGCCCATTTTAACATTTGCGCTCTTCATCGTTGCATCGTCCAGCGTGACACCCTGCTCTTGCAGGTAAGTTATACCTTCTGTAACTGCGCCTGCAAGATCGTCCGCCTTCACCACTTCAGCAAACATGTAGGTGTCATCGGGCGATGTTCCGCTTACACCATTCTCGTAAATCTCAGGCTTCCAAGTATCTGGAACATCTATGGAGGCTACCGGAGTATCGTCACCAAGGTTAAATACTTTCGCCTCTGCAAGCGACGGAATTATCAAAGCAACAAGTGCCAATACGGTAAATTTACGCAAAAAAACCTCCTGATTAATAAGTGAAGCGCCAAACCCCGACCTGCTCCGGCACATTATAAAAAGGCTATCTAATGTTGTAAAAAATGCAACAAAAAAGGCGGGAAATACCCGCCTTTTCGTAATTATTTCAATATATTAGCACTACAATGCCACAAGATATCAACCGCCACTTGCCTTCGCCTTATCTTGCTCATCCTTCAGCTTCTTTGCAAAATCATCTTTTTTCTTGGCAATTGCGTCTTCAAGCTTCTTATTTTGATCTTCAAGTTCTGATTGTTTGATTCCAGGACCGTCATAGGCCGGTCCAAAACCATCAAGCGAAATTTTGATCGGGTTTGGTTTGTTTTGAAAGTTAACCGAAGTCAGCGTAATGTCCTTGGCCTTTTTGAAAGCTGCTACCAACTCAGGCGAAAGTGCGCCTTCGGCAATGCAGCGGTCAGGGAAGCAGATCGCGTAATCGACTTTGGTTGGCTTATTCTGGCCGATTTGCAGACCAATACCTGCCTGAATGAGACGCCCGGTTGGAACCGAAATTTGGAAAATCTTTTTGGTAACCTTACCTTTAACTTCAATCATGCTGACAGCGGTAAGAAGTTGGCCGCTCTCAGCGGTCACAATATTCTGTACGTTGCAGATATCATTGTCTTCCTGCTTGGCGCACACTTTAAACCAACCTTGCGGCGGAGCACCTGCGGCGGCATCCTGCGCCATCGCCGGGTTCATAGAAAATGCGCCAACCGCAAATGAGCCGGCTGCCAGCAATCTTGAAAGTTTGGTTCCAATTTTTAACATATGTAGGCTTTCCTTTTACTTGACCTGATATCTTCCAGCCAAAATCTATTCGCTCTCTGTTGGGCAAATGCGGCAACAGAAAGGCTTCCCGTCATACCAAGGCCAATACACCGCAATGCTGAGCAAATCCAGCCCCGAACAGCACCAGGATCAGAACTGCTTGGGCTGATCATCGACAAGAGTTGCGCCTGTATCAGACATTACTTCGATGCTATTATTAAAGGAGATTAGCCGAATCGTGGTTTGTTGAACTCAAATTTCATCCGTGTGGCAGATCATACCGGGAGACTAAGTGTGAAAAACCTATTGAAACATGCGAACATGCTAGTCGCAATTAGTTCGGTGTGCATAAATCTGGCTTATGCCGATCCTCAAAACGGCATAGCTATGATCGGTTCGCCTGCGCTCGGTTCGGATTATGCAAACTTTCCCTATGCAAATCCAAATGCGCCAAAAGGCGGACACATTGGCTATGGTGTTGTTGGCACCTTTGATAATCTCAATCCATTCATTTTGAAGAGTATGCGCACGACGGCGCGCGGTGTGTTGGACCCGTCATTTGGCAATATGGTTTTCGAATCGCTGATGACGCGATCTGCCGATGAGCCATTCACCCTGTACGGGCTTCTTGCGCAAAGCATCGAGACAGACGAAGCCCGGACGTGGGCTGAATTCCAGATCAACCCCGACGCAAAGTGGTCAGACGGAACGCCGGTGACGCCTGACGACGTTATATTCACATATGAGACTTTTACTGCCAAAGGCCGCCCCCCCTACTCCAAGCGCATGGATAAAATCGCAAAGATAGAAAAAACCGGCGAACATGGAGTAAAATTCACATTCAACGAAAAAGCGGATCGCGAATTTCCTCTGATTATTGCAATGGGGCCAATCATCCCCAAACACGCCACAAGCGATACTTTTGATGAGCCATCACTGCTTCCCGTGATCGGTTCCGGGCCCTACACTGTTGACAAGGTGGAACCGGGCACCCGGATAACATTCAAACGCAACCCCAATTATTGGGCCAAAGATTTGCCGTCAAAAAAGGGCATGGATAATTTTGACAGCGTTTCAATCGACTATTTCAAAGATGAAACAACGCAATTTGAGGCATTCAAGAAAGGTCTGTTTGACGTCTATCCGGAGAGTGATCCGGCCAAATGGGCCTCAAACTATGATTTCCCGGCAGTGACCGGTGGAGCGGTGAGAAAAGAGTCGTTTAGTGCCGGAACCCCGGCGAATATGTTCGCCTTTGTGTTCAATACCCGTAAGTCTGTTTTTTCAGACCGCAAGGTACGCACTGCACTTTCAATGCTATATGATTTTGAGTGGACCAATAAAAATCTGTTCGCAGGCAAATATTCACGCCTCGGTTCATTCTGGCAAAACTCCGAACTGTCGTCCCTTGGAAAACCGGCCACCAATGGCGAAAAGGCACTGCTGCAACCCTATCTTGATAAGCTTCTGCCAGAAGTTATGGATGGCACTTGGAAGCCAAGTTCAACCAACGGCTCCGGCCACGACCGTGCGACGATATTAAAGGCCGTTTTACTTTTAAAAGAAGCCGGTTTTAAAATTGCCGGTCAGAAGATGGCGGGCGTAGACGGCAGGCAATTGGCATTTGAAATTCTCTGCGACAACGCGAGCGAAGAAAAGCTGGCGCTGGTCTATCAGCGCACACTTGCTAAAGTGGGAATCGATGCACAAGTTCGCACCGTTGATGACGCGCAATATCAACAGCGTCGCCAAGTATGGGACTATGATATGATCTTGGCTTCCTATTCAGCGTCACTATCTCCCGGTATCGAACAGGTTGGCCGCTGGGGCTCAACCTCGCGCGATGGTGAAGGCACCTTTAACTATGCCGGTGTCGCTGAACCATCTATCGACGGGGTAATTGCGGCTATCGTTAGGGCCAAGTCTCGCCCCGAATTTATTGACAATGTGCACGCGCTCGACCGCCTGCTCATTTCCGGTCAATATGTTATTCCGTTAAACTATCTTCCCAACCAATGGCTGGCATCATGGACCCGTGTGCAACATCCCGACAAAACGTCGCTATTCGGCTATCAATTGCCGACATGGTGGGCAAAGCAATAAAGGAAAGTCGTCAATGGCGTTGGTGAAAATTGATATCATCTCAGATGTTGTCTGCCCTTGGTGCTATCTAGGCAAAGCCCGGCTGGAAAGCGCCCTTGCCGCCATGCCGGATGTTGAGGCTGAGATTAATTGGCGACCATACATGCTTGACCCTTCAATTCCGCCGCTAGGCGTGGACCGCAAGACTTATATGGAAGCCAAATTTGGTACTGGACCAAGGCTTGGTGAAATTCACCGGCAACTCGTCGATTTGGGCAAAGAAGTTGGCATCAGCTATAATTTTGAAGATATCAAAATTGCGCCAAACACGCTGGATGCCCATCGCATGATCCGCTGGGCGGCGCAGGCCGGGTCGGGCATTCAAGACAAGCTGGTGAACCGTTTATTTCAGCTCTATTTCACCGAAGGCAAAGACATCGGCGATCATCAGGTGCTGCTTAATGTCGGCAAAGAAGTTGGCATGGATGTTTCCGTGCTGGAAGCGCTGATGCCAACGCACGCGGAAGAAGGCGGTGTGATTGAGGAAATCGCAACTGCGAAGAAGCTCGGTGTCACCGGAGTTCCGTGCTTTGTCATCAATCAAAAATACGCGGTATCCGGCGCGCAGACGCCGGAGATACTGTATGAGGCAATCAAGAACGCGATGGCCGCTTAGGCTTTGCTGGCGTGAGTTTTACAGCGTTTAGCGCAGGAACTCATTTCAATTGCCGAGTTTTTCCTTCAAATACCCGGGCAAGTTTGCGGCTTTTGGAAGGTGTGCAAGTGCTTGCGCCTTCGCAACGCCTGCCTTGAAATCGCTGGATAGAAGTTTGGCTTTTACCAGCGGCCTGAAATAATCCGCCCAGCGAAATTCAACAAACGGTGTCTCAGTTTTTGTGTAACCACCCGCCGTGCGCACGCATGTAGCCAAACTCCGGTAGGGATCATCCGTCAATTCTTCCAACCGCGCCGGAATATCAGCGACAGTCATCACGCGGCCTTTGCCGTCAAACGGATGCACCCATTGTTGTGTTGCCATTTTAGCCCAAAAATCCGGCAGGCTCAGGGTTGAGTAATCCGCAGCGACTTCGACGGGGCTGGTCTTGAACCCCTCTTTCAGAAGCGCAAGCGCAAGATGATGATGATCAATGACATAGACTTGGCTCGCCGGCCCCATCACCACTTTGATCGGATGCACAAGAATAAAATCGATAAGCTCCTGCGGCTTGCCTTCAAGACGGCACAACTCCTTGCGCTTCATCCGCACCAATTTTTGACCGACAGCGATCTGGGTCGGGCGCAGCAGCTTTATGGCAACACTTTGAATGGTCATTTTTTCGACTCATCTTTAGTGGGTGAAATTGTGGGTTCGGTGAAATCAGGTGATGTCTTGAACATCGTGATTGTGTGTTCAAGGTAATGAAAAAAACCGTTTCCGATGATAACTAAAACTGTCGCGATGGTTGCCAGCGAAAGATTTCCCATTCCTGATAGACAGCCGATAGCCGCAGTACACCAGATTGTGGCAGCTGTGTTCAGCCCGCGCACGCTCAAACCGTCCCGTAATATGACGCCGCCCGCCAAAAATCCGATGCCGGTAGCCACCTGCCCCAATACCCGTGCCGCCCCGTCACCGCCGAGTTGCACCCCTGTCAACACAAACAACGCCGCGCCGAATGCCACAAGCCCATTGGTATGCGGACCAGCAGCATGGCCGCGCAGCAGGCGTTCTGTGCCAATAACACCGCCGAAAACAACTGCCAAAAATAGCCGCAACAGGCTTGCTGTATCAATCATAATCACATCTACTCGCAGCTGCATTTATAGCACATTAGCACATTGCCAACTCAGTGAAACTTACATCGAAGTATGTTTAACTATTGAACCATCTTCGCCAATTGCGTCATCAACACCGCTGAACCGGACAGGCGCTTATCCGCAGTGGGCCAATCGCGGATAAACACGATGGCTTGGTCAGGCCGAATCTTTGCAAGAATCCCCTGCTCGCCGATGAACTTTACCAGCGCCACAGGATTGGCAAACTCCTTCTTGCGGAAGTGTATGACCACACCCTTCGGGCCTGCATCAAGTTTTTCAACATTGGCTTTGCGGCATAGCGTCTTGATGTAAACGATCTTCAAAAGATGCTTCACTTCGTCTGGCAAGGCACCAAACCGGTCAATCAATTCCGCGCCGAATGAATCGATTTCATTGACTTCCGCGATATCCGCAAGGCGCTTATAAAGGCCCAACCGCAGCTGCAAGTCGGGCACGTAATCTTCCGGAATCATAACCGCCGTGCCGACAGCAATGAGCGGGGACCACTGACCGTTATCGGCCTGAACTTGCCCGCGCTGCTCGGCAACGGCCTCTTCCAGCATCTGCTGGTAAAGCTCAAATCCGACTTCTTTAATGTGGCCGGATTGCGCATCACCCAGCATATTGCCGCCGCCGCGCAGGTCCAAATCATGGCTGGCAAGCTGGAACCCGGCACCTAAACTATCTAATGATTGCAATACCTTGAGGCGACGCTCTGCAGTTTGCGTTAAAGTGCGGTTGGCAGGCAAAGTGAACAGTGCGAACGCCCGCTGCTTAGAGCGTCCCACGCGCCCGCGCAACTGATAAAGCTGCGCAAGCCCGAACATATCTGCGCGGTGGACAATCAGTGTATTGGCGCTCGGTACGTCCAAACCGGACTCCACAATGGTGGTCGAAAGCAGTACATCATACTGCCCTTCGTAGAAGGCGTTCATAATA
Organism: Phyllobacteriaceae bacterium; assembly: GCA_043776635.1. Classification (GTDB taxonomy): domain Bacteria; phylum Pseudomonadota; class Alphaproteobacteria; order Rhizobiales; family Rhizobiaceae; genus JANMEX01. The sequence continues at coordinate 24,302 of JAYVRA010000086.1, forward strand.
TCATCGAGTTCGCCAGCCGGCATTTGCCCGTGCGCGACAGCCACTTTCAGCTCCGGCACATCGCTTTGCAGGAACGCATGAATGTCCGTCAAGTCTGCAACGCGCGGCACGACATAGAAGCTCTGTCCGCCACGATAACGCTCGCGCAGCAGGCTCTCGCGGATGACCAGACCATCAAACGGTGAGATAAATGTGCGCACTGCCATGCGGTCCACCGGAGGCGTGGTGATAAGCGAAAGTTCACGCACGCCCGTCAAAGCGAGCTGCAACGTGCGCGGAATTGGCGTGGCCGAGAGCGTCAAAACATGGATGTCGCTCTTGAGCTCCTTCAAGCGTTCCTTATGCTTCACGCCGAAATGCTGCTCTTCGTCAATGATGAGCATCCCTAAATTTTTGAAGGTGATACTCGAACCCAGAAGCGCGTGTGTGCCGACAACAATATCGACAGTGCCTTCTGAAATTTCCTTTTTCGTCAGCGCCAATTCCTTCGTACCAACCAAACGCGAGGCTTGCGCGACACGAACCGGAAGTCCGTGGAAGCGTTGTGAGAACGTTTTGAAATGCTGGCGGGCGAGCAGCGTGGTCGGAACCACGACAGCGACCTGCAAGCCATTAAGTGCCGCGATAAATGCAGCGCGAATTGCCACTTCCGTCTTACCAAAGCCCACATCGCCGCAAACCAAACGGTCCATCGGGCGGCCAAGCGAGAGGTCATCTATAACCGCTTCAATAGACGTCTGCTGGTCCTCAGTTTCCTCATAGGGGAAGCGCGCCACAAACTCGCCGTAGATGCCTTCCGGCGGCAGCAGTACCGGAGCGCCGCGCATGGCGCGTTGGGCAGCAATGGCGATAAGTTGCCCTGCCATATCGAGCAGGCGCTTCTTCAGCTTAGCCTTGCGTGCCTGCCATGCACCGCCGCCAAGCTTATCCAGCGTGGCTTCCGAGCCCTCAGAGCCATAGCGTGATAACAGTTCAATATTCTCAACAGGTAGAAACAGCCGACTTTCGCCGGCATAACGTAATTCAAGGCAATCATGCGGCGCACCCATCACTTCGATGGTTTTCAGCCCGATAAAGCGCCCGATGCCATGATCGACGTGCACCACAATATCGCCTGCCGCGAGGCCATTGGCCTCGGTGATGATATCGCTGTTTTTCTTGCCGCGTTTGGAGCGACGTATCAGCCGGTCGCCAAGAATATCCTGTTCGGTGACGGTAACAAGATCATCCGTTTCGAAACCACCCTCGATGGGCAGCACAGCCGCCGTTACCTTATCCCGTGACAGCGCTTTAACTGTGCGCAAATCTGAAACAGACTCGATCTTGCCCAAGCCATGCTCGGTGAGCACTTGCAGCAGCCGATCCAGCGAGCCTTCAGACCAAGCTGTGATGAGCGCTTTGCGGCCCGCCTTGCGAATGTCACCGATATGGCTGACAGCGGCATCAAACACACTGGAGGCATTCTCCTGCCGTTCGGTCGAGAATGAACGTCCCTTGGAACCGCCAGCATCAATGATTATGGTCCGGCCCGTTGGCGGGGTGTGGAATGCGGAAAGGTGGAAATGCGCCCTGCCCGTGCCGGCATGTGCAACAGCGTTGCTGTCCATATAAAGCAAGTCCGGCGCAACTGGCATATAAGGCAGGCTTTCGCCACCGCCGCTTTTCTCCTCACTCTGGCGCTTGCGCGAACTATAATAATCGAGGATCAGCGCATATCGCTCACCAATCGCCTCTTTAACCAGATGCTCATAGACCACGGGGGCCGCTGGTACATAGTCAAACAGTGTTTCGAGCTTATCATAGTAAAGCGGTAGCCAATGCTCCATGCCCGCAAAGCGGCGACTTTCTGATACGGCGGCATACAGCGCATCATCGCGCCGCGCCGCGCCGAATGTCAGCACATAGCGCGAGCGGAAACGGCTAACGGTTTCAGTGGTGAGCGCGACTTCACTCATAGGCCCGAGTTCAAATTGCTTGCGTGTTCCGGTGGTGCGCTGCGTGGTGGCATCAAAGGCGCGGATGCTCTCCAGCGTATCGCCGAAGAAATCCAACCGTAACGGCTCGGGCGCACCGGGTGCAAACACATCCAAAATGCCGCCGCGCACGGCATATTCACCGACTTCGCGCACACTGGGAACGCGGTCAAAACCATTGTGTTCCAAGCGCCGCGCCAGCTCATTCATATCGATGCGGTTGCCCGCCTGCGCCACAAAAAACTGGCTGGCAATCACGCTGCGCGGCGGCACGCGCTGGGCGATGGCATTGGCTGTGGTGAGAATGATGCAGCGGTGCGGGTTAGACTTCAGCGCAATCAGCGATGACAATGCCGCCAGACGTCGGGCCGCAATATCCGAGCTAGGGGACACGCGATCATAAGGCAGACAATCCCAGCCAGGAAATGTCAGCACCGGAAGTTCCGGTGCGACGAATTTCAAAATCTGTTCAAGATCGTGCAGCCGCTGTCCGTCACGCACCACATGAATGAGTGGCCCCTTTGGCGCGGCTTCCTCTGCGATACGTGCCAGCACAAAGGCCTCGTAGCCATCCGGCACATTGTCGATGGTGGTGTCGGTGATGCCAGCCTTCAGGCCCAGTTTTGCAAATGTGGACATTAGAGCGCGCGCACCCGCGTGGCGTGGACCATGATGCGCCGGAACAGCGGCGTGTCCGCTACGCCAGGCACCTCCAGCTCACCGGTGATCCACTGCAACAAGTCGCGGTCGTCCGTCTCCAACATCATCTCATATTCGTCCAGATCAGTGGCCTCGAGCGAAGCAATCTCGGCATCAGCAAAACCGCCCAAAATCAAATCCATTTCGCGAATACCACGATGCCATGAACGAAACAAAAGTTTCGCGCGGCGGGGGTCAAGTTTATTGGAGGAGATGGTGCTGCCGGTCATATTTTAGAGTCCTGATGATGTGCGAAAGACATATAGCTGGGTATGGGCTGAATGCTAGTCTTGTATGATACACACGAAAAATACATGTTAGAAACATGCGTCCCGAAATTCTCAACAAGCTCTTTATGAGCGTCGCCACATTGGAAGGCATTGGCCCGAAAACAGTCAAGCTTTTGGCTAAGCTATTTGGCATGGGCGATGGCGAAGACCCGCGCGTTATCCGGTTGTTGACGCACCTGCCAAGCGGTGTGATAGACCGGCGCAACCAGCCTGAAATTGCATACGCCGCAGAAGGTGCAATTGTCACTTTGAAAGTGCGAGTCGACCGCCATCAACCAGCCCCGCGCGGCAAGGCAAATGTGCCGCATCGCGTGTTCTGCCATGATGAAACCGGCGAGATCGGGCTGGTGTATTTTCGCGCCAATCAGCAATGGCTGGAGTGGCGATTTGTTGTTGGCGAAACGGTATATGTAAGTGGCACGATGGAGTGGTTCAACGGGCGTCCGACAATGGTGCACCCCGACCATGTGGTGTCATTGGCAGACGCGGCAAACCTGCCTCTGGTCGAACCGGTCTATCCGCTCACGGCAGGCATAGGACAAAAGCTGCTGCGCAAGGCAATCCATGCCGCATTGAAAAGTTTACCCGAATTACCGGAGTGGCAAAACGGACCGTTCATACTCAAACATAGCTTTAAGTCCTTCAGCCAATCAATAATTGACATTCATAATGTTAATGAACCTATTGATTTAGATATACAATCATCATTAATAAGACGATTGGCTTATGATGAGTTATTGGCCGGTCAACTGGCAATTTCCCTCGTTCGCGCACGGATGCGGACTATTGCCGGCTTGCCGATGAGGGGCACCGGGATCATCAAGAGTGCCATTCTTAAGGCGCTTCCGTTCAAACTAACTAAGAGCCAAGAGCAAGCGCTCATCGAAATCGGCGCAGACATGGCCTCGCCTGACCGCATGATTAGACTACTGCAAGGCGATGTCGGGTCAGGGAAAACAGTCGTAGCCTTGATGGCCATGGCACAGGCTGCGGAGGCCGGATTTCAGAGTGCATTGATGGCTCCAACCGAGGTGCTCGCACGGCAGCATTATGTTACGATAAAGCCAATCGCCGAGAGCGCCGGATTTAAGGTTGCCATCCTCACAGGAAGGGAAAAAGGCCTTACCCGCGCGCCGATTTTGGCAGGCCTTCTGGACGGCACAATCGACATTGTGATTGGCACTCACGCGCTGTTTCAGGAGGCGGTTTCTTACCATAAATTGGGTCTGGCAATTATTGATGAGCAGCATCGTTTCGGCGTCCACCAGCGTCTTGCGCTCACCCAAAAAGGCTCGGCAGCGGACTTGCTGGTTATGACAGCAACGCCGATTCCGCGCACGCTCGTGCTCACCGCGTTTGGCGACATGGATGGTTCAAAGCTGACGGAGAAGCCCGCTGGCCGCCTGCCAATCAAGACGGTGTCCATTCCCTTTGAGCGCATGGATGAGGTGGTTGACCGCATCGGCACGTCACTGAAAGAGGGCAAGAAGGCCTACTGGATTTGTCCGCTTGTGGAGGAAACTGAAGAGGTTGATGCAACTGCTGCCGTCGTTCGTTTTGAGGAATTGCGGGAGCGATTTGGCCCGAGTGTGGCACTGGTTCATGGCCGCATGACCGGGCCAGAGAAGGATGCTGCAATGCTGGCGTTCAAGTCCGGCGATGCCGGAATTCTCGTCGCCACCACCGTTGTCGAGGTCGGTGTCGATGTACCGGACGCAACCATCATGGTTATCGAACACGCAGAGCGTTTCGGCCTCTCACAGCTCCACCAGCTGCGCGGGCGCATCGGGCGCGGGTCGGAGGCATCTGTTTGTCTTCTACTTTATCGCGGGCCACTGTCTGAATCCGCCCACAAACGCATCGCCATCATGCGCGAAACTGAGGATGGATTTCGCATTGCCGAGGAAGATTTGAAGCTACGAGGCGAAGGCGAATTGCTCGGCACGCGCCAGTCCGGCACGCCTGGTTTCCGCATCGCCAATCTTGCCGGCCATCATGATTTGCTCGAAGCAGCCCGCGACGACAGCCGCCTGATATTGGCAACCGACCCCGAGCTGCAATCAGCGCGGGGGCAGGCCTTGCGGATATTGCTGTATTTGTTTGAACGAGATCAGGCGATACAATTGCTGAAGGCGGGATGACTACTCCACCGTAACCGACTTTGCCAAATTGCGCGGCTGGTCGACATCTGTGCCGATCAACACCGCTGTGTGATAGGCCAACAGCTGGATGGGGATTGCGTATATAATCGGCGCGATGATTTCAGGCACGTCCGGCATCACAATGGTTGCCAGTGTTTTCAGCGTGGAATGCGCCGCGCCCTTGGCATCGGTGATGAGGATAATCTTGCCGCCGCGCGCCGCGACTTCCTGCATGTTGGAAACCGTCTTTTCAAAAATCCGGTCATGCGGGGCGATAACTATAACGGGCATATTTTCATCAATCAGCGCGATGGGGCCGTGCTTCAACTCGCCGGCAGCATAGCCTTCAGCGTGGATATAGGAAATTTCCTTGAGTTTGAGTGCGCCCTCCATTGCCAGCGGGAAGTTGGTATCCCGGCCAAGGAACAGGGTATGGTTCACCTTGGAAAGATGATGCGCGACCTTCTCGATTTCTTTACTGAGCTTCAAAGCCATGTTGGCATAGCGTGGCGCTTCGGCGAGATGATGCACAAGTTCGCGCTCTTGTTCTTCAGTGATTTTACCACGCGCTTTCGCTGCTTTCACGGCAAGGCAAGCCAAAACGGAAAGTTGGCAAGTGAAAGCCTTGGTCGAGGCGACGCCGATTTCTGGACCTGCCAATGTCGGGAAGGTAACATCAGATTCGCGCGCAATTGTGGATTCGCGAACGTTCACCACCGCGCCAATGGGCATACCGAGCCCCTTGCAGTAGCGTAGCGACGCTAATGTGTCCGCCGTCTCGCCGGACTGGGAAATAAACAGCGCAACATCACCTGCATCCAGCGGCATTTCGCGGTAGCGGAACTCAGAGGCGACGTCGATATCCACTGGCAGGCGCGCATATCGCTCAAACCAATATTTAGCCACCTGTCCTGCATATGATGCTGTTCCGCAAGCGGAAATCGCCACGCGATTGACCTTGGCAAAGTCAAACGGCAAGTCTAGTTCCTTGGTCGAACCATTCGCGAAATCAATATAATGCGACATGGTGTGGGAAATCACTTCCGGCTGTTCATAGATTTCCTTTTCCATGAAATGGCGGTGGTTGCCCTTTTCAACGAGGAAAGCCGTGCTGGACGATTTCACCTGCTTGCGCGATACTTCCTTGCCCTCGATGTCAAAAATCTGGAACCAATCGCGGTGAAGCACCACCCAATCGCCATCTTCCATATAGGTAATAAGGTTGGTGAACGGAGCCAGCGCAATCGCATCCGAACCGATATACATCTCACCATCGCCATGACCGACGGCCAAAGGCGGGCCATTGCGTGCGCCAATCAGCAAATTTGGATCTGACTGGAACAGAATTGCCAGCGCAAACGCACCCTGCAAACGCTTCAATGAATTATGCGCGGCCTCAACGGGCTTAAAGCCACGGGCTATTTCCCGCGCCACAAGATGCGCAACAACTTCGGTATCTGTCTGCGAGGTAAACTCATAGCCGTCCGTTTGCAATTCGTTGCGCAGCTCTGCAAAATTTTCAATGATGCCATTGTGAACAATCGCAACGCCATTAGAGAAATGCGGATGTGCATTGGCCTCATTAGGGACGCCATGCGTTGCCCAGCGGGTGTGGCCAATGCCAATCAAGCCGTCCAGCGGTTCCTGACGCAGCTTGCGGTCGAGGTTCTTCAACTTGCCCTCTGCGCGGCGGCGGTCCAGTTTGCCCGCTTCGAGCGTGGCAACACCGGCGCTATCATAGCCGCGATATTCAAGGCGCTTCAGCGCCTCCACAATCATGGGAGCGACCGGCTCACGACCGATAATACCAACAATTCCGCACATATTATAAATCCCCGATCGTAATATCGGCGCACTGTTAGCGCCTCGTTTTACAGTGCAAAAATCACTTTCGATTGCAGACTGTTACTTCTACCATGAGTGGTATTAACTCAAAAATATCAACAAACTATTTAGCTCTATTTTTCTCCTTGAGGGCCATATTTCGGGAACGAATTGCGGGAGCAATTTTCAAATGATTATCTTGCATTGCCCGTCCGAAGGCGACAGCATCATCCGGAACATCTTTGGTAATAACGCTGCCGGCCGCGACAATTGCGCCGCTGCCAATGCTGACTGGCGCTACCAGCGCCGAGTTAGAACCGATGAAAGCGCCAGCGCCAATTTTGGTGATAAATTTATTATATCCATCATAATTACAGGTAATTGTCCCCGCCCCGATGTTGGCATTTTCGCCCACTTCAGCATCGCCAACGTAGGTTAAGTGGTTGACTTTTGCACCCTTGGAAATCACTGATTTTTTGATTTCAACAAAATTGCCGGCCTTGGAATCCTCTCGCAGATCCGCGCCAGGTCGCAGCCGCGCAAATGGTCCTATGTGTGCACCAGTAGCAATGGTCGCGCCTTCAATATGGCAAAAGGCGTGGATTGTTACGCCCCCCGACACTTTCACCTTGGTGCCGAAAAATACGTTTGGCTCAATAATAGTCTCAGCACCGATTTCTGTGTCCCACGAGAAAAATACAGTTTCGGGTGCTATCATCGATATCCCGTCAAGCATCATCGATCTGCGCATTTTATTTTGAAACAGGCTCTCAGCTTCCGCCAATTCAACACGAGTGTTCACGCCCAGTACACAGCCGGCTTCAACCTCCAAGCTTACGACGGACTTGCCGAAATCGTGAGCTATTTCAACGATATCAGTGAGATAATACTCTTTTTTAGCATTATTATCAGTGATTTTTTCTAGCATCACCAGCGCATCATCGCCGCGAATGGCCATCAGACCGCCATTGCAAAAGCCAACTTTTTTCTCGTCCGGCGAAGCCTCTTTCTCTTCACGAATGGCTATGACCTGGCCATCCTTCTCCAGGAGACGCCCGTATCCAGTAGGGTCGCTCGGGCGGAACCCCATAACGACCACGTCCGCGCCCGCAGCCAAACGTTCACGGGCGCTTTTCAGTGCTGCCGTATCGATCATCGGTGTATCACCAAATATTATGATGAGATCATCAAATCCCTTCGCAATTGCACTTGCCGCTGCCAGCACGGCATTTCCGGTTCCAAGACGCTGAGCTTGTAAATGCACGGAAATGCGGCTGGCATGGCATCGGGCAGCCTTCTCAACCTCGTCGGCGCCGCGCCCGACCACAAGCGCCACATCACCAACACCAGCGGCGGTTGCAGCGCGAACCACATGGGCCACCATCGGCAAGCCACCAACCGGATGCAGCACCTTGGTCAGTGCGGACTTCATCCGCGTTCCTTCGCCAGCGGCCAAAATGATCGCCAAACAACTACGTTCGCTCATGTTTTAAATTCCAGTGTCTTTACATGCACATTTGATTCGCGCGCATTCAACCATAGTTATACCGTAACGGAAAATTCCTGGAATTTAGTCAACCAACAGACTGAAGAATTGGAAATGTTTGCAACAACCAAAACGCGAAATACTGCATCCCCCCGGTTAAAAACATGAGACCGGAAAAGATTAACAACACGCCGATAACTCTTTCCACTAGCACCATGCGCTTACGAAATTTGGTGGCAAAACGCATGAACTGGCCGGAAAACAGGGCCGCGCCCAAAAAAGGAATGCCAAGTCCCGCAGAATAGACAGCCAGAAGACCGGCACCCTGCAAGACCGTATCCCTGCCGCCCGCAAGCGTAAGGATTGGTCCAAGCACGGGTCCGATACACGGTGTCCAGCCAAAAGCAAATGCAAGCCCCATAAGATAGGATGGCCAGATGCCAACGGATTTTTGGTCCGGATTAAACCGCACATCCCTATAAAGTAGCGGTATTTTGATAATTCCGAGAAAATTGAGCCCCATTGCAATGATGAGAAGCCCGGCAATTCTGGCCAAAACATCCTGCCAGCTGCGCAAGAACTGACCGATACCGGTGGCTCCGGCACCAATAAGAATAAAAACAGTCGAAAAGCCCAGCACGAAAGCCAGCGAAGCAATAAGCAACGCTTTACGCGAAGAGGTATTTGCCGCCTGTTCATTTGTGAACTGGTCCGTACTAACTCCCGCCATGTAGCACAGATAGGGAGGCACGAGAGGAAGCACGCATGGAGATAAAAACGACAGTGCACCCGCACCAAAAGCGCTGACATAACTTATATCAAGGGACAAGATTGAACTCCGGATATTATTTGTCACTCAATAACCACTATGAACTCACATACAAGTCACGTTGCTGTTAGCGTAGAATTGATTATCTGCTTGTTGACAGGCATATATCGCCACACAATAAACGCTTTTTTCTTCTTGTAACATGCTAAGTTTGTCGTGCTGGCTGGTAAAAAGTTTGGCAATTACTTAATTCCGAAGAAATTTCAAAAATAACTGAGAATGGTAAGTGAACAATGTCTGATCGCGGATTTTCAAAAATGAATCGTCGTGTATTTGTCGCGGCACTGAGCGCAAGTGTGGCAACAATTTTGGCTATACCCGCAAGTGCGCAGACTGTTATTGATGATCTTTTGACATCACCGAAGCGCGGTAACTGGGATGACCAGTTTGATGCTCAGTCCAATCAAAATCAGACCAGTTCCAAGGTCACGTCTACAGTTCCCATTTTCAGTTCGCAAACAGTCGCTAACGTGCAGCGCGCGATCGAGCAATATCAGGGCATTGTCAATGCGGGTGGTTGGCCGGTCGTTCCAGCGTCTGCGGTGAAAATGAAGGTGGGTGCGAGCGATCCGGCTATATCCATTCTGCGCCAGCGCTTGATTGTGTCGGGCGATCTGTCAAAAAGTGCAGGCACATCCAGCCAGTTTGATAGTTATGTGGACGGCGCTGTAAAGCGCTTTCAAGGCCGTCACGGATTCCCGGGTGACGGCGTTGTCGGCGAATATACGCTTGCCGCCATGAATATTCCGGCTGATACACGGCTTATGCAATTGCAGACCAATCTTGGCCGCATCGCCGCGCAAGCCGACCAAATGGGTGATCGTTATGTCATGGTCAACGTTCCCGCAGCAGCCGTTGAGGCCGTAGAGGGCGGCCGTGTTGCGCAGCGCCACACTGCTGTTGTCGGTCGCATAGATCGTCAATCGCCTATTTTGGATTCGGTCATAAGCAATGTGATGATTAATCCTTACTGGAATGCGCCGGCTTCAATTGTGGAAAAAGACATTATCCCACTGATGCAAAAAGACCCGAACTACTTGAAGGATAATGCCATCCATATTCTTCGTCCCGATGGTTCGGAGATCGATCCTGTCAGTGTGAACTGGAATTCTAACGAGGCGATAAGCTATCGTTTGCGTCAAGATCCCGGTCCGCATAGCGCCATGGCGTCGATGAAGATCAACTACCCGAATAAATTTGATACCTATATGCATGACACACCCAAGCAGGGTCTGTTTAACAAGATCCAGCGCTTCGAATCATCCGGCTGTGTGCGCGTACAAAATGTACGTGATCTCGGTGTTTGGATTTTGAAGGATACGCCGGGCTGGAGTCGCGCTGAGATTGAAGCGCAGATTGCCACGGGCCAAAACCGCGAAGTGCCGCTGGGCTCTAAAGTAAACGTGCATTTTACCTATATCACAGCATGGTCAACTGCCGAAGATGTGGTGCATTTCCGCGATGATATTTATAAGAAAGACGGTGCGCAAGAATTGGCGATAAACTCAGGTGTTGGCCAAGCGCTTTAACTATCAAAGTCTATCACAAAACGCCGCAAGAACATGATGTATCTGCGGCGTTTTCGTTTTTGGTGCTAACTGCGCCGTTTCGCAGCTTTCATTTGCCAAACGACCTATGGTAAGGGCGCGGCGAAAGCCCATCGCTACCTCTGAAAGGCCCTGTAAATGTCTCATTCGATGTCATCATTTTTCAACAAACCTTTGGAAGAAAGCGATCCGGAGCTGTTCAGCTCTGTCCGCAAGGAACTTGGCCGCCAGCGCCACGAAATTGAGCTGATTGCGTCAGAAAACATCGTTTCCCGCGCCGTTTTGGAGGCGCAGGGCTCGATCATGACAAACAAATATGCTGAAGGCTATTCAGGCCGTCGCTATTACGGCGGTTGCCATTTCGTCGATATCGCCGAAGATTTGGCTATCGAGCGCGTTACCAAGTTGTTCGGTTGCACCTATGCAAACGTCCAGCCGAACTCCGGCAGCCAAGCCAACCAAGCCGTGTTTTTGGCTCTGGCAAAGCCGGGCGATACAATTCTCGGCATGAGCTTGGATGCAGGCGGGCATTTAACCCATGGCGCAAAGCCAAACCTATCGGGCAAATGGTTTAATGCCGTCCAGTATGGCCTCGATTTGGCGACTGGCTACATCGACTACGACCAAGTTGAAGTGCTGGCCATTGAGCACAAGCCGGTCATTCTAATCGCCGGTGGTTCTGCCTATTCCCGCATCATCGATTTCGCCCGTATGCGCGAAATTGCTGATAAAGTTGGTGCTTATTTGTGGGTGGATATGGCTCATTTCGCGGGCCTTGTGGCTGCTGGCGAACATCCAAGCCCGTTCCCGCACGCTCATGTAGCAACATCGACAACACACAAAACCCTGCGCGGCCCGCGCGGCGGCTTAGTGCTGACAAATGATGAAGCCATTGCCAGGAAAATCAATTCCGCCGTGTTTCCAGGTCTGCAAGGAGGCCCGTTGATGCACGTCATTGCGGCCAAGGCCGTCGCGTTTGGCGAGGCTCTGAGCGATGAATACAAGACTTACATTCGCGCCGTAAAGGAAAACGCCAATGTGCTTGCCTCAACGCTTGTTGCCAATGGCTTTGCCATCGTTTCCGGTGGCACTGACACGCATTTAATGCTGGTCGACCTGCGCCCGAAAAATCTCAACGGCAAAGATTCCGAAGCAGCCATGGGCCGCGCGTTCATTACCTGCAACAAAAACGGCGTACCAAACGATCCTGAAAAGCCAACTATTACATCCGGCATTCGACTCGGCACACCGGTCGGCACTACGCGCGGGTTTGGCAAGGCGGAATTCGTGACCATCGCCAACCTCATCACCGAAGTGCTGGATGGACTGAAAGCCGCGAACTCACCGGAAGGCAATGCGCCCGTTGAAGCCCGCGTTAAAGAAAAAGTTATGGCCCTAACAGATCGCTTTCCGATTTACCCGCACTTAGGGTAATATCGTCCCGAACGATTCCGGGAGAAGATATGCGTTGTCCTTATTGCCAGTCTGTTGACACCCAAGTGAAGGACTCGCGTCCCGCCGAAGACACAACAGCCATCCGCCGCCGTCGCATATGCCCCGATTGCGGCGGTCGCTTCACCACATTCGAGCGCGTGCAGCTGCGCGAATTGTTGGTGCAAAAGAAAACCGGGCGCAAAGTTCCGTTCGACCGCGAAAAACTGCATCGTTCCTTCGAAATTGCGCTTCGTAAACGCCCCGTCGAAGACGACCGCATTGAACGCGCTGTATCCGGAATAGTGCGCCGCATGGAAAGCAGCGGCGAGAGTGAAATCACCACTGATTATATCGGAACAATGGTAATGGAAGCACTCAAAGGCATCGACCATGTAGCCTTTGTCCGCTATGCCTCAGTCTATCGTGATTTTGCCGATCCGAAGGAATTTCACAAGCTGATCAGTGAGTTGGAAGAAGAAGACCGCATTGGGTCGTTGGAAAAATGAGTGCTCAAGGAGCAATCGACCAACGCTACATCGCCGCATGCATCCGCCATGCCCGCTCGAACTTGGGCCTGACAGGAACCAATCCATCGGTCGGAACACTATTGGTTAAAAACGGTGTCATCATCGGGCGCGGCGTTACTGCCGTTGGCGGTAGGCCACACGCGGAGACGCAGGCCATTTCTGAGGCTGGTGAGGCGGCGCGTGGCTCGACGGCCTATGTCACGCTCGAACCCTGCGCCCACCATGGCCGCACACCGCCGTGCGCGGAAGCGTTGATCACAGCGGGTGTTGCCCGCGTGGTCATAGCCGCAAGCGATCCGGACCCGCGCGTTTCCGGCAAGGGTGCTAAGATTTTGCGCGATGCTGGCATTGAAGTGGTGGAAGGTGTATTGGCCGGTTTGGCCTATGAAGGCTTGTCAGGGTACCTCACTCGATCATTGAAAAAACGACCGGAAGTGACACTTAAATTAGCAGTTTCCGCCGATGGCATGATTGGAATAACGGGCGAAGGCCAGGTAGCTATAACCGGCAAAATCGCCCGCGATATGGTGCATATGATGCGGGCCCAAAGTGATGCGATAATGATCGGCGCGGGCACTGCTCTTGCCGATGATCCGGAATTATCCTGTCGGCTTAATGGTTTGGAGAAGCGCTCACCAATTCGTATTATTGTTGACGGCAAATTGTCAATTTCAGAACATTCCAAATTCGCACAGACGGCAGGGCAAATACCCGTGTGGGTCGCAGCGCACGGCGATGCGGATAGCGGCAAGCGCAAAGTGCTGACCGGTCTTGGCTGCCGCATTTTTTCCACCGAAAATCATTGTGGCATGGTCGCACTGCCGGAGTTGTTGGATGATCTTGGCGCGGAGGGCATTGACAGTTTGATGGTTGAAGGCGGTGCGCGGGTGGCGCAGAATTTCCTCGAAGAAAACATTGTGGACCGGATTGTATTGTTCACAGGTGAACGCATTGTCGGCGCTGGTGGCCTTGCGTCACCCGTCTCAGTGGCTCATATGCCGCTTGGATTTACGCTGATAAGCGAAGCGGTCTTGGGGCCGGATATTCGCCGCGATTACAGGAAAGTTTGAGCTATGTTCACCGGGATCGTGACAGACGTTGGAATCGTAGAAACAGTCACGCCGCTCCCGGAAGGCATAAAACTGCGTATAGCTACCAATTATGACCTTAAAACCATTGCCATCGGCGCTTCAATTGCCTGCTCAGGAACCTGTTTGACAGTTGTCGCGCTGCCTAACGAAGGCTCCAATGCCCGTTGGTTTGAAGTGGAAGCATGGGAAGAAGCGCTGCGCCTGACGAACGTATCCGGCTTGAAACAGGGCGCAAAAATCAACCTCGAACGAGCTTTGAAAATCGGTGATGAGCTCGGCGGACACATTGTTTCTGGCCATGTCGATGGCATGGTTGAGATCATTGCGATTAAAAACGAGGGCGAAGCGCGGCGCTTCACCATGCGTGCGCCAAAAGCCTTGTCCAAGTTTGTCGCGCCCAAAGGTTCGGTAGCGCTTGATGGCACATCGCTCACGGTCAACGCTGTTAACATCCACGAGTTTGATGTGCTTATCATACGCCATACGCTGGAAGTGACAACATGGGGCGCACGCAATGTGGGCGATTTCCTCAATCTCGAGGTCGATACTATGGCGCGATACGCAGCACGGCTTGCGGAAGCGGCCAAAGAAGACTAACCCCTGCCAAACTGAAATTTTGGTAAATTCGCTTCGCCTGCCTCCCGGGCCAAGCAGGAGTATTTTATGAATAAGAGAAGCCCGAAGGCACCGCACATTTTGATTGTAGAAGCGCGGTTCTATGATGATATGTCCGATGCGTTGCTCGAAGGCGCCAAGGCAGCACTGGATGTCGCCAAAGCGACTTATGAAGTTGTGACCGTAATGGGCGCTTTGGAAATTCCAGCGGCTATCACCTTCGCCATGATCGGCGAAGACGAAGGCGGTACGCATTTTGATGGCTACGTAGCGCTGGGCGTTATAATTCGCGGCGAGACCTACCATTTTGATATTGTAGCCAATGAGTCCGCCCGTGCCCTGATGAACCTCTCGACTGAGGCGGCTGCTGCAATTGGCAACGGTATCATGACAGTCGACACAGATGCCCAAGCGTGGGCACGCGTGAAGAAGTCTGAGTTGGACAAGGGCGGTTTTGCTGCCAAGGCGGCTTTGAAAATGGTAGAACTTAAACAGCATTTCGGAGCCTGATTTGACCGGTTCTGAAAATATAGTTGCTGGTGTCCGCCCCGCCAATAAGCGCGGCGCTGCCCGTCTTGCCGCCGTTCAAGCGCTTTATCAGATGGACGTTGCGGGCGTCGGTATTTTGGACGTTGTGCATGAGTATGAAACTTACCGCTTGGGCCAAGAGGTGGACGGTAACCAATATCTTGAGGCCGATGCGCAATGGTTCCGTGCCATCGTTGCCGGTGTTGTTGATAACCAAAAGACGCTCGACCCGATTATTCACGCCTCACTGACCGACGATTGGCCGCTGGACAGGCTGGACGCAACGTTGCGAGGAATTTTACGGGCCGGTGCTTTTGAAGTGACGTTGCGAAAGGACGTTCCAACCGCTGTGGCAATCAACGAATATGTCGATATTGCCAAAGCTTTTTTTGAAGGTGAAGAGCCGAAATTGGTCAACGCCGTGTTGGATCGGATAGCAAAGAAAAATCGAAAGTAACAATAAATGTTCACGCCTGACCTTACTGCAACGAAACGCCAAACGCTTGTGTTCGCAGCCAGTCAGGCGATATTGGGCTCCGTCGCGCCAATTGCTATTTCCATGGGCGCATTTGCGGGCGTTTATTTGTTAGGGCCAGACAAATCACTGGCAACAGCGCCTGTTACCGGCTTCAATGTTGGTGTGGCGCTTGGTGCCCTGCCCGCAGCATGGGTGATCAAAACCGTTGGCCAAAAACACGGATTTATGATTGGCGCACTGATCTCAATGCTGGGTGGCGCACTGGCGACACTGGCATTATTTCAGTATTCATTCATATTTTTCATTGCGGCTCTGGCTTGCCTTGGCATGGGCGGCGCGTTCACCCAGCAAATTAGATTTGCGGCTGCCGATAATGCGCCAGACATATTTAAAGCACAGGCGATTTCCTGGGTGCTGGGCGGCGGCATTGTTTCGGCTGTGCTTGGCCCCCAAATGGTGATTGCCACGAGCAATATGTTTCTTCCCGTACAGTTTGCAGGCGCCTATGCCTCTATTATTTTATTCTGGCTTGTGGGTTTTTGCATCTTAACGCAGCTAAGAATGCTACCAGTTACGAAGTCTGATGTTATTTCGTCACTCCCTGCACCGGGTGCTCGCCCGCTAATGGAAATCATTAAACAGCGGCGTTTTATAGTGGCGCTGATTTGTTCTGTTGGGTCTTATTCTCTGATGAGTTTTGTCATGACTGGCGCACCACTTGCCATGGTTGGCTGCGGATTCAGCCATAATGAGGCGACGTTGGGCATACAATGGCATGTGCTGGCGATGTTTGGTCCAAGTTTTTTCACCGGTAAACTAATTGCCCGTTTCGGCAAGGAAACAATCGTCGCAAGCGGACTTATTATATTGATCGCCTGCGCGTTGGTTGCCCTTTCAGGTATACAACTTTGGCAATTTTTCACAGCGCTAATTCTGCTTGGCATAGGCTGGAATTTTGGCTTCATCGGCGCAACGTCAATGGTTACGGATTGCTACCGCCCGCAAGAAAAAGGCGCTGTGCAAGGATTCCATGATTTTGTGCTGTTCTCGACTGTTGCCCTGTCCTCGCTTTTTTCGGGAAAAATATTCTTCGTGTGGGGCTGGAACATGGTGAATTACATGATATTTCCTGTGACCGTCGTTTGTCTTTTTGCGCTTGGTTGGTTGGCGCTGAACAATCGTCGCATCGAAACCGCTTCGCTTTAACAGGTAAAGGCCCGGCTTGTAATCCAACCCGGGCTCTAAATCCGCACACTACATGCGATAAGCTATGGTATCGTTCCAAAAACGATCTAATCGCTGCAATGATTTGTTCATATTGACGAACTCGTCCGCATTAATACCACCGACAACTTCGATGCTGCCGATATGGCGATCATAAAGACCGGCGACAACACTGGCAATTTTCTCACCTTTCTCAGTCAGCGCGATACGGACAGAACGGCGATCGGTGCGGGAGCGCTGGTGGCTAATGAATTCAAGGTCAACCAGCTTCTTCAAATTATAAGAAACATTTGAGCCTAGATAATACCCACGCGAACGCAGTTCACCAGCTGTTAGTTCTGAAGCACCAATGTTGAAAAGCAACAACGCCTGGATGGCATTGATATCGCTGCGACCATTGCGATCAAACTCGTCCTTAATAACATCTAACAAGCGACGGTGAAGACGCTCGACCAATTGAAGTGATTCCATATAAAGCACGCGCATTGCGTCCTTGGAATTATCACGAACGGGATCGGTACCCGCCATACGCTTAAGCTGCATCATTATGTTACGCCTCTGTTATGCCGGTGTGTTTTTTTCCACCGTTAAGGCCAACATATCCAATTCATTTCAAATTTGACTTAATCACCACACTTAATAGAAGGTTACTGACCTTGCATCCTAAAATAGCGATAACAACTGCTTAACGTGCCGCTATTTGGCGTTCGCGGTATAAAACAAGCCGGAAAATCACGTAAAGCAATGCTACGAGCCCATGGGCAAACAGCACTCCATTTCTGGAGCCAAAGAGTTCAGGAAATCCAAAATACATCACGCATTCGCCCAAGGCTGCAACAACCCAGATGACCGGACCCCAAGAAACCACTGTCCATAAACCTATCGCTGCAACAGGAAACAATACAGCGAGGCTTGCTGCCGACGCCTGCCAGTAAACCGGCATCAGATCAAACCGTCCAAGGTTACCCGGATGAATGCCAATCAAGCTTATCCAGTAATTTACCCCTAAGTACAGGCTCCAACAGGCAATTATCCGATGGAACCATACAAATAAACTCAGCGTGAGTGAGGGAAGCGGTTTCCTCAGCTGATCGTCATTATTCGTGAAGGTCATCGCATTGCTCCCGCAAAACACCTGGTTAGAGTATTGCTCACTAATGCGGAACGCATTGTGTATAAAAAATGATAGCAAAAAGAAGCTGGTGTCGCGTCTATATACAGTTAAACAATAGAATTATTTATCGTCAATGGCGTCAACTGCGGCCTTGATTTCCTTCAAAAAAATCACCCCGAATTCCTTCAGCTTGGCTTCTCCGACCCCATGGACTTCGCTGAAATCCTGTTTATTTTGCGGCACACGCTTGGCCATATCAATCAGCGACTTATCGGAAAATATGACATAGGCAGGCACATTGCGCGCGCCGGCAAGGCGGCGACGCAGGTCCTTCAAGCGTGTAATCAAAGCCTCACTCAGCGGATCAGCACTGGCATCAGCCATTGCTTCCGCCCGCAATAAGCGTTTGGTGGATTTGACCTGATCCTTGCGGTAACGGAATGTTTCTTCGCCGCTAAGCAGAGCTTTGCCCTTGTCGCTGAGAGACAGCCCGCCAAACCCGCCTGCATCCAGCCGCAACAGCCCCGCTGCGCACATCTGCCTGACCAGCGATTGCCATTCAGTTCGGGTGCGGTTTGTGCCGGAGCCAAATTGCGGCGATGCCGTGTGATTGAGCGAGGAAGTGCGGTCTGTCTCCCTGCCCTGCAACACGTCAATAATATGGGTTGCACCGAAGCGCTCGCCGGTGAAACGGACGGTCTCAAGAACTTTGGCAGCATCAGCTGTGCCATCAAACGTTTCGGCTGGCGAGGAGCACACATCGCAGTTGCCGCACGGCTGCGATGTTTCGCCGAAATAGGCGAGCAGCGATATGCGCCGACACGTTGATGCTTCGCAATAATTCACAAGCGCATCCAGCCGCCGGTGCTCGCGGCGCTTGTTGGTGTCATCGGCATCGTTCTGATTAATGAAATTGCGGCGCAGGCGTATGTCGCCAAGGCCATACACCATATGCGCTGCCGCAGGGCCGCCATCGCGCCCGCCGCGCCCGATTTCTTGATAATAGGCATCTAAAGAGGATGGCAAATCAGCGTGGAAAACAAAGCGTACATCCGGCTTGTCAATGCCCATTCCGAACGCGATTGTGGCGCAAACGGTGATGCCTTTTTCCGCCATAAAGCGCTCTTGCGCTTGCGCCCGAATGTTTGGCGATAGTCCTGCGTGATAGACAATGGCCGTGAAGCCATTCTTGTTCAAATGCTCCGCCCACTCCTCGCAGGATTTTCGCGACAGCGCATAAACAATGCCGCTCGCGCCCTTGTGGTGATCGAGAAATGCAAGCATTTGTTTGCCGGTATTGGCTTTGGGTTCAACGGTAAGACTGATATTGGGACGATCAAAACCTGACACGTGAACCTGCGCCTGCCCGCCAAAAAGCCGCTGCACAATGTCTCTTCGCGCTGCTTCGTCCGCCGTCGCGGTAAACGCGCCGATGGGAGTGTTCGGAAAAACCTCACGCAAATCGTGCAAAGCTTCATATTCCGGCCGGAACGAGGCGCCCCATTGAGAGATGCAATGCGCTTCATCGACGGCAATCAAATTTACATTCAGCCGCTGCAACGCCGCTATCATGCGCTCCGTCATTAAGCGCTCCGGCGCAAGATAAAGAATGCGCACTTCGCCCGCTGCGACGCGCTGCCAGATTTCGATATTGGCATCCCGCGAAGCAGCGGAATTGATGGTTTCGGCTGCCACGCCGGCAAATTTCAACGCGGCGACCTGATCTTGCATAAGCGCCACCAGCGGCGAGACGACAATTGTCAGCCCGCCTTTGACCAGCGCTGGCACTTGGTAGCACAGCGATTTACCTGAACCCGTCGGCATTACCGCCAGCACATGGCGGTCGCTCAGAAGATCATCGACAATATCCTCCTGGCCCGACCGAAATTCATCAAAGCCGAAAATATCGCGTAAAACGCTGGTTTTGGTAGCCAGTTTTTCGGGAGACATGCCGCTCAAGCGATCCGCGCCAGAAATGCCAACACTGCCTGCTTAAACGAGCGGTCGCCGACAGCCAGCATATGGTCACGCCCTACAATCCAGAAACCACCCGCATCCGGCATCATGGCGGCCAGCTCAAACGGATCGCCGGAAATATCATCAAGCGTGCCTGCCGCTACCAGCACCGGCATTGTCAATTTTCGCAAATCAGATGAATCAACCAAATCACGCGAGGTCTGGATACAAGCTGCCAGTGCCAAACGGTCACTTTTCGTCTGGTCTGCAAATTTGCGGAATGCCGCGCCGCGCGCGTGGGCAATCGTTGCCGGATCGTCCGCCAGCAGCGCATCAGCAATCGGATCCCAATCGCCAACACCATCCACCATGCCGCTGCCAAGCCCGCCCAATATCAGCGATTTGACGCGCTGCGGATGAGCAATCGCCAGAAACGCGGCAATACGCGCACCCATCGAATAGCCCATCACATTGGCCTCTTGGATGCCCAAATGGTCCAGCAGCGCAGCAGCATCTGATGCCATTGCGGCAGCGTGATAATCAGCGCTTTCATGGCTCTTGGTCGAATTCCCGTGCCCGCGATTATCGAGCGCGATGGTGCGAAAGCCTGCATCATTCAGCGTCGCCATCCAGCCTGGCCCGTCCCAGTTGGTGCGGGCGTTGGAGGCAAAGCCATGAATGAGCAATACCGGCTCGCCCGCGCCACGATCAAGGTAGGCGAGATCAAAGCCGTCATGGTGAAAATGATTCATGCGCGGGCCGCCATCCAACTCTTATTTCGCCACAGACAAAATCGCCGGGTGCAGCATCTTATCACCCTTGGCAAGATGCAGTCGCACTGCCTCGCCGGATGCCACTTCCAGAACATAAAGTGCGGGCACTTCGCTGGAAATAAGATCGTCCGACTTCGCCGCGCCGGGTTTGATTGTGGCGATGGTGCCATCCTCAGTAATAAAAATAATATCCAAGGGCTGCGGCGTGTTGTGCATCCAGAAATTCAAAATATCTTTGTCTTCAAACACAAACAACATCCCATGATTTTCCGGCATCCTGTCACGATACATCAGACCCATGCCATGCTCGCCATTTGTTCTGGCAATCTCAATATCAAGCTTAATTTGCCCGCCGCTGGTTTCAATCATCAACGGTGTCGGGTCCACCGGCAAAAACATGGCAGTCTTAGGACCAATATCTGCCGAAACGCTGGCAATCACCAAAAACAAAATGGTCGCAACGACCGCGACCACTTGGGAAATAAACTTTTTCACCGGCAACCCCGCCTAATTTGAAACCGAAGTTGGCGCACCAATATCCGGGTGGATTTCAGATGCCATAAGCCCCTTATCGCCGGGACCGAAACGAATGAGCACCACTTGGCCGGGGCGCAATTCAGTCAACCCGTAACGGCGCATGGTTTCCATGTGCACGAACACGTCTTCAGTGCCCTCGCCGCGCGTCACAAAACCAAAACCTTTTGTGCGGTTAAACCATTTCACCAAAGCCCGCTCCAGCCCGCTTGTCGGCGTAACCGACACATGGGTGCGCTGCGGTGGCAATTCGGAAGGGTGCACAGCAGTCGAATTATCCATCGACACAACATGGAATGCCTGCAAGCCGCGCTCGCCGGGCTTCGCCAACACCTCAACGCGGGCACCTTCAAGCGCCACTTGGAAGCCATCACGGCGCAACACTGTCACATGCAAAAGCACATCGGAATGACCCGGCGTATCGGATAAAATAAAACCATAGCCCTTCGACACATCAAACCACTTGATGCTGCCGGAAACTTCAACCACACCGCCCGTGCCGCGCGGGTCTTCGACCGTGTTATGCTCACCGGCTACACCGTTTCCGGATGACGTCTTGTCCCCCATCCCACGAAACCTTCCGTTACAAATACTGATTCTCATTTATAAGATAACATTGACGGGCCGGAAGTCCGCAAGAGTCAGAAAGGGCAATACGCAATTCTTTTTACACTTTCTTAAGAACTGCACTTTGCGGGAGCAATCACGAGGGCTAAGCTGTATCAAAATGAATCAATTGTTAGCGGCTTTCGCCAGATAGGGAATCAATATGCGCTTTCTTCACACAATGGTCCGCATCTCAAACATTGAGGAATCGTTGGATTTCTATTGCAAAAAGCTCGGTCTCATCGAAATGCGCCGCCACGAAAGTGAAAAAGGCCGCTTTACGCTGATTTTCCTCGCCGCGCCTAAGAACAAGGCTCAAGCCGACGATGAGCACGCGCCGGAGCTGGAATTCACCTACAATTGGCCGGATGAAACCGGCAAAGGCGAAGTTTACACCGGCGGTCGCAGCTTCGGCCATTTGGCCTACAAGGTCGATAACATCCATGATTACTGCTTGCAGTTGATGAATAGCGGCGTTACCATCAACCGCCCGCCGCGCGATGGCTACATGGCATTTGTTAAATCACCAGACGGAATTTCGATTGAAATCCTACAAGAAGGTGATGCACTGACGCCGCAAGAGCCATGGATTTCGATGCCGAATACCGGTTCTTGGTAAGTCCGAGCGAGATTATCGGCTTACTTTCTCACCATCGCCTCCTCATGCTACTTATGACAAAAGACTGGATTTATGACGGGGACTAGCATGAAGGAAGTACTGATAGAGCTGGAACAACGCCGCGCCAACGCTAAACTCGGCGGCGGGCAAGCGCGCATTGATGCGCAGCATGCCAAAGGCAAGCTTACTGCACGGGAACGCATCGATGTATTTCTCGATGAAGGCTCGTTTGAAGAATTCGATATGTTCGTCACCCATCGCTCGACGGATTTCGGCATGGAGAAAAGCAAAGTCCCGGGCGATGGCGTCGTCACCGGCTGGGGCACGGTGAACGGGCGCAAGATCTTTGTTTTTGCCAAAGACTTCACGGTGTTTGGCGGCTCACTGTCCGAAACCCACGCCAAGAAAATCATCAAAGTGCAAGACATGGCGATGAAAAACCGAGCCCCGATCATCGGCATTTATGATGCCGGCGGCGCGCGTATCCAAGAAGGCGTGGTGGCGCTCGGCGGTTATGCGGAAATTTTCCAGCGTAATATCTTGGCCTCCGGCGTTATCCCGCAAATTTCCGTCATCATGGGCCCCTGCGCGGGCGGCGATGTCTATTCGCCTGCCATGACTGATTTCATCTTCATGGTGCGCGACACCAGCTATATGTTCGTCACGGGACCGGACGTCGTGAAAACCGTCACCAATGAATCCGTGACCGCCGAAGAGTTGGGCGGCGCGAGCATTCACACCACCAAATCTTCCATTGCTGATGGAGCGTATGAGAACGATGTCGAAGCGCTTATGCAAATGCGCCGCCTGGTGGATTTCCTGCCACAATCCAATACCGGCGAATTGCCAGTGCTGGAGTGCCTGCAATCTGTCGAAACCCATGATGACAGCCTCGACACGCTCATTCCGGACAATCCAAACAAGCCGTATGACATCAAAGAACTCATCTACAAAACCGTTGACGAAGGCGATTTTTTTGAAATCCAGCAGAGCTTTGCCAAAAATATCGTCTGCGGTTTCGGCCGCATCGAGGGTCGCACAGTCGGCGTGGTTGCCAATCAGCCGATGGTGCTGGCGGGCGTACTTGACAGCGACGCCTCACGCAAAGCCGCCCGCTTCGTGCGCTTCTGCGATTGTTTCAGCGTCCCTATTGTGACCTTTGTGGATGTGCCCGGCTTCCTGCCCGGCACCGCGCAAGAATATGGCGGGCTGATTAAGCATGGCGCGAAACTGTTGTTCGCTTACGGCGAGGCAACCGTGCCGAAAGTCACAGTCATCACCCGCAAAGCCTTCGGCGGGGCCTATGATGTGATGGCCTCCAAGCACTTGCGCGGCGACATTAACTACGCCTGGCCCTCCGCCCAAATCGCCGTCATGGGCGCCAAAGGCGCGGTGGAAATCATCTTCCGTAAAGACATCAACGATCCGGAAAAAATCGCCGAACACACCAAAAAATATGAGCAACGGTTTTTATCGCCCTTCGCCGCCGCCGAGCGCGGCTACATCGACGACGTCATCATGCCCCATTCAACAAGAAAGCGCGTAGCACGGGCATTAAGGCTGTTGCGAAACAAGAAGTTGGAAAACCCGTGGAAAAAGCACGATAATATCCCACTGTGAGGGGCTACTGCTTAACTCACCGCCTTATGCAATATCGAGTTGATAAAGGTCTGATAAGGCATGCCCTCTTCTGCTGCTTTGGCCTTTAGCCGTGACAAATCTCGTTCAGGGATTAGGATTGAAATACGTTTGCGCGCACCGCTCAATGTTTCCGTCGCCGCATTTTTCCAGAATGCCGCGCGGGTTGGCAAATCACCAACAGAGACCCACTCACCACGCTCGGTGGATGCAATCATATCTTTTTCAAATTCGACTTCGCTGCTCATTGTCGGCCTCCAAAATATTCTGCTGTAGCTTTGCGGCTTGGAAAAAGCGTTTTCAAAAACATGCCGGTTTCGCTGGCGACAAAAGGCACAATCCAAACATAGTCATCAATTTGGACAACCAATTGTCTTTGATGGCCAAATTTTTCCTTATTGGGGTGCTCACGTTCGTCCAGAAATCCACCTTCACTCAACGCGACAAGCACGCGTTCAAATCCAAGGCCATAACGCCGCTTAAGCTCTTCGTTCTTTTCGCTTGACCACTGAACTTCCATACATTTCGCATATATATAAATTTAACATCTATTTCAAGTGTTCGCCATCCCCCGCACCGCCTCCGCTGTCCGCCAATTGCGAAACGTCACCGCCACTTTCAGCGTTCGCTCGATGAACGGGAATAGTTTTGATGTGCCCATGCCTACCGGCGTGTGGAAATAAAAGCACCGCCCGATGATCTGCCATTCTTCACCGGCGTGCGGTTTGGTTTTGAGTAATTTCACTGCCTCCGTGCTTGGCTCATCAGCCATAAATCCAAGGTGCAGTTTTGTCGGGTCATCCAGTGTGTGAGCAAAGGGATTGGCTGCAATCGCCGCCAATAGCGCCTCGCTGGAGATCACAAGAATGGGAACAGCAAAGCCAAACTGCGCGATAAAAGCCGCCTCGATGCCTCGCCGCAATGTGCTTTCGTCACCCACCGCGCTAAACACCGCATTGCCGCTTTGGATATAGGTCTGCACATTGTCAAAGCCCAGCCCGGTCAGCATGGCCCGCAAATCCGCCATCGGCACTTTGTTCGCGCCGCTGACGTTAATGCCGCGCAGCAGCGCGATATAGTTTGCCATGCACAGACCCTATCGAAGTGGCAGTAATTCATGCGCCTCAAACGTCATGAGCGCAAGGAAAGCCGTGAGGCCAAGATACATCAGCATATATTCATAGCGCGTCGCATCCGGAATATCGCGATAGCCTTCCGGTTCCGCCGCGCTGAACCCCATGCGATAGGCGGCAATGAGATTGGGCAATGCCAAGACGCCGATTAGAACAATCATCGGGCTGGGCCGGTATAAAAACAGCCCGATCAGCAACGGCACACCAAGAAACCAAATGCGCGGCGAGAGCACCTGCGTAATGCGCCCGCCATCCAGAGGAGACAGCGGTATCATATTGAAAAGATTGAGTATAAAGCCCGTGTATGCCAGCGCCATCCAGAAATCGCTGCCACTCATGCTGCCTTCCCAAAAGCAGGCAAATGCCGCCAGCGTGCCGATAAATGGCCCTGCAAAAGCAACATAGGCCTCTGTTTCTGCATCATGCGGATGCTCACGCAAATTTATATAAGCGCCCACAAAGGGAATGAACGCAGGCAGCCCGACATCAAGCCCGCGTTGCCGCGCCGCCGCATAATGGCCCATTTCGTGTATCAGCAGCAGCCCGACAAACCCGATCGCGAACCGCACCCCATAAAGCTGCGCATAGACCCAGATTGTGAACAGCATGGTGGCGATTGAGACCAGAACCTTGCTGAATTTCGCGCCGGTAAAAAGTAATATGAGCAGCTTCATGCCTGTGTGCCGTCACCCTCATCTTTTTTCTTGCGGCCAAATAATCTCGAAATGCCGCCGCCAGCAATGGCCAACCCGATCAAAATCAGCTTGAAGAACTTGGCAAAAAACAGCCCGCCCAGCGCCAGAATTCCCAGCTTCTTAGCGGCCACACCCGCCACCAGTGCAGCCAAGCCATATTCAGCCGCATGGTCGGTACCCGCCACAAAATCCGCGTATTTCTTGCCGGCTTTATAGTCCACCGCGCTGATGACCTTCAATGCCGCCAATTTATCAGACTCAACCGTCTGCTCGTCAGTCAAAAGATCGAGCTCAAAATAGCCATCGCGGCCAAGCGCATAAGTGTTGAAATTCACCACCGCAGGCTCATCCGCCGCCGCGCCGCGCCGTGTCATTTTCATGGACCAAACAAGCTGATGCGCCGCCGCTTCATATTTGGGCGGCTGTATCCAGCCAACCACATCCAGCGCGGTTATCCCCTGCTCAATGCGGCGCTTGTTGCCTTCTTCGGTGCCGTCCTTCAACGATTGCAGCAAATCATCCGCATTCCAGTTTTTCGCGTCATCGTCCTTCACATAGCCTTCGGCTGTATGATCTATAGTCATCGCCCAATTGGCATCATTTGAAGTTGGCAAAACCAGCCCGTAAAAACCGGTCCCCACCTCATTGCCCCATGTAGCCATAAGAGCGGTGGCCTCTTTAACGGGAACATAAGTCATGTCCGCAGGCACATGCAGCGTCGCCTGCTCGCCCAAATTCACATCGGCCGGACCGTTAACAGCCACTTTCCACGCCGCATCCCACGCCGCCGTTTTCTCTTCATCCGTCACAGCGAAAGCGACGTTGAACGTTGCAAACACCATCAAAATCAAACAGGCCAAAATACCGCGCCGCGAAATATTCACATGAGTCTCCCAATCACAAACTGCATTCAGCCTGTCATGTTCATTCCGCGTTTTCAAGTTGTAGATGTATATTAGTTGCTAATATTTGCACCACAAGTGCATCACAAAAACAGCTCCACCCTTTCAAATGTCCGCACATCCACCAAGCCAATATCCGAAATCCGCAGCTCCGGAATAACCACCAGCGCCAGCAGCGAGTGCTGCATGTAGGCGTTGTTCAAATCGCAGCCGACAGTGCGCATGGCCTCCGCTAGCTTGGCAGCTTTTGCAGCTACGACTTCGGCGCGTTCGGCGGACATCAGCCCCGCGATTGGCATTTCAACCAGCGCCAGTTCCTTGCCTTGCGATATCAAAACCACCCCGCCGCCTATCTCGCGCAGGCGGTTTGCGGCCAGCGCCATGTCGGCTTTGTTGGTACCGACCACGATCATGTGATGGCTGTCATGTGCGACTGTGGAGGCCATCGCGCAGGGCAATTTGTAGCCAAAGCCGGAGACGAACGCGTTCGTCACGTTGCCCGTCGCGCGGTGGCGCTCGACCAGCGCTATCTGGCAAATGTCGTTAGGCCCGTCCATCGCCACCAGCCTGTCGGAAACGCCAAGCGTCGCCGTCAGCGCTTTGGTAGGTGCTTGGTTTTCGACCACGCCTATGACACGCACGGTAACAGAGTTCGCGCCGCTTGGAGCTTGAATATCAAAATCATTAGCGTTCAAATCCCGCTTCATATTGACGGTATTTTTGGCACTAGCCGGATAGTCATAAGGCTTGATGTCAGCGATCAATTTTCCGTCGCCGGCAAGGCAAACGCCGCGAGCATAAACCTCATCAATTGTCATTTGCGCTATATCCGAAACAATCAGAAAATCCGCCCGCCGCCCCGGGGCGATGGATCCAAGCTCGCGCTCCAGTTTGAAATGCTGAGCGGTGTTCAGCGTCGCCATTTGAATGGCGGTAATAGGCTTCAAGCCTTGCGCAATGGCATGACGCACCGCGCGGTCCATGTGTCCCTCTTCCACCAGCGTGCCGGAATGGCAATCGTCGGTGCAGAGCATGAAGTTGCGAGGGTCCAGCCCGCTCTCAGTCACGGCCTTTATCTGTGTCGCCACATCATACCAAGCACTGCCAAGCCGCAGCATGGCCTTCATGCCTTGGCGCACACGGGCGATTGCGTCTTCAACCTTGGTGCCCTCGTGGTCGTCCTCCGGCCCGCCCGCTGCGTAGGCATGAAACGCATTGCCCAAATCCGGCGAAGCATAATGCCCGCCAACGGTCTTGCCCGCATTCACAGTTGCCGCAATCGCCGCCACCATAATCGGGTCATTGGCGATAACGCCGGGAAAATTCATCACCTCGCCAAGGCCGATAATATTGGGCCATTGAATGGCCTCCGCAAAATCCGCCGCCGCAAACGCAGCGCCCGCATGTTCCAATCCCGGGAAAGACGGCACGCAGGATGGCAGTTGCACATAAACATTCGTCGGCATCGCCGCCGCCTCATCATGCATCAGCCGCACACCGGCAAGTCCCAGCACATTGGCAATTTCATGCGGATCAATAAACATGCTCGTCGTGCCATGAGGGATAACCGCACGGCAAAACTCCGTCACCGTCACCATCCCGCTTTCCACATGCATATGCGCATCGCAAAGCCCCGGTACGAGATAGCGCCCTTGTGCGTCAACCACGATAGTATCCGGCCCGATGCAATGGCTGGCATCCGGTCCGCAATAAGCAAAGCGCCCTTCAACAATAGCCAAATCCGTGCCGGCAATAATCTCACCCGAATGCACATTCACCCATCGACCTTGCCGGACCACAAGATCAGCAGCCCGCCTCCCCGCCGCCACATCAACAAGAGCGGGGGCGGATTGTGACCAAGGTTTTATGGGTGACATGAATGGATTCCTTGTGATGAGGAATATGTTTCATGTGTGGTGGCATTTGGGAAGTGTGGAAATCGGAAAGCTGAATGGTTTATGACTGCGTTTTTGGCATTGAGCCTGTGGATAACGGTGATTAATACGTATCCTTCGAAACTACTTTTTTGATGATGAACGTGGATAATCAATTTGCTTGATGTGCAAAAGCGCACCGTATTTGACTCGTCTGGACGCGCCGATCTTGGTTTGTTTGATAAAACAACGTCACAATCGCCTGAGTTAAACTTCGGGGCCATTCGGTTTCTAAGTGGCGTGCAAGGGCGAACTGGTAGCTTCGGGTTGGCCCATATTGAGAGCCACGAGGGGCGTATCAAACAATTTGTGGCTATGGGTTTTCGGGATACACTAGTGGATTGATTCCAACATTTGGAACCCCCGATTTCTGGCAGCGATGATTTCGTCTGGGTTTGCGCGCCATGTGAAGGGTTTGGCTTCGCTGT
>JAYVRA010000087.1:0-4732 GCA_043776635.1 Phyllobacteriaceae bacterium
GGTGAACTCAATTCCTGTGCGCATAACCCTGAATCGCACATCCAGCAAAACAAGGGAATCCAAATCTGGACTCCTTCGTTGCGATCAATCCACTAGGCTCAGGCGGTCATGCTCTTTGAGGCCGAGGTTTGCGGCTTGATGGATGGCATCCAGCGTTGCCAGAAGCCTGCCGGTTCGCTCGCGTGCTCTGCGTTTTTCGCGGGGGATTTGTTTCAGGCCAAAATGTAGCGAGGGGAGATGATGGCTGGTTAGACCGTCTTGACGCAGTAGCGCGGCGGTGAGCAAGGGCCCGAGCCAGCTGGCGTGCTGCAACACGTCAATCTCTGCCCATGCCTCAATCAACAGGGCGGCGCGCAACACGGGCGGCAGTGACCGGGTGGCGGCAATCACCTCTTGCCACTCATCAAGCCGTGCGTCTTCATCCCGGTCGGGATCATAGACCAGCGAAGGGCGTTCGGGCGCTTGCCGCATTTCCGGACCGGCTTGCGCCCTCTGCCCGTCCAGCACTTTTACGCTGCGTGCAAGTGCGGCATCCATGGCTTCGAGCGCCTTGGTGAGTTCGTCGGGCACAGGCGTTTGGGGTGCAGTTGTTTGGGACACAGGTGATAGCGGCGTCCCGGTAGGCGATGCAGTTTGCAAGGAGGCTTGCAGGGAAGCTTGCGCATCATTGCCGCCATCGTCGAGTGTCTCCGGTTTTGCGGCGACTGCGTCAACAGATGCCCCCTGCCCGTCCGCCACTTCCATTGCTCCGCCCCTGCCCGTCAGCGTGCGCAACCCCTGCCCGCTCAGCGCCCAGTCCGGCTTGTGGCCAAATAGTTGCCGCCGCGCCCGCAGCACACCGTGGGCACGTGTCAACTCATGGGTCGGCGTGCGGATGTCCATATGCGCATCGTGCAGCACCAGATCTTCGGCATGGACCAGCTCGCCCTCCAGCCAGAGCGCTGCGCAAGCATCGGCAAAGTGCTGGCGCTCGATAAATCCGTCCCGCACGGGCGAGCGGGCAAGGCGTTCATCAAGCCGCGTCACCGCCGCTGTCGCGGTTGTCAGCGGCACCAGCAGGGCATTCAGATTGAGGGGCTCGATTTTGTAAACCATTGATTAAGCTTAATCAAATTCGGCATAGTAAAGCAATATTATAATTTGATTGACTTATATCGTAGGGTTTTGAAATGAGTATATCACTATTGATAGTTATCTCTTATCGATAGTGATATGGTTTGTACTTGACCATATAAAAAACCCACCCTATCATCTGCCGCAACGACGTGGCTGAACCGGCCACAATCAGGAATTCGCCATGACGACCCGTGTAAAGGTAGCTGAAGCCAAGACGCATCTTTCGCAGCTGCTTGTGAAAGTGCAGCACGGCGAGGAATTCATCATCACGCGCGGTAATGAGCCGGTGGCGCGGCTCGTGCCGGTGGATGAACTGGCGCAGCGCAAAGCGCTTATTGCCACAATCCGCACTGAGCGTGCCCGCTACAAGCCCGTCAGCCAGGCTGAAATTCGTGACTGGAAGCATGAGGATCATGCGCACTGATGGCCTTTATTGTTGACGCAAGCGTGGTCGCACCCTGGCTGTTGCCTGATGAAGCGACTGCGCAATCCGAAGCCTTGCTCGACCGTGCGATTGCGGAACGCCCGCGCGCGCCCGATCTTCTTGCCCATGAAATCCGCAGCATCGTCCTGCGTGCCGTGCGCCGCAACCGCGTGGCACAAAGCGATGCTGCGGGGTTATTACGCCGTTTTGAACAGCTTGGCATCATTAACGCAGGCGCAAGCGACACGCTTGAAGCGGCGCGTCTTGCCTGCAAACATGGCCTGTCCGCCTATGATGCCGCCTATCTCTGGCTGGCCGTGTCGCAAGGGTCGGAACTGGCAACGCTCGACAATAATTTGCGCAAAGCCGCCGTGGCCGAGGGCGTCAGCCTGTTGCCGCCGCAGACAAACTAAAACAGGCTTAACACTATTTGACACGGCCACGGCCGTGTTTTTACCCGCCATATTTATTGGCACCAGTTCTGCGTTGAATGACTACAGCCCGCCAGTGCGGCAGAGGCCAACACTATGAAAACCAAAGCCAATTCAGGCGTTGAACGCACTCTCGCCCGCGCCATACAGCTGGAC
This sequence comes from Phyllobacteriaceae bacterium, assembly GCA_043776635.1. Taxonomy (GTDB): domain Bacteria; phylum Pseudomonadota; class Alphaproteobacteria; order Rhizobiales; family Rhizobiaceae; genus JANMEX01. The sequence continues at coordinate 2,128 of JAYVRA010000087.1, forward strand.
GCGCTCAATGCTATTTTGCCGTTTGACCGGCGGGAGAAGCTGGCGGAACTGCTCACCGATGATGATGTGGCCACGCTCAAACATCTGGCAAGTCAGGGGCTGGGCGATAACACAATGCGGGCATTTGCCTCGGATCTGGCTTACTTGGAAGGCTGGGCGCTGGCGTCAACAGGCAAGCCCCTGCCATGGCCGGCACCTGAAGCGCTGCTGATTAAATTTGTGGCGCAGCATTTGTGGGATCCCCGTCAGCAGACGATTGATGCGTCGCACGGTATGCCGGACGTGGTGGCGGCGGATTTACGCGAGCGGGGGTTGCTCAAATCAAGCGGCCCTCATGCGTCTGCCACAGTGCGCCGGCGTCTCACATCCTGGTCAACATTAACGCAGTGGCGCGGCTTGCAAGGGTTTTTCCATAGCTCCGGCCTGCGCAGCGCCATGAAACTCGCCGTACGCGCCGCCAACCGGCCGCGACAACGTAAAAGCAAAAAAGCCGTGACCGCCGATGTTATGCAAGCGCTGCTGCGCACGGCGACGAGCGATAAATTGGTTGATGTGCGCGACAGCGCCTTGTTGCTTCTTGCCTTTGCCTCCGGCGGGCGGCGGCGCAGCGAGGTGACGGGCCTGCGCGTTGAAGATATTACGCGCGAAGAGCCGGTGCTTTCCAATCCGGCGGATAAAAATTCACCCGCCCTTGCCTGCCTCACCATCCGCCTTGGCCGCACCAAGACCGCAAGCGCGGATGATGATGAGAGCGTGGTATTGATTGGCAAGCCTGTCACGGCACTGGATGAATGGCTCACCCTCGCAAACATAAATTCCGGCCCGCTGTTTCGCGGTATCGACCGCTGGGGGAATTTGAAAAACACCGGCCTTGATCCGCAGTCCGTCAATCTCATCCTCAAGTCGCGCATCAAAGCGGCAGGTCTTGATCCGGCACTTTACGCGGCGCACGGCCTTCGCTCCGGCTATCTGACAGAAGCCGCCAATCGCGGTATTTCGCTGCCCGAGGCCATGCAGCAGTCCCGCCATAAATCCACCGCGCAGGCCGCAAGCTATTACAACGACGCCACGCGCAAACTCGGCAAGGCAGCACGGCTGATGGAGTAGATCTGGTTCTCGATCGCTTTGCCCATCACTCTCACACGAATTGCGCACAATCTCCGTATTCATTCCGCACACTCAGCGTATGGTTTGCGCACCCCTCACACCAGCGCCAAATGGCTGCCATTGGCCCGCAGCTGCGCCAGCAGCATCGGCCAGATTGAAAACTCGCCCGCCTTGGCTTTTTGCGTCAAATTGCGCAAATAACCGCCTGCCGAGTTGATATGCCCTGCCCTTTGCAAAATCAGCGCGATAATCGCCGCCGCCTGCTCTTGCCCGAAGGCGTCCGCCGCCTCCTCGTAGGCACTCGGGCTCACCCCCAGCATCGAGCGCACAACGATTGCCGCCGCCATCAAGTCCCGCCAGGTCAAAATCTCCCCGCGCCCGTAATCGGCAATGTCGGGGCACGCTTTCATCACCAGGCTAAGCGGTACTTTTCGGCTGTCTTGGCGGCCGTCATGGTCTGCTTCGCGCTCCCTCCTGCCCTTTTGGCCGGTTTTAGCGCTGTTTGCCGACGCTTTGTTTGACTTGGTCTCCAACGCTACCAAGTTGTCTTCACCGTTTCGCCTCTGGCTTTTGTCCAAGCCGTGTTCAAGATCAGAATCGAATTGGGTATTTGAATTCTGTATATGGCGCTCAGTCTGAGACTCTGTGGCGCTCATATTTTGAGACTTAATGTTGGTTTCGAACAAGTTAGAGATTTCGATGTGGAGACATTCGAGACCATCGAGTGCTAACAGCAGATCATCTTCACTTGGAAGACGCGGCAGTTCGTCAATCGCGCTGCAAAACAGTGCTTGCCTGGCCTGCCAATTGACCTGCGGCAGCGTTTCAACGCCAAACGCGATCAGCTTCACCAGATCGCGGCGAATGATTGTGACCTTTTCTTTCAGCATTTTGAGACGGTAATGTGCGGCGCGCACCTCTTCGGCAAGGCTGGCAAACTCGTCAGCACGGGCAATCAGCGGGGCAATAATGAAGCCGAACGCCTCGCGCGGCTCAGACGTCCCCTCCCCTGTGTCTTCCGCCCTGCTCTTGCGCGAAAAACGCTTACCGTTGGCACTGTCCTTGCGCACAATCAGACCCGCCTCCACAAGAGCGGCCAAATGGCGGCGCAGCGTGGCCGGTGCCATACCGTGCGCCCGCAGCGATAATTGCGCATTGGAAGGGAACACCACCAAACCATTGGCGGCACTAAGCTGCGCTTGCGGATAAAAGCTCAACAGCGCATTCAAAACCAGCAGCGTCCGGTCCGTAAGCCCCATAAGGGGCCGCGCGGCGGAAAGATCGCGAAACACCTTCCATTTATCGACTGCGGCATCTTGCGCCATATCGCGGGCTTTAACCTGCGCTGCCAACATGCCAAACGAAACCGACCGCCGCCCAAAGGGCGTCGTGAATAATGAACCGGTCTGCATTGTTATTACCTTTCAAAAGGCAAAAAAACATCGCTCGCACAAACGGCGCCAAAACCTATTGACAGGGATTCACAGAAATGCGATTC
>JAYVRA010000088.1:0-53013 GCA_043776635.1 Phyllobacteriaceae bacterium
GGCCAGCCCGGGCTGTGATAGCGAAGTCATATCGTGCGGGGCGCAAGAGTAGCGCAACCCACTGCAATTCAGCGCTTCCGGAGAAGCGCCCCGCTTCCACTTTTTTTGAAGATCGCCAGAGGGGGGACTCCGTGGCGGGGTGCGGAATAATTAACTAAATAATGCAAACAAAAAACCCGGCACTGACGCCGGGCTTTCAAAATCACAAATCGCGAAAACCTCAGCCCTCGTCGTCTTCGTCAGCGCGGCCCTTGAGGGCGGATAGCTTGGCAAAAATCTTGTCAGCATCCAGCTGCTGATCGTCTGTATCAGCACGACCGGGAAGGTTTTGCGTGGTTGCGGCTGGCAGCAATGTTTCGCCTGTTTCAGCAATGGTCGGCTTGGTCTTGGCTGAGCGTTCGACTTCCATATCCAAGTCAATTTGCGAGCAAAGCCCGAGCGTCACTGGATCCATTGGTGACAAATTTGATGCGTTCCAATGTGATCGACCCTTGATTTGGTCGATAGTGGCTTTGGTAGTTCCTACCAGACGCGAAATTTGCGCATCTTTCAATTCCGGATGATTGCGCACCAGCCACAAAATCGCATTCGGGCGATCCTGACGCTTGGACAAAGGCGTGTAGCGTGCGCCCTTGCGCTTGGCTTCCGGCACGCGAACTTTTGGTTCAGAAATTTTAATGTGCAGGGCATGATTGGCCTCGCAACGCGCAATTTCATCGCGGCTGAGCTGACCCGTTGAAATAGGGTCAAGACCCTTGATGCCCTGTGCCGCATCGCCATCGGCAATGGCTTTGACCTCCAGCGCGTGCATGCGGCAAAAACCGGCGATTTGGTCAAATGAAAGCGCGGTATTATCGACCAGCCAGACGGCGGTTGCCTTTGGCATCAGTAGTTGAGTTGACATGAGACAAATCCTTTTCGTCGCCCGCCTCTCCCGTGGCGGGCGGTGGGCAGGCCACCGGTTAATGGGAATTTAGGGTGCTTATACCCGCAAACTTTGTGAATCGCAAGAAACTGTTAGACATCTACTTGAGGAAAAAATAGTAGCAAAAATTATGATTATTATTGCAATTTAGAACCCTGCCTACGAAGTATTGATTTCGGCTTTCGAAACGCGGAATTTCCCGATCATGCCCAAACAAAAGAAAATTCTTGTCCTGTTTGCCCATCCGCGACTTGGCACATCAATAGTCCAAAAGGCCATGCTCAAAGCCATCAGGGGTTTGGACAATGTAACCGTTCACGATCTTTATTTTGCCTACCCTGATTTCATGATTGATGTGGCGCGGGAGCAGGCCTTGCTGCTTGAGCATGATGTGATTGTTTTTCAGCATCCCTTCTATTGGTATTCCAGCCCGGCCATTATCAAAGAGTGGATGGATTTGGTGCTGGAGCACGGCTGGGCCTATGGCACCGGCGGGGCAAAGCTGCATAAGAAATTTATGCTGTCGGCGATCTCCACCGGCGGCGATAATGATGCCTATCACCACACCGGTCGCAATCGATTTGAGGTGGAGGAATTGCTCGCACCATTTAACCAAACCGCGCATTTGTGCGGCATGGCCTATTTGAAACCGTTTATCATTTTCACAGGCCGCCATATGCACGCGGCGGAACTTGCAGGCCATGCCGAGCGCTACCGCGATGTTTTGGTGGATTTGCGTGATGGCCGCTTAGACCCGCTTTCGCAGTTGGCAAGCAACTTCGATGTACCAAAGGCTTTCGGCTCCAAAATGAAAAAGGTCGAAAATGCACTTGGATGAATTTCTGCTAGGCGCATTTGTCTATTTGACCGCCGCTGTCATTGCCGCCCCCATTGCCATGCGCCTTGGCCTTGGCTCCGTGCTGGGCTACCTTATCGCCGGCATTATAATTGGCCCTTCAGTTTTGGGCTTCATTGGAAACGGTGGTGCGAGCGTGATGCACTTTGCCGAGTTCGGCGTCATCATGATGTTGTTTCTAGTGGGCTTGGAATTGCAACCATCAAAACTTTGGAACTTACGCCGCTCCATCATGGGGCTTGGCGGCTTGCAAGTTTCGCTATGCGCCAGTGCCATCGGCATAATATGCTATATTTTTGGCCTTGAATGGCGGGCTGCATTAGCCTGCGGACTGATATTAGCCTTGTCTTCCACCGCCATAGTTTTGCAGAGCATGCAAGAGCGCGGGATGATGGGCACCACCGTTGGCCGCTCAACATTTTCGGTGCTATTGTTTCAAGATATTTCGCTCATCCCCATGCTTGCGCTGCTTCCCCTTTTGGCAACAAAAGCTGTTAGCACCGATGCCAATGCCAGCCTCATCTCGGAGTATCCTGCATGGGTACAAACACTTGCCGTACTGGGCGCAGTCGCCGGCATTATCCTCGCGGGGCGCTATCTCATGCGGCCATTGTTCCGCATTGTTGCGGGCGCCAAAATCCGCGAAATCTTCGTGGCGTTCGCGCTGGTCATCGTCGTCGGCATCACGCTTTTGATGCAAATGGTCGGTCTGTCCGCAGCGCTTGGCACGTTTCTCGCCGGTGTAGTACTAGCGGAAAGCGAATATCGCCATGAACTGGAAATGGACTTGGACCCGTTCAAAGGCCTGCTTCTTGCTGTATTTTTCATGGCCGTGGGTTCAGAGATCAACTTCAAACTAATTGTCGAAAAGCCATTGATGATCCTTGGCCTTGTAAGCGGTTTCATTGCCGTCAAATTCTTGGTGATCGTGATTTTAGGCAAAGCGCTCGGCAAAGATTGGGCAAAGACCTTACGCTTTGCCACGCTGCTGGCACAGGGCGGCGAGTTTGCATTCGTCTTGATTTCCTTCGTTACAGGCCTTGGCATCATCAATCTTGAACAAGCCGCGCTGCTGGTCGCTGTTGTTGCCCTGTCGATGGCCATTGCGCCGCTATTGATGATTGCTGATGACAGGCTCATTCAGCCGTTGTTCGTAAAGGCAGGCGCGGTGCGCGAGGCTGATGTGATAGATGAGAGCGGCGCGAAAGTCATCATCGCCGGCTACGGCCGCTTCGGCATGACCGTTGGCCGCCTTCTCCAAGCCAATGGCGTTAAGTCGGTGGTGCTGGAGCATGATACCGAGCAAATCGACACATTGCGAAAGTTCGGATTTAAGCTGTTTTATGGCGATGCTTCGCGATTGGACTTGCTGCACGCCGCTGGTGCGGCACATGCTGAGGTGATTGTGATTGCGCTAAAAGACCATGAAAAAGTCGAGCTGATCATCGAAACTGTGCGCAAAAATTTCCCGCATTTGAAAATCTTCGCCCGCGCCACAGACCGTGTCCATGCCTATGCGCTGCTTAATTCCGGCATTGACAATTTTTACCGCGAAATGTTTGATAGTTCCATTCGTATGGGCGAGGATATTATGGTCGCGCTCGGCAAGCACCCTTACGAGGCGCATCGTGCGGGCAAGCTGTTCACCAAGCTCGATGATGACTATTTGAAAGTATCCGCGCAGCATCAGGGTAACGAGGCAAAGCTGATTGACATCGCCCGCGCGGGGCGTGCTGAAATTGCCAAGGTTTTAGGCGGCGATAGGGTAGGCGCGACATCAATTGCCGCAGACCCCGCATGGCGCGCGCCGGATAGAGATGGTTAGTGGCAAGCGGCCTGCTTATCGCCCAGCACCAGCAGGCTGTTGCGATCAAAGCTCACGCTCACCGTCTCGCCAATTAATGGCGGAGGGGTGGAGGGATCATTGAATGTATCCAGCGAAATCTTGTCATTGCCGATGCCAAGTTTGATGCGGATTACCGCCCCCAGGAAGTCAACATCGACAATTTTGCCGGACAGCGAAACGTCACCGTCAGTCGCCTTAAAAGACAAAGATTCGGGTCGCAGCGCCAGTGTCACGGGTGAACCCTTGGGCAGCGATCCATCCAATTTCAAACCGTTGATCGTCGCATCCGCCAGCATTACCGTTCCTGTGTTCGCATCCATAACAGTTGCGTCCAATGTCGAAAGCGTGCCGACAAACTGCGCGACAAAGCGCGTGGCTGGCTTGTTATAAATTTCAAACGGCGTGCCAATTTGCTCAGCACGCCCCTCATTCATCACCACGATCCGGTCAGACATGGACAACGCTTCTTCCTGGTCATGCGTCACGAATATTGTCGTGATGCCAAGCTCGCGCTGGATGGCACGGATTTCCGCCCGCAGTGACACGCGGATCTTCGCATCCAGCGCCGATAGCGGCTCGTCCAGCAGCAACACGCTTGGCTTGCACGCAATCGCCCGCGCCAGCGCCACGCGCTGCTGTTGCCCGCCCGAAAGCTGAAATGGATAGCGCCCGCCAAGTTCCGGCAGATTGATGAGCTTCAGCATTTCCGTGACCCGGGCCTCAATTACATCCTTGCTGGCATTCGCCACTTTCAGCCCGAACGCGATATTTTGCGCGACCGTCATATTGGGAAACAAAGCGTAAGATTGAAACACCATGCCGATGTTACGCTGATTGGGCTTCAGCGCCGTCACGTCTTGTCCGTTGATGCGAATGACGCCGTTAGTCGGCGTTTCAAATCCTGCAACCATGCGCAAAATCGTCGTCTTACCGCAACCGGACGGGCCGAGCAGCGAAACAAACTCGCCCTTGCCAATAGAAATATCCGCACCGCGAACGACGTTATTTTTGCCGAAAGACTTGCTGACAGCCTCGATTGACAGATAGGGAGCGACCATTTTCAGTCCTTCACATTCGATATATTTTTCGGCGCAAAACGCGCCAGAAGCTGAATAATGCCCATGCAGCCCCACGTAATGATAAAGGCGATAACCGACAGCGCCGATGGCTCATACGCCTTGTTCGCGCCAATCAATTGCAAATAGGGTCCGAACGCAGGGCGGTTCAAAAGGCTGGCAAACGTATATTCGCCAATCACAATTGCAAATGTTAAAAACGCACCGGAAAGCACCGCGACCAATACATTGGGCAAAATAACACTGGTGATAATCCGGTAGCGGCCGGCACCTAAAATTTCCGCCGCTTCTGTCAATGTACGCACATCAATCGTGCGCAGCCCCGTATCAACGGCGCGGTACATGTAGGGCAGCGCCAGCGTGGCATAGCCGCAAATCAACAATAAATCCGTACCCCGCGTCGAACTGGTGAACGGCAGAAACGACGACGAATTATAAAGCCGCAAATAACCGAACACGATGACAATAGCCGGGATGATTAGAGGCAGCAGCGTTATAAACTCAATGACCGGCAACATCTTTGGCAGACGAATGCGAACCCAATAGGCGGTGGGAACCACGATCAACAGGCCAAGCAAAATCGTGCAAAGTGCTACAATAATCGAGTAGCCAAATGACTCGTGAAATGCCGGATCGCTGAGCACCGTGCCATAGGCATCAAATGAATAGACTCCGCGACGCATACGCATCGAAAACTCAAACGTAGCAATGAGCGGCACAAAGAAGAATAGTATGGCCGCAATTAGCACCGCCCACGCCCAAGGTTTTCCAGTCTTCACTTAAGCCACCGTTCGGCGCGCTGACGCATGATAATGTAAACCACGTTAGAAATGCCGGTAATGACAATCATGCCCAAAGCCAGCGCATAGCCGAGATTTTGATTGTGCAGCACATCACCACGAATTTGTGCAAATAGCAGGATCGGCACAATGTTCAGCGAGGAGCCTGTAAGCGCCGTAGCGGTCGCAACAGCGCCAAATGAGTTGGCAAAAAGAAGTATTGTCGTACCCAAAAGGCTGGGCCACAAAATCGGCAGCACAACCATGCGCCAATATTGAAAATTGCTCGCACCAAGTGAAGCGGCAGCCTCGCCCCACTCGCGCTTAAGACCATCAATCGCAGGCGCAATAATCAACACCATCAACGGTATTTGAAAATAAAGATAAACCAACACCAGGCCGCTGACCGACAGGAGGTTAAAGCCGGACTGATAAATATTGACGCCGACAGCAGTGAGAACAAATGTCATAACACCAACGCGGCCCAACGTGGCAAGGAATGCAAACGCCAATGGTATGCCTGCAAAATTTGAGGCAACACCGGAAAAGGTCAATGTGGATGAGCGAATCCAGTCCGGCAACCCACCGCGAATAATCGCCAGCGCAATCACAAATCCCGCCACAGCGCCGATGATTGAAGAGGCAAGACTGATCTTAATTGACACCCAGAAGGCGGACAGTATTGATGGCGTGTACAAGGCTGCAAGATTGCCAAACGTAAAGTCACCCTGAGGCGTTTGAAACGCGCCGATCACCAGCGACATCATCGGCAAAATCATAAAGAGCAGCGCAAATATCAAAAATGGCGCAATGCCAATCCAATCCAGCAGGCCTCGATAAGTGGTGCGGCTTGTGAGCGGCGCGGCTGTGGTGGTGGGGAGTGTTTTCATTATGAATGAGAAAGCCGGGACAAACTAACAACGCCCCGGGCTTCCTTTTCCTAATTATTTAACGTCTGCGCCAACGGTCTTATCCCAACCCTTGGTGATGGTTTCTTTGAAGGCAGCCTGTTGTTCCAAAGTCGGGAACACAGCCTTGGCGTAGCTCTCTGCCGGTGGCAGCTTGGCCATCAATTCAGCAGGAACCTTGCCGTTCTTTACCAGATCATTAAAGCGGATCGGGTGGCAGTAACCAGCAAGCCAGCCAAGCTGACCTTCGTCAGAATAGAGATACTCCATCCAAAGCTTGGCAGCGTTAACGTGCGGTGCGTAAGCGGAAATTGCCTGAACATAAACACCGGCAACAACGGCAGACTGCGGCACAACTACTTCATAAGGAGGATTGCCCTTCAAGCCTTCACCCCAGGAAATCGCGTTGTAATCCCAAGCCAAAATGATTGGCGTTGAACCTTGCGCGAACGGTGCCGCTTTACCGGCAACCGGTACAAAATTGCCAGTGGCATTGAGATCCTTGAAGAAGTTCAAACCGGCGTCGCCAGCCTTGGCAATATCGCCGCCAGAAGCCGAGAGACCGGCAGCAAACACACCAACAATTGGCTGGTTGCCCGTACGTGGATCACCCGAAAGAGCAACCATGCTCTTGTACTCAGGCTTCTGCAAATCAGCAAAATCCTTTGGTGAATTTTTGACCAGATCCTTGTTCACAAGGATCGACATCACACCATAATAATCGCCAGCCCAAAAGCCATCAGCATCCTTGGCATCAGCTGGAATGCTTTCCCATGTCGAAACCTTGTAAGGCTGAATAAGGCCATCAGCCTTGGCGGAAGGACCAAATGACAAGCCAACATCAACAACGTCTGGAGCCTGCGGGCCCTTGTTATCCTTGTTTGCCTTGATGGCTTCAATCTCGTCGCCCGAACCGGCGTCAGGATTGAGCTCATTGACCTTGATGCCATATTTGGTCTTGAAGCCTTCGATAACCGCGCCGTAGCCGCACCAGTCATGTGGCAACGCGATAACAGTCAATTCGCCTTCAGCTTTCGCAGCCGCTATCAGCTCGTCCATGGACTGCGCATATGTTTGCGACGCGATGGAGACAAATGCTGCTGCGCAAGCGCCAAGCGTGGCGATTAATTTCTTCGTGAGAGACATGATTATTTCCTTTGTTACCCGTCTTAAAATCCGGACAATTCAGGAACTATTGCAGCTATTTAACAGTCATATGACAGTAAATTTTATTTATAACACAAAAAATAACAATCATTTTCTTCGTCTTATACTTCAACAATACTTAGCCGACATCCAATACAATTTTCCCGATATGGCTACCCTCCTCCATCCGCTCATGCGCGCGCCATGCTTCTGCAAGCGGGAAAATACGGTCCATGATGGGGACCACGATTCTGTCTGACAGCAGCGGCCAAACTTTGGCTTCGAGTTCCCGCGCGATATGCGCCTTGAATTCCAATGTTCGTGGCCGTAGTGTCGAACCTGTGTGGGTGAGCCGTTTCATCATCAGCTTGGAGAAATCAGCCTCGGTTCGCGCACCGTTCAAAAACGCGATTTGCACGACGCGTCCGTCAACAGCTGCCGCTTCATAATTCTTTGCAATATAATCGCCCCCCACCATATCGAGAATAACATCCGCGCCCTTGCCATCCGTAGTGTCTTTGACCACGGCTACGAAGTCCTCGGTTTTATAATTGATGGCACGGTCTGCTCCGATGTTGAGACAAGCTTGGCATTTTTCATCAGATCCGGCGGTCACAATCACATAGGCTCCAAACTGGCTTGCAAGCTGGATAGCCGTTGTGCCGATGCCGGATGTGCCGCCATGGATCAGCAACGTCTCGCCGGGCCTCAGCCCGCCGCGCTCAAACACATTGTGCCAGACAGTGAAAAACGTCTCTGGAATTGCGGCCGCTTCCGTCATCGTCAGGCTGGTGGGAACCGGCAGCACACACCCTTCATCCACCGTGCAATACTGCGCATAGCCACCGCCTGCTGTGAGCGCCATAACTTTGTCACCAAGCTTGAACCGCTTGGCATTTGCGCCCAACGCCACCACTTCACCGGATATTTCCAAACCCGGTAAAGGACTGGCACCGGCTGGCGGCGCATAAGCACCCCTGCGTTGCAACACATCAGGACGATTAACCCCCGCTGCTATAACGCGGATCAGAACCTCATTATCTTTTGCTTCAGGCACTGTAAATTTTGAGGGCTTCAACACCAACGGCCCACCCGCTTCGGTGATTTCAATTGCGGTCATCAAAGTAGGGATAGCCATAGTGTAAAACTCCTGCGAATGTGCCACATCGGGATGTTGCTTAAACTCCGTTTAGATGTAGAGATAGGATAATCCACACTGGAACCTTGCAAATGGCGCTTTTTGAAGACGATAGGCCAAAGCGCAAAGTTACCCATGAGGTAGGTCAAGACCTGTATCTTTTGTCCGTCGGCGATTTGAATGAGCGTATTGCGTATCTGAATACTGAAATTGCACGATTAGAAGCGGACAGGTCACAAAAACAAAATTCTAAAACAGCCGCAAACGCGCTGTTTAAATCATAACTGGAACCGGTAATCATGAAGCGTCACGCCCTGCTTGCACTTTTGTTTTTCACTGTCTCACATTCCGCTCACGCGGGAGATCTTGTCGATGCCGCAGAAAAGGCAGAAAGTTTGGTCGAAGAAGAAAAGTTCCCCGAAGCCATCAAGGCCCTCGAAGAGGCCCGTGACAGTGTCTGGGAGAAATCGCCACTGACGATCAATAATGTAACGCTTGTCGATGGTGACCCGAGTGGCTACGGCGCCTACTCGCCGAGAGCCAACAATGAATACAAGGCTGGAGATCCAATCGTAATATATACCGAACCAAAGGGGTATGGATTTGGCCGCGATGGTGATTTTTACACAATTAAAATAGACTTGGATTTTGATATCCAAGACGCTTCCGGTGCGAGCCTTGCCAAGCAAGAAAATTTCTCGACATGGGAGTTTAAGTCAACCCATCAAAATCGCGAATTTATGGGCAAGCTGACCTATAACCTTAACGGCGCAACGCCGGGAACTTATAAGTTTGTGACAACCGCAAGAGACAAAAATGCAGATAGTTCGGCAGAATTCATCACTGAAGTCAAAATTATCCCATAAGAAATTACGCTATGTTTATCAGATGAGAGCACTTGACTAACATGTCTTATCAACCTTCCATCTCAGACTTTAGCATTTCCAGCTCCAGCCATTCGTGTTCCATTGCATCGATGGACGCACGCACAATGTCAAGTTCGGACACGATTTTGGAGAATTGCGCAGGGTCTTTGGCAAACAAGTTACCATCAGATAGCTTGGCTTCCAATATGGCGCCTGCCTTGGTCGCGGTCTCGATTTTGCCGGGCAAAGTTTCCAGTGCGAATTTCTGTTTATAGGAAAGCTTTTTTGACGATTTAGGCGCTACCCTGGCGACGGCGTTTGTGAGAGTGGCGCCGGGCTTCTTCGCCTCAGCCTCGCTGGCTTTGCGCTGTAACAGCATATCAGAATAGCCGCCGGCATATTCCAGCCATTTGCCATTGCTTTCCGGCGCGATGATGGATGTCACGGTGCGGTCGAGAAAGTCGCGATCATGGCTGATAAGAATAACGGTTCCTGCAAAGCCTGCCACCATCTCTTGCAACAGATCCAGTGTTTCCATGTCGAGATCATTTGTCGGCTCATCGAGAATGAGCAGATTGGCGGGGCGCGCTAATACGCGGGCCAAAATCAGCCTTGCGCGCTCGCCGCCGGATAGTTCTTTAACAGGCGTGCGGGATTGCTCCGGCTTGAACAGAAAGTCCTTCATGTAGGAGACGACATGCTTCAGCTCATTGTTCACCAGAAGGTTTTCGCCGCGCCCGTCTGTGAGATAATGCGCCAGCGTTTCATCCGGATCAAACGCATCGCGCTTTTGGTCAAGCGTTGCCACTTCCAGATTAACGCCAAGACGCAGCGTGCCGGAGCTTGGCTCCAGCTGGCCCATGAGAAGCTTTAAAAGCGTGGTCTTGCCAACGCCATTCGGGCCTACAATACCGATACGATCGCCACGCTGGATGCGGGTGGAAAACTCATTGACCAGAACCCGATCACCGTAAGATTTTGAGATTTTCTTGGCCTCGATGATGAGCTTACCGGACTCGCGTACCTCAGATGCTTGCATATTGGCAAAGCCTTCGGCATGGCGCTTGGTGCGAAATTCTGTGCGCAAATCCGCCAGTTCGCCCATGCGGCGCATGTTGCGCTTGCGCCGTGCTGTCACGCCATAACGCACCCAATGCTCTTCGCGCTCAATCTGACGGCCGAGCTTATGATGTTCTTTTTCCTCCTCCTCAAGCACGGTATCGCGCCAGGCTTCAAAGTGAGCAAAGCCCTTTTCAAGGCGTCGCGTCTGCCCGCGATCCAACCAAATCGTAGACCGGCTGACGCGCTCCAAAAAGCGACGGTCATGAGAGATCAAAACAAGCGCGGACTTGGTGTTGGCCAGCTCGCCTTCCAGCCATTCAATGGTGGTTAAATCGAGATGGTTGGTCGGCTCATCAAGCAGCAATACATCCGGCTCAGGGGCCAAGACCCGGGCCAGTGCAGCGCGGCGGGCCTCGCCACCGGATAAGTTTTCCGGATTTTCATTACCGCTGAGGCCAAGGTTTTCCAATAAATAGCTAACCCGGTACGGATCGTCTGATGGACCAAGGCCGCCAAGCGCGTATTCCAACACAGTTTTGGCATCGCCAAAATCAGGGGCTTGCGGCAGGTAGCGGATAGTCGCTGACGGGTGGCGGTAAATCTCACCGTCCATCGCTTCTACAAACCCGGCTGCGATTTTCAAAAGCGTAGATTTTCCTGAACCGTTGCGCCCGATCAGTGCGATGCGCTCGCCCGGCGATACGGACAAGTCCGTTCCATCAAGCAGCGGTATGCCACCGAATGTCAAAAAGATTTGGTCGAGTTTAAGAAGTGGCGGGGCCATGAAAAAGGACGCTTACCTTTGAAAAGATGAGCGTCCTGATGACGTTTTAACATGCCGCCGTCAAGTGCGGCGGCAGTTGTTATCAGCAGCGTGCTTCATAAATCGTGCCATTACGGCGCTGATAACGGCAATAGCCCTTACGCTCCAATGAATTGCCGATGAGGCCGCCAGCGACCGCGCCGATGCCCGCACCAATTAAAGTGCTGCCGGTATCGCGGCCAATAGCCTGACCGATGAGCGCGCCGCCAACAGCGCCGGCAGTCACACCTTGTTCAGTGGTGGTGCAAGCCGAAACTGCAGTTGCCAGTGAAAGTGCAAAAATTATACTCGACAGTTTTTTCATAAATAATCTCCTGAATAGTTAGCGCCCTCAAAACTTTCTTAACATGAAGATGGCGTGTTTCAAAAGGCAAAAATTGCAATTTTATCGAACTTGAAATAGAGGTTAACCGGTAATCCCGTTAGTCACAAACGACACCAGCAAAATAGCATCGCCAGATTTAACGCTGACATTCAGCTTTCCGTCAACTTCGTTTGAAAGTGTCATTGATGAGCCAAGGGCAATATCACAATCTGTGAGCGGCCAGCGCGCGCCGGAAATTGATACCCCGGTGAGTGCTGTAAAACCAAAAATGCTGAAAACTGAATTATCTGGAAAACTCGCGGAATGTTCGCTTCCGATAATGGGATAAGCCTCTTCACTACCACTGGACAGCGTAATTTTGAGACCACGTTTTGCCAACGTGATTGCTTGCGCCAGATGCAAAAGCACATGGTCAGTGCGCGGGCCGCCGAATGCGCCAACCAAAATGAGATCGGTTGCACCTTTAGAGATTGCCTCATTGATGGCGATTTCACCGTCGGTCCTGTCCTTTTCGCGCGGAAACGTCTCGCGGGGTAAGTGTTTGAATTTACGTAGTAATGCGGGCGTGGTAGAATCAAAATCGCCAAGCCAAAGCGAAACTTCGAGGGCAAGCGTGGAAGCGTGACGCACGCCGGAATCAGCGGCAATAATGGTGGCATTTTGGCAAAGGGCAATAAGGCGCGGGGTGGGAGCGATGTCGCCGCCCAGTAAGATAACGTATTTTTTCATGAGCGACCTTGCCAATTCTCAAACGCGGATATAAATATTCTCATGCTCTAACGGGGCGCAGGCCGGTTGAAAAGACCGAACTTGCTGAGAGGCTGATTATGGCCAACCCGCTGAACCTGATCCGGCTCATACCGGCGGAGGGATTAGAAGCTTGTGACCATTCCGGCACTTGCCCCTTCACCTGTAAACATAAGGAGGCGCCGATGCGATACCCCATAGTTTTCAATGCGTTACCAGTTCTCTTGGTTTTTGCCTTTCCAGCCCAAGCCGCTGGTGAATTGACAGTTTACACTTACGAAAGCTTCACGGCGGAGTGGGGACCGGGGCCAAAAGTTGAGGCTGCTTTTGAAAAGCAATGCGGCTGCGATTTGAAGTTTGTGTCCGTGGCCGATGGGGTGACGCTGCTTAATCGCTTGAAGTTGGAAGGCGCTAATACCACCGCAGATGTGGTTCTTGGTTTGGATACAAATCTAACTGAAGAGGCCAAAGCAACCGGGCTTTTTGCGCCTCATACTACTGATATTGCAGTGCTTTCTGTTCCTGGCAATTATAGTGATGATGTTTTTATCCCTTATGATTACGCGCATTTTGCCATCGTTTACGACACTGAAAAAGTGAAAAACCCGCCAAAGAGTTTGGCGGAGTTGATTGCTTCTGACCCTAACCAAAAGCTGGTGATTGAAGACCCGCGTACATCGACGCCGGGCCTTGGTTTTGTGCTGTGGATGAAGTCAGTTTATGGCGACAAGGCGGGCGAAGAGTGGAAGAAGCTGGCTCCCAAAATCCTCACTGTAACGCCGGGCTGGAGCGAGGCTTACGGGCTGTTCACCAAGGGCGAGGCGGATATGGTCCTATCTTACACGACATCACCGGCCTACCATATGATTGCCGAAAAAACTGAGCGTTATCAAGCGGCTAGCTTTGACGAAGGGCATTATCTACAGATAGAAGTTGTTGGCCAAACCACCAAGGGCGCGGCAAATCCTTTGGCAAAGGAGTTTCTGGGCTTTGTCACTTCACCCGCTTTTCAGGATTTAATCCCTGAAAATAACTGGATGTTTCCTGCCGGAAAAACCAGCACGCCTCTCAATCCGGTATTTGATAAAATGGTGAAACCTGCCAAAACTTTGCTTTATTCCGCCAAAGAAGTGGCGGATAACCGCACAGCTTGGATTGAGGAGTGGGCGAAAGCAATCTCGAAATAATGAATAATAATCAGATAGTTAGCGCATTTGAAGGACGGCAGACTGCCGGATATGCGGCGCTGACAATTTTGATTTTGGTCATTGGGTCGGCACTGGCATCCCTGTTTTATGCCAGTGCCGGATCGCTTTTAACGGTAGATTTTTCCAATATTTGGCCAGTGGCAAAGTTCACTGTCTGGCAGGCGTTTCTATCCACGTTGCTGTCAATCGCCTTTGCCTTACCAGTGGCGCGGGCATTTGTGACGTTCCACAAATTTCCGGGCCGCAGTTTTTTGCTGGTTTTATTCACCTTGCCGCTGTCACTTCCGGCCATTGTTGCCGTGCTCGGCATCGTCATGCTGATGGGGCGAAACGGTCTGATTAGTCAAATATTTCAATGGTTTGAACTTGATCTGAAACCAAACATTTATGGCCTTTCCGGCATATTGATTGCTCATGTTTTCTTCAACATGCCGCTGGCAGTGCGCCTGCTTCTGGAGCGATTTAGTGCTATCCCCAACGAGCATTGGAAGCTTGCAGAAACGCTGCGTTTTTCGCATTTTGAGCGGATGCGCACCATCTTATTTCCGGCGATTGTTGATGTCTTGCCTGGCATTGCGAGCCTGATTTTCTTTCTTTGTGCGGCGTCATACACCATTATTTTGGTGCTCGGCGGCAACCCTGGAACGACCACTTTGCAAGTGGCGATTTACCAATCTCTGTCATTTGATTTTGACATGGGCAGGGCCGCCACCCTCACGCTCGTGCAGCTCGCCATCCTCACGGTGATCGCACGATTAGCGGTCGGCAACCGCACGGAAACGGTACGGAAGGCGTACGGAAACGATGCGCCACGATTATATCACCGGCCTGGCGTGAACGAGGCCGTACTCGGCTCAATTTGGCTGGTATTTGCAAGCCTGTTTGTTGCAGCACCGCTTGGGGCGATGGCCTATTCAGGAGGAACGGCGGACCATATCAGACTTTTCAGTCAGCCGGATTTTTGGCGGGCACTCATCACAAGCTCAACCATTGGGATTGTTTCGGCGGCACTCGCGGTGGGTTTATCTCTCGCCATTTTGTCAGCGCATTATTCATTTGTGCGTACTGGCAAAAGTGCGTTTGCAGCGATTTTCAATTCGGTGCCCGCTGTAGCTCTTGGTATTCCGTCGCTGATCTTAGGCGTGGGCTGGTTTATCCTTTTGAGCCAGTCCGGCATCGGGTTTTCACTTGTGCCGGTGCTTATAATTCTTGCTAACATGATTATGGCGCTGCCGTTTGTGATACAGATTTTGAAACCGGCGGTGACGAAGAATTTCGATGCTCATGACAGGCTGTCGGCAGCGCTTGGCCTTTTCGGCTGGAACCGGTTTTGGATTGTTGATGTGCCGGTAATGCGCCGCGCGATAATCAGTGCGCTGTTGTTTGCTTTTGCGCTGTCACTAGGCGATCTTGGCGTGGTGACGCTGTTTGGCAGCGATCAGATATTGACCTTGCCCGCATTGTTGTTTGCAAAAATGGGTAGCTACCGCACGGATGACGCGGCGGGCTTGGCGTTATACCTGGCGCTGTTCACGGGCGTCATTAGCTATCTGGCACTAAGGGCTACAGAAAAATGATTGAGCCAAAAATTTCGATAGAACTGCGCGAGGTTACTTTCGATTGGCCGGGCACGCCAATGCTGTTTAATCTTGCTGTGCGCCAAGGATCATTAACGGCTGTCACGGGTCCAAGCGGGTCGGGCAAATCGACTTTGCTCAATTTAATTGCAGGATTTGAAACGGCGAATTCGGGTGAAATTTTCCTTGAAAATAAACATGTCACAAACGAGGCCATTCGTGACCGGCCGGTATCGTTTCTGTTTCAGGACAATAATCTGTTTGAACATTTGAATGTTGTGACCAACGTGGGCTTGGGCATCGGGCCGCGCATTCGCATGAGCGCCTCTGAAAAGCAGCGTATTGTCGAAGCGATTGAGCGGGTGGGCCTTTCTGGCAAGGAAAAGCGTTTGCCATCGGAGCTTTCCGGTGGCGAGCGGCAACGGGTGGCGTTTGCACGGGTGCTGGTTCAGAACCGCCCGGTTTTGTTACTTGATGAGCCGTTCGCCTCGCTCGGGCCGGGCCTGCGCCATGATTTGACGGCGCTGCTTTCACAGTTGCAGCGCGAAAAAAATATGACCGTACTGGCCGTAACGCATCATCCTCAGGAGTGGCGCGAAGTGGCGGATGAGTTGATATTTATCGAGAACGGCCGCGTTGCGGGCGCAGGCCCAATAGCAGCTATGCTCGGTGACAATGCCCCGAAAGGATTGGCACAATATCTCGGTATCACCCATAGATAATCATAGAGTCTGGACCTGTTAATTTTGGCGAAATGGTCGAGGTGATTTTTGGTGAGTGATAGGAGCGAAAGCGCAGGAAATGCGAGCATTTTAAATGCCTTTGCGACAAAGCAATCACCGCAAAGCGCCCGATTTTGGTACCAATAGGCAACTGGCTTCAATCTGCGGCGTCAAACCGCTTGAACGGGCTTTCGCCTGTTCCGCACGATTTTCCATGTATATTTTAGTCCTTGTATGTTTTCGTCATTTGCCTGCCATTTCGTCAAAATTAACAGGTCCGGACCCTAAGTTTATCACCAGTTCACAACTTACCCCATTTGAAGCTATAGTCCGGCTAAGACAGTGGAGTTTCTATGGCGAATGTAGATCAAACTGGTGATTGGGCGGAACGGATTGCCCCCTCGCTCGAAGAAATAAAATCTATTGCGTTGGAGGCCTACGCGCATTTTCCGGAAGAAATTCGCGAGGTTGCCAGCGATATAGTGATCGAAGTAGCGGATTATCCGAGTGATAATATCATTGATGATTTAGGGCTTGAAACGCCGTTTGACATATTATCGCTATTTGAAGGCACCGGCCCGGCCGAACTTTGGACGCCCGGTAATAAAGAGGGTCCAAACAGAGTGACGCTCTATCGCCGTGCCTTGCTTGACTATTGGTGCGATAATGAAGAGCCGCTCGGAGGCATCATTGCGCAGGTTTTGTTGCATGAAATTGCGCCGCACTACGGTTTTGACGACGAAGATATCGATGACATGGAAGAAATAATGGAGTAGGCGCTATTGCTCGCCCAGCTTCATTTCGGGGTCATAGTCTTTTCCCGGCACATCCTTATAGACCGCTTGCCCGCAAATTGTGCGCCCCAGCACGGGATCAAAAGTGAGCGCGGGTGCGCCATGCAACGACCAACCCTTGTTGAGGGCGGCTGTAACGCGATGACAAAATGCATTGTCATCAGGACCGGTGATAAAACGATAAACGAACATGATTGAACTCCGAAATTACTGAGTTTGATTATATTTCAATAGCAGAGTTTGCGCGGCTTCCAAATGTAGCCGCTCAACCATTTTGCCATCGAGGCTAATCACACTTTTGGCGGCATTTTCTGGCAAATCAAACGCCCTGACAATCGACCGGGCGTTACGAATTTCGATATCATCCGGCCTGAAAATACGATTGGCAGGCTCAATTTGGCTGGGATGAATCAGTGTCTTTCCGTCGAAACCGCGATTGCGGGCAATTAGACAGGCACTTTCAAAGCCGCCGCTATCAGCAAAATCATTGTGAACGCCATCAAGCACGGCAAGCCCGCCTGCCCGCGCCGCGAGCACGATTTGCATGAGCCAAGGCTGCATTTCCGCCATATCCTGAACGCCGGTTTCCTTCATCAAATCATTAGTACCTGCGATAAAACAGGTCAGTCGGTTTGAGTTATGATGACCAAGTTCGGCAATGGCGCCAATATTAAACAGGGCACGCGGCGTTTCAATCATTGCCCAAATGGCGATTTCGTCACCCATCTCCAAGTCTCGCATCGCGTCTGCAAGCGCAATAACCTGCTGTGGCGTTTCGCATTTGGGTAGTACAATTGCGTGCGGCGATGCTGTCGCTGCAGCTTTCACATCATCGAGCCAGAACGGGCTATCCAGAGAGTTTATGCGCACTGCGACCAGCGACTTGCGACCTGTCCAAATTTCTAAGCTGGAGCGCATTGCAGCGCGGGCGTCGGACTTGGCATCAGGGTGTACAGCGTCCTCAAGGTCAATAATCACGGCATTCATGTTGAGCATCGGCAATTTTGCCAATGCCTTGCCATTGGTGGCAGGAACATAAAGAACTGAACGTAGCGCCTGCGTCTTCATAATCGCGCAATAGCATCGCAAGTGAATGCCGGCGCCACCAACTCAACGCCAGTGGCCATCATCACCTCGCTTGGCTTGACAAGGCCTGTCTTGCTGCGGATCATGGTTTTGAATGTTGCTTTGGCGGCCATCTTACCGCCTGAAATTAACTGCTGTTCGATAAATATCCAACGATCATCCCAGCTGATTATTTGGCTGGTCATTTCAAATTTGTCGAACACAGCAAGTGTGCGGCGATAGTCAATTTTGACGCTTCCCACCAAAGGAAACCAGCCGTTTTGCTTAGCGACGGCCCAAAAACCGGTGCGCACCATCAGATCGATCCGGCCAAGGTCCATAATGGACAGAAACCGGCCATTGTTCATGTGCATTTGCACATCAAGATCGTTCGGCAATACCCGCATAGTGACGCGGGATATATCCAGGGGTTTTAATGGTGCGGCACGCTTGGCGAAGAAGATCGTGAGGAACATTCGGAATATCAAGTTCATGTGCGGTTTCCAGAAATTTGGCAGGTGCGGGCATTTAGAGCGTGTTGTGTTCAAACCGGACCGGATTTTGCCCCAAGAAACGGGCCAATTCTGATATTTTGGGTTCATTCGAATTCAACAAGCTCTAAACCGCTGCAAGCGCAATTTCCAGCGGGAAATTAACCTGCGGAACAGGCGCGGAACGAATCAGCGACGAATCGCTTCCCGACATCGTTTCGTGTTATGTTCACTACTAGATGTAGTGCTTTGTTCAATTAGCTAACGACATCAGGTTTTATCATTTTTGATAATTGCTGTGATATGGTCGATTTGCGCGGCGCACGTTAATTATCCTTACTATTTTATTAATGTAAATCTGTATCATATTGAATATATTAACTAATTAGAAATTTGAGCTTATAATATCTTAAATGAAAACAGGTGCTAGACATGGCAGTTGTTTAGTAACAGACCGGACAGTGAACAAACAGGCGACGAATCAGACTTAGGCCTGAGTTGGCTTTTCGTTCACACAACATGTAGTGCGTTCCATTGCAGATTTGCACCATTTAACACCAGCTTATTGGTATCAAGTAATGGTAATTGGTTAACGAGAGGCGCATCCGTCCTGATTTGGTACAAAAGCATAGGGTAAGGCCTCGGTTATTGGCAAATTCCGTTCACCACTGTAAACGTCGATCAGACTTCCAAAATCGTTTCAAACCCGCCAAAAATCATGCGCTTACCATCAAACAATCCGGGGTAGCCGGCATTCTGCATCAGCGGATCCTGCATCACAATGTCCCAAGCCTGGTCACGCACAGCCTTTGATGGCCATTTGATCCAAGAAAAAAGGACAGTTTCATTCTCCTCGCGCTTCACCGCCATAGTAAACGATGTGAGCTTACCCTCAGGAACATCTGTGCCCCACGTTTCCACTATTTCTAATGCGCCGTTGGCTTTGAACAGCTTGGATATTGAGATTGCCATCTCCAAATAGGCCTGCTTGTTTGCAGTTGGCACCGGAACGATATATCCGTCAATGTAGGCCATAATTTTCTCCCTTAAATTTAAACATTCAAGCCCTGTTACCGATCAGCGCAAAATGCGCGCCTTGCGGATCGATACAGGGCGCTATCCATGAGCCGCCCGGCACTTCATGCGGTTCCATCACTACGGTGCCGCCATTGTCTTTCACACGTTGCGCCGCCGCATCAATATCGCCGATGCTGAAATAATAAGTCCAATGCGGAGCCGGACTTGAGGCTATTGTCTTCATCATGCCGCCCATGCCAAGGCCTTCAGCTGTCTCGCCAAAAGTTTGGTAAAGCCCCCATTGCGGCCCCATGTCATGGGCAGAGCCCTTTACCCAGCCAAACAGGGATGAATAAAACGCCCATGCCTCATCTAGATTGCCGCAATGCAGCTCGCACCAACCGACATGGCCTTTCGCCATGAATGGGGCAGCCGGCATCGCCTCACCATTGCCTTTGAACAGAATGAAACCAGCCCCGTGAGGATCAGCCGCGACTGCAAATCGTCCAACTCCCGCGATATCTTGCGGGCCTTTCCATATCTTGCCGCCAAGTGTGACCACCTTCCTGGCATAATCATCGACATCGCTCACACCAATATAACCCATCCACACCGGTGGCATTCCCCTGTTTTCTTCCGGTATAGCCATGATGCCGCCGACCGTGACATCGCCATCAAAAAGCAAAGTATAGGTCGGCCCTGGCATCGCAGAATCTGCCGTGCGCCAGCCGACAACCTCTGAATAAAACCTTGCAGCGGCAACAATATCTGTGGTCATTACATCGTGCCACACGAATTTTGAAATATTTGCCATTTAAGTCCTCCAAGTCGGGCCGCGATCTAATCGCAATATTCAGCTTACCATTCGCCCTGATTGTCAAGTCACACTCACCGCAATTTGATTTTCCGGCGATAGCGCAAAGTCATAACGCTTTTCTGCGAAACTGGTTTGACGGAGACCACCATGAGCCTCTCACACCTTGCAACGTCTGCATTTTTCTCCCTCGCCCTTTTGAACCCCGCTCATGCAGATGGCGTCAAAGGCGTGGTTGAACTTTTTACCAGCCAAGGCTGCTCATCTTGTCCACCTGCGGATAAGATATTGGGAGATTTCAGCGATAAAAACGGCGTAATTACGCTGGCTTGGCACGTCGACTATTGGGATTATCCGGGCTGAAAAGATACATTTTCATCAAGTTTCTTCATCAAGCGTAAGCAAAACTATTCCAACATATTAGGAACAAGCAGCGTCTATACGCCGCAAATAATCGTCAATGGTACCACCGTAGCGGGGAATGGCAGCTTCAATAGTTCAATTTCATCAGCGCTGGCGGGGCTTCCCGTGGCGGTAAACACAAAAGTGAGCGCTGGCAAGCTAACCGTTAATGTCGCCGCAGGCGCTGGCGCCGCCAACCTTTACCTCGTTACTTATACCGGGAAAAAATTTTCAAAATTGGTCGCGGCGAAAATGGCGGGCGTGATATCGTCTATCGCCACGCCGTCTCCGGCATTAAAAACATAGGCAAGTGGAATGGCAGCGCTATGAGTACGACGATGCCTGCAGGCAGCAATTGCGCGGTGCTATTGCAGCGCGCCGACTCCGGTGCAATTCTTGGCGCGGCCAGTTGCAGCTAGAAAATGAAGCACACGAAACCATCACCCGGAAGTGACTTTCTATTGAGTGTATGACGGATTAATCTAAGCCCAAGAAAAGGTCTGGCTTCAATGTTCAAAATTACGGTTCCAAAGTTTATCGCACAAAAATTTAGCGCACCAAAGTTTATAGCACCAAAGTTTATAGCACTTGGTGCAGCGCTCTGTGTGCTATCTTCAAACGGGGTGGCCCTTGCGCAGGACGCGCCCGTCAAAGGCGTCGTGGAGCTGTTCACAAGCCAAAGCTGCTCGTCCTGCCCGCCAGCCGATAAGGTGCTTGGCGAAATCATCAAGCGCGGCGATGTGGTCGCGCTTGCATTCCACGTTGACTATTGGAACTACTTGAATTGGAAGGATACTTTTTCGGATGCCGCCTTCACCAAGCGCCAATATGACTATGCGGCCAGCTTTGGCTCGACCCAAGTCTATACACCGCAAATGATTGTGAATGGAAAACAAAGCGTCAAAGCAGGATCGCCGGATTCTGTTTTTGCCGCAATGGATCAAATGAACAAGACGACCGGTCCGCTGTCTGTAGCCGTTTCAGCATCCGTCGATAGCGGCCACTTAAGTATTTCTGCAGGTGCGGGCCCGGGCGAGGCAAATTTAGTGTTGGTTATCTTTGAAGCCAAAGAATCGGTCAATATTTTGCGTGGTGAAAACGCCGGTAAAACTGTTGAATACCACAACGCTGTATACAAAATCAGCACAATTGGTATGTGGAAAGGGCAATACCTCAAGGTCGAACTTCCAGCCAAAGAATTTATGGCCGATAAGGGCTATGGCTGCGCTGTGCTTTTGCAACGTCAAACCGCAGATGGCACACCCGGCGAAATTATTGGCGCTGCGCTAATCTCCGGCACGACAAACTCGTAAAAAAAGACCGGACAGAGCCTGTCCGGTCAAAAAACCAATATGCCTGAAAGGTCCAGTCAGCTCAACGCCGATGGCGGGGGGCTTGGGGTTCGGCTATTAAGTTTGACCGGACCGTCTCAGGCAACATCAACATGTTCGGTTCCAAATCCGGCGTCGGTTAGGCAGAATTGCGGCTTCTTCGTGGCACTCAATCACCCTTTGCAACATCATGTTTCAAAGATTGAATGACGCGTTTGACCAACACTTAAAGACTTCATAATCACTTTCTGCTTGCAAATACGCCACGTCCGGTCCAGTTTTGTAATCCGGCAAACGACCAAGTGCAGGTAAAAAAGATGAATGATAACGGCGCAAACGCCGATCTAACTCAGCCAAATCTCATTCCTTTCGTTAAGGGAACGGGCGAATTGCCGGTTATGTTTGACCGCAAAGAGCTCAATCTTATTCTCAATCTCTATTCAAAAATGGTCGGTGCCGGCGAGTGGAAAGACTATGCCATCGACAGTCTGAAGGACTGCGCTGTATTTTCAGTTTTCCGCCGCGCCACCGAAACGCCGCTGTTTCGCATTGAAAAAACGCCCAAACTGGCCCGCAAACAAGGCGCATTCAGTGTCGTCAACGCCAACGGGTTAATCCTCAAGCGCGGACATGAACTCGGTTTAGTGCTGCGGGTATTTGATAAAACACTGAAGCTGGTTCAAAGCTAAATTATTTTAGAAACCTCCAGTCACTCGACGGAAACTTGACCGTATCCGGCAGCGCATGCGCGCCACCATTCATTGCATATTGCATCATAACGGTATCAATCCATTGACCGAACTTAAAGCCGGAGCCTTCAATCGTGCCCGCATGGCGAAAGCCCAGACTCGAATGCAGTGCTACTGAACCTTTGTTACCCTTGCCATCACCAATCACTGCCACCATTTGATGGAAACCCAGCGCAGCGCACAGCTCAATGAGATGTGCAAGCAGCGCTTTACCGATGCCCTTACCCTTAGCTTCCGGCGCGACATAAATTGAATCTTCAATCATCCAGCGATAGCCCGGCCGCGTGCGAAAGGGAGAGGCATAGGCGTAAGCCAAAACCACACCACCCTCTTCTGCCAAAATCCACGGAAACCCATTTCCGGTATTGGTGCTGAACCGCCGCGCCAGCTCAGCCTCGTCCGGCGGGTCCAGCTCATAAGAACCTGTGCCATGCAGTACGGCATGTTCATAGATTGTGTGCATGTCGGCAATATCGGCAAGCGTAGCCGGGCGTATATTCATAGTATCGTCTCCGTCGTAATTTTGTAGCGATTACTGGACGATGTCGCAAACAAAAAAGGCGGCCCGAAAGCCGCCTTCTGATTTGTCAGTGTTGTTACGTTTAGCGACGGTCGCCAAACAGACGGAGCAACATGATGAATAGATTGATGAAATCGAGGTAGAGGTTTAAAGCACCGATGATTGCTTTGCGGCCGGCGGTATCGCTGTCATCGGCTTCATAATAGCCTTCCTTGATCTTCTGTGTGTCATAGGCTGTAAGGCCGGTGAACACCAAAACACCAATCACGCTGATGGCAAAACTCATCGCGGACGATGCCAAGAAAATGTTCACAAGTGACGCAATCAAAATGCCGATCAGACCCATGAACAGGAATGAACCCCAGCTGGTGAGGTCTTTCTTCGTGGTGTAACCATAGAGCGACATCGCACCGAATGTTGTGGCAGTTATGAAGAATGTCTGCGTGATGCTTTGTCCCGTGTAGACCAAGAAGATGGACGACAACGACACACCCAGAAGCGCGGCATAGCCCCAGAATGTCGTCTGAGCGGTGGCAACACTCATCGAGTTAATTCGGAAACTCAAGAAAAACACCAGCGCCAGCGGCGCCAGCATAACAACCCACTTCATCGGTCCGCCATAAACGGCTTGCGCGAACGCAGGATTGCTCAAGGCATAAGCATATGTACCGTAGGCAGTGACGCCCGTAATACCAAGGCCAACAGCCATCAAATTATAAACGCGCAACATATAGCTGCGCAGGCCTTCATCAATATCGGCGCCCACTTGTGCATTTGTCACGGAGCGCAGCGGAGTATTGCGATAGTCAGACATTTTGTCCTCATTCATCCCGACTGGTGTCCATTACAGGAGCGCGCTGGCAGGAAAACAGCTTAGCTATACATGACTATGGTGATTCTTGTGCGTAACGACAAGGGCAAATACAAAATTATCGATAGCGGCCGAAAACACCGTTAAAGTATCCTCAATACCGGCGATGCCTTTTGGCCCAATATCCGGTAAGTTCCGGCTAAA
This sequence comes from Phyllobacteriaceae bacterium, assembly GCA_043776635.1. GTDB lineage: Bacteria > Pseudomonadota > Alphaproteobacteria > Rhizobiales > Rhizobiaceae > JANMEX01. The sequence goes on from JAYVRA010000088.1 coordinate 24,203, forward strand.
CCCATACCAATCGTTAAAATTAGCGCAATGCCAACAGTGGTGAACAGCACAATAGGCTCGAAGCTGAACGTCAGGTTCATGATGTTGGTTATCACAAACCACGCCGCTAAAGTCCCCGCCAGCAGTGCAAAAACAGCCGTCGCCAGCCCCACCAGCATATATTCCAGCACAAACGCCCGCACCAAGGTGCTCCTCGTTGCGCCGAGCATTTTCAATATCACAGCGTCCCTTACGCGAATTCGGTTTCCCGCCGCCAAGGCACCCGCCAGAACCAGCACGGACGCAATCAACGCTACGGAAGCGGCAATGCGGATTGCCAGCGTGAACTGCGCAATGAAACTTGTCGCCATTGACAGCGCATCTTTCACCCGCACGGTGGTTATCGCCGGAAAGGCTTTGGTCACACTGTTCAAAACTTTGGCTTCGCCAGCCGCATCCGAACCCGGGTCCGTCAGCGTCGATAGCCACGCATGAGGCGCGCCTTTGAACATCGACGGCGAAAACACCATAACGAAATTGATAGACAGTGAGCGCCATTCAACGGCCCGTAAGTTAGCAATCTTGGCTGTAATATAGCGGCCCAATACATTGACTGTGACGGTATCGCCAACTTTCAATCCCAGCTCGCCTGCCTCTTCGGCAGCAAATGAAACCAACGGCTCACCGCTATAATCCGCCGCCCACCAACTGCCTTCAGTAAGCGAGCTATTGTCCGGCAGATTGGGAGAATAGGTAATACCCCGGTCGCCGCGCGTCACCCAACTGGCTTCCGGCGCCACTTTATAATCCGCAATCTTAATGCCCTTCAGCGCGGTGATGCGCCCGCGCAGCATCGGTACATTTTGTACCTTTCCATTGGGAGAAATCTCACTGAGCAATTTGGAAAACCCGTCAATTTCCTTGCCCTGGATATCTGCGAAGAAAAAGTCCGGCGCCTTGCCTGCAATCGAGCCGGAAATTTGGCTGCGCAAATTATTGTCAATCAGCGAAATGGCAGCCAATAACGTCAGGCCCAAACCCAATGAGATAACAACTGAGCGGGTGATGCCACCGGGCCGGTAAATGTTACCAATCGCCAGCCGCCAAATTGTCGATTGCGGACGCGCCACGCGGCTGGCTGCCCAAATCACCAATGCTGAGACACCATAGAGAATGATAAACGCGCCAAGCGCCGCGCCCAAAAATATCGCCGCGATGCGCCGTTGATCAGAGAGTAGAATTACCGTCCCCGCAGTGAGCGCCATGGTGAAAATAGCGGCCAATAGCCAGAGCCACTCTGTTGGCTGCCCACCTTCCGATACTGTATCGCGAAACAGCATGGTCGGGCGCACATGACGTGTCCGCCCCAATGGGACCAACGCAAACGCAAGCGTCGTCATAAATCCGAACAGCGCCGCCAAAACCAGCGCACTTGTTTGAATGCTGCGGTCAATCGAAAGCGGTAGAAAACGCTCCAAAGTCGAACCAATCAAAGGCGGCGCTATCGCAGAAATCACCAGACCAATGGCAATGCCTGCAAGCGCTATAATCAAAATCTGGATAAGATAAACAGTAGCCACAAACCCGCCGCCAGCGCCAAGACTTTTGAATGTCGCAATCACCGGGCGCTTACCATCCAGATGCGCCTGAACAGCATTGGCGACGCCAACCCCGCCAACCAGCAGCGCACAAAGCGCCACAAGCGACAGAAATTGCGAGAAGCGCTCAACCGTATCTGCGAGCGCGGGCGCTGCATTGGCACTGGTAGCAATGCGAAATCCTGCGTCCCCCATTTCCTTGCGCTGCGCTTTTTGCAAATCGAGCAGCGCAGGTTTCGACAGCGTTTGGTTCATCAACACCTTATAATTATAATTCGCCAAACTGCCCGTACGGATAAGTCCGGACGCTTCAACAGCCTCGCGTGATATCATCAAGCGCGGCGCAAAGCCGAACCCTTCCGACAGCACATCAGGTTCGGTCAGTAGCGTCGCCCGCAGTTCCAAATTCAAATCGCCAACGAGCAAATGACCGCCAACTTTAAGGCCGAGCCGGTCAAACAATATTTGCGGCACGACGGCACCGAAACTGCCACTACGGATACTCAAAAGCTCCGGCAGGCCCAAGCCGCTGTCCGTCTTCACCACGCCATAAAGCGGGTAAGCGTCATCAACAGCTTTGATTTCGACCAGGCTTTGGTCGCTACCATCCGGCAGCCGCGCCATGGAGCGCATAGTAATGCCATAGGACACGGTACCCTGCGCCTTAATCTTTTCCAGCTCGACATCAGTTGCTTCGCGCTGCACCAATTCATACTTAATGTCCGCACCAAGAATATTACGGCCCTCGCGCTCGATGGCGGACGTAATGCCTTCCGCAACTGAATTCACCGCGCCGATTGCCGCAACGCCCAGCGCGATGCAGGCAAGAAACACGCGAAAGCCGGACAGCCCGCCGCGCAATTCACGAAAGGCAAACCGTGCGGCCAAACCAAGTGATGAAAAATATGAGCGCTTTTCCATGACTATATTTCACTGCCCGATGCTGACAACAAATCGCCCTCAACACGGCCTGAACGCATATGGATTTGCCGGTCACATTTCGCTGCCAATTGCGGATCATGCGTCACAAGAAGCAACGTCATGCCCCGCGTGCGGCAGGCGGCAAACAGCAGTGCTGAGATTTTCTCGCCCGTCGCCAAATCCAAATTTCCCGTCGGCTCGTCCGCAACAAGTATCGCAGGCTGGGGGGCCAGCGCACGGGCAATAGCCACGCGCTGCTGCTCACCTCCGGAAAGTTGCCCCGGAAAGTGCGTTAGGCGCTCGCCGAGGCCAACTTTTTCAAGCTCCTCTTTTGCCCGCTTGAACGCATCCGGATGCCCGGCCAGTTCCAGCGGTACGGCAACATTTTCCAGCGCGCTCATATTGGGAATGAGATGAAATGACTGAAACACAATGCCAATGTTACGGCCCCGAAACGAAGCCATTTCATCCTCGGAAAAACCGGTGATATCAACCTTATTAATCTCAACGCGCCCGCTATCGGCCCGCTCCAAGCCCGACAGCACCATCAACAGCGAGGTTTTGCCCGAACCCGACGGCCCGACGATGCCCAGCGATGTGCCCTGCGCCACCTCAAATCCAACACCGTCCAAAACCTTGACCTGCGATTGCCCGTCACCGAGAGTCAAATTTACGTCATTTAACCGCAATATTGTTTGTTGCACAAAAAGCCTTCCTGTATTGCGATAGACAAAGCGCACCCGCGCCTCAAATCAAAAAGTGAATCACCCATGCCACAGTTAATTAAATCAACGGTAAAAGCATTGGCATTGTTGGCTGCTATATGGGGAAGCACTTATGGTTTTGCCAAGGCTTTCTCGCAAGACAAGGGTATTGCGCAAAACAAGGCTTTCTCGCAAGAATCTGCGGAGCCTGTAGAAATCGTCGGCTTCGGCGACAGCCTGATGGCGGGTTATGAATTGCCGGAGGGCGATGGCTTCCCTGCGGTACTTGAAGCCGCACTGAAAGCCCAAGGTTTGGACATCCGCGTCACCAACGCCGGTGTTTCCGGCGATACCACATCCGGCGGCCTTGAGCGTATCGACTGGTCCGTCCCGGATGGCACAAAGCTGGTGATATTAGAATTAGGCGGCAACGACGCTTTGCGCGGCATAGCGCCGGAAATAACAGGTCAAAATCTTGATGCCATGATTACCAGTCTCAAAGGCCGCAACATCAAAATCCTGCTGGCCGGCATGTTGTCGCCGCCCAATATGGGCAAGGACTATGAGACGAAGTTCAATGCCATCTATCCTGATTTAGCCAAGAAATACACGCTGCCGCTCATTCCCTTTTTCACTGAAGGCGTTACAGGCCATCCGGACTTACAAATCGAAGACAAACTCCATCCGAACCGCAAAGGCGTTGATGTGATGGTCAAAAACACACTGCCATATGTGTCGGACGCATTGAAATAATTTTGTCACTTGCGCCGTATCTCATTCAATGATTCGATTGAAACATAGTGATTCAGGAGGCCGCCATGCCACGGTTGTTTATCGCCTTGGAAGTTCCACTTCACATTACCCGCTCGCTCACATTGCTTAAGGGCGGCATGGCCAATGCCCGTTGGATTGATCCTGAAAATCACCACATCACACTGAGATTCATCGGCGATGTGGAAAACCATATGGCGGACGAAATTGCTACCGCGCTCGACCGTATCAAATGCGCGCCGTTTGAAATCTCACTTTCGGGCGTTGGCGAGTTCGGTTCAAAAAAACCGCACTCGCTCTATGCAGGGGTACGGCCGGGCTCCGATTTAAACCGGCTGGCGGCAGACTTGGAGCGCCTGTGCCAGCGCATCGGACTGCCCGCCGAGCCGCGTAAATTCATGCCCCACATAACAATCGCCCGCCTCAGAGCGCCGCTCATCGAGGATGTCGCCCATTATCTTTCCAGCCGTGGCAATTTCTCAACGCAAGTTTTTAAGGTCTCACGCTTTGTGCTGATGAGCTCAAAAGATTCAGTCGGCGGCGGTCCTTATATTATCGAGGAAGGTTATCCACTTCGTGGTCCCATATCAGCACTCGATAGCGACGTCAGTTATGCCAGGCAGGCTTGAGAAGCCGGGTGGAACCTGGTCATAAAATTTGCCAAATTTCCCTCTTGCCAAATCATGCAAATCGCCCCAGCTTAGTAGTATGTTCAACCAGATGAGAGGAGGTGATCCTATGTCGAGTGATTGTATGGGTCTTAGTCTAGCCGGTGTTGTTGTCGATGTTTTGGAGCGTGCTCTTAGCTGACACTTCTCATAAGGTGAACCAAAAGTTCATATGGCCAGACGGGCCTTACTAAATAGCGGGGCCGCCAACTTAGATTCAGTTGGCGGCCCTTCGCATTTATAAGAGCGATGAAATTAGAGTTTGAACCTTAGTTAATCAGCGCCACATGCTCAACACGCTTGGCGATTTCTTCAAAGGCAGTTTGCAGCTCTGCACCATTGGCCGCGTTGAAAAAAGTGGTTTCAGCATCGACCGGTGTGCTAGCGCAGTCCTTCAAAACTTTCAGCGCTTCAGGTTGCTCGGATACATCATTTTCATCCATCCGGAACCCTATTGTGAAAACTTTGATCTTCTGTGCTTTGATTGCGTTGCAATAGCTAAGTGCTAAGCGACCCGACGATTTGGCAACACCTGAAATTGCCGGGATGTTCGCTGCGCTTAAGCCACTTGCTTCAGAGTTGAAAACACCATCAGTCATAACAATGAGATATTTATCAACTTCCGGCGTGCCGTATGCAACGGGGGCAGACGATGCTGGCAACACAGTCTTCCAATTTGGTGACAGCATATACCAGCCCCACTGAATCCCCATCTGCCCGGCTGTGCCGTTTAAAGCAACAAGGCTATTAATTTCTGCGTTTAAAGTTGCCGTATCTTTTGTCAAAGGCAGAACTGGTGTGGACGGGCATTGAAAGTTCATTGAAGCGGTACTGCCATTTGAATAAGTATAATTCATCTTATTGGCCAATGTTACTTTGGCACCAATCGGGCTGGCGTCGGTAAACATCTGCGGGCCGCGACGCTCCGTAGCGCAGTTTCCAACAATCGGGTTGCCGGCCTCGTCTCTAACTTGAGACTTGAGTGCACCCGCGTTCACGCCGAAGGCATACGGAACAATCGCCACGCGCGTGTTCCCGTAGCCGCTATCCAAAAAAGCGGCTACGCCAGCTTTGGCCGCCGTCTTTAATTCCTTTATTTTATTACCTTGCATGGAGCCGGTCACATCAAGCACCATTGAAACTTCGACCATGCGCTGGCGATATTGGCCAGCGGACGATGTGGATATTTTCTTTGTCTTGTCCGCGCCAAAAACAGGAAATGCCAATTTATAATCGGTGACGGCGGAGGCTGAGATGATGTTCGTTACCGCATCAACTTTCACCCCGGTCAATAGCGTGCTGGCATCATTAAACCGCTTCGAATTAAGATTAGCGCGGAATAGTAGTTCAAGGCGCGGCTTTGCATCCGTTTCGCTGACTTTGTTGCGCGAAATATCCAGCGCGGTTGATACAATAGCGGCATCAAGCGCCTGCCGGAGTTCCGCTTTTGCATTGTACATTTGTGTCACATCAACAGCAAAACCCACGGACAATACAATGCCCGTCGAAGCGGCTGCAAACATCAGCCCGAAATTGCCACTGCGATCCTTAGCAAAGCACGATACTTTGGACTGTAATGATGTGAGCGCGTTCATAATATGTCTCCAGATGGAACGGGCGAACCGTTTTCATCCAAAGCATTGCGATTAGCGCGCCAGTCGGAGATTTTTGGCGTTCCAAACTCCGCGTCTCATTGATTTCATTGAGGAATTGGCGAAATCATAGTGAACAAAATGTTAATATATGAGCAACTTAGGAATTCCCTTAACTCTTCCTTCACTCTGCCACGTCCAGTTACGGTTAGAAGAGATGGGGCTGTGCCATTTCGGTACGCCATGCGGCCTTCCGGTCTCAGATATTTAGAACCTGTTAAGATGTCAGTAGTCCACTACCATGCCGTTTATGTTGGATGACGGTTAGTGATAGACCACATTCAAACAAATGCACCGGAGGCATAATGCGCTTAAGACTGCGGATAAAAATTATTGAGGTGTGTAATGAATAAATTTTGCAGAAGGGCACGAGTGTCGGCCTGTCATTTTATGCCTTCTTTCAAAACAAAAAATGACGATCATGACGCCCTTATGGAGGCGGCGATTTGGTGAATTCAAACACATAAATCAGTCACTTTGAGAAAGCGGCCAAAATAAAGGGAATGGTTCAAAAAGAAATTTGAAATCTCAATTCGGGGATATCAGAAATCATGTGCTATGCCGTCCTTCTCCCAATCCCCGTAGCGCACAGGATCTTCCCCGCCGCGCCCTCCCAACTCTTTGGGCAGCACTTGTTTGGCAAATTCAACTGCGGCACGTCGCGCCTCAGCTTCAGCCAAAGCCCGCTTGGCAACATCAGAAAGTTTGACTGGTTTTTGGTCGCTCATAATTTATCCGGATTGAAAGACAGTCGTTCACATCCCATGATATAGACAAGATAACGCAAATTTTCCACCAGAGGATTGTTCGATGAACTTGATTAAAACCGCTATGCTTATGGCCTTTATGACGGCGCTGTTCATGACTGTTGGTTTTGCGATCGGCGGGCGAACCGGGATGATGATGGCGCTGTTATTTGCAGCAGGAACCAATCTTTACACGTGGTGGGGCTCGGACAAAGCAGTATTGAGCATGAATCGTGCCGTGGAAGTGGATGCGCAGTCCGCGCCGGAATATTTCGCCATCGTGCAGGCGTTGGCGCAGCGTGCCAACTTGCCGATGCCGACGCCCTACATCATCGAAAACGACCAGCCCAACGCCTTTGCCACCGGCCGCAGCCCGAACCATGCGGCAGTTGCTGTAACCACCGGCCTGCTCAAACGCCTCAGCGCGGAGGAAGCCTCCGGCGTAATCGCCCATGAATTGGCCCATGTGCGCAACCGTGATACACTTATCATGACTGTCACCGCCACATTCGCCGGCGCCATTTCAATGCTCGGAAATTTCGCATTCATATTCGGCGGCAGCCGCAATCGCAATAATCCGCTCGGCGGTTTCGGCTCGATCATCGCCGTCATGCTAGCACCGTTTGCCGCCATGATAGTGCAAATGGCCATCAGCCGCACCCGCGAATATTCAGCAGACAGGCTCGGCGCACAAATCTGCGGCCATCCGCTCTGGTTGGCATCCGCACTGAAAAAGCTTGAGGCCAGCCATACCGTCAATCAAGACGCCGAGCGCAACCCTGCCACAGCGCACATGTTCATCGTTAACCCCCTATCGGGCTTGCGCATGGACGGGCTTTTCTCTACCCACCCGTCAACGGAAACCCGTGTTGCTAAACTGGAGACATTAGCGATTGAAATGGACCAGGAAGCCAACAATGAGAAGCCAGTACTAATGAACGAAGCACCTATGCAGCCAACCAATTCCGGATCAGGACCATGGGGACGTAATCCGTCATGAGATGGGATGACGAGGCCAAAGTCGCCGACACGTCCGCCCGCCCGGGTCTTGCGGTCCGCCTATGCGCCCAGCGCTTGCTTGGCGCGGTGATTGATACAGCAACGCCTCTCGATGGTCTCACCGACGAGACCAACGGCCACCCGCAATATCGCGCCTTGGACGCCCGCGACCGCTCGCTGGTACGTGCCATTCTGTCCAGCGCCTTGCGCCACCGCAACACCATCGAGGCATTTCTCGTTACGCTTTATGATCGTGCACTGCCCGCCAATGCTAAAAGCCTGCAACATTTGCTCCATGTGGCTTCAGCGCAAATTCTGTTTCTGGATGTGCCAAACCATTCGGCAGTGGATCTCGCAGTCGAATCCGCCCGTCATGATCCGCGCAATGCCAAGTTTGCTAATCTCGTCAACGCCGTGCTGCGCGGCATGATCCGCGCCACTGATGAGCGGATGCCGGGCCTTTACGCCAACACGCTGGATGCGCCAAAATGGCTGGCTGAAAGCCTGATGCAATCCTATGGCCGCTCGAAAGCCGCAGCAATCGTTGCCATGCACCGCATTGAAGCGCCGATTGATTTCACTGTGAAATCCAACCCGCAAAAATGGGCTGAAGCTTTTGGCGGCATTGTTCTACCCAATGGAACCGTGCGTGTCGCCAATCTGCCATCCCCCGTGCCGGAATTGCCGGGCTTTGCGGATGGTGAATGGTGGGTTCAAGACATCGCCGCCAGCCTACCTGTCAGACTGATGGGCGATGTTAAGGCCAAGCGCGTGGCAGACCTCTGCGCCGCGCCGGGCGGTAAAACGGCAACGCTGATTGCCGCAGGCGCCAACGTCACCGCGCTCGATCTTTCCGCCTCACGCCTCAAGCGCCTCGAGTCCAACCTCGCCCGTTTGGGCCTCAAGGCGCAAACATGGCAAGGCAATTTGCTGGATTATAAGCCAACGGAATTGTTCGACGCTGTGCTTTTGGATGCCCCCTGTTCATCCACCGGCACCATCCGCCGCCACCCCGATGTGGCATGGACCAAGACACCCGCCGATATTGATAAACTCGCAGCCCTGCAATTCAAACTGCTAAGCTACGCCGCCACGCTGGTAAAACCCGGCGGCACGCTGGTGTTCGCCAACTGCTCTCTGGTTACTCAAGAAGGCGAAGATCTCGCCGACCGCGCTGTCTATGATATTCCAAGCCTCATCGCCGACCCCATTCAGCCCGCAGAGTTACCCGGCATGGAATCCCTGATAGACGGCCACGGCTACCTGCGCTCGACGCCGGCAGATTTGCCGAACGATGAGGATAAATTGGCTGGCATGGACGGGTTCTTCGCAGCGCGCTTTAAGCGGCGGTAGTCCAACTATTTATTAACAAGTCTGTTTAGGAATCATCATTCACATCAGGCCAAAGCCAAGTCGCCAAAGCAGTGGCAGCCAACATGCCGGCAGTCTGCGCTACAATAAACAGTGGCACACTGGATGGCGCTATGCCTGAGAACGTCTCGGTTAATGCACGCGCAATGGTTACTGCCGGATTGGCAAAAGATGTTGACGCCGTGAACCAATAGGCTGCTGTGATGTAAAGTCCGACAGCAAACGGCACGGACGATGGACTATTGGCAACACATCCAAATATTGTGAGGAGCAAGCCAAAGGTGGCAACACTTTCCGAAAACCATTGCGCACCGCCTGAGCGGACATGGGTGGAAATCTGCCAGACAGGCAGATCAAACATGAGATGCGCTGCCCATGCCCCAAGGATGCCGCCTAGAATTTGAACGGCGACATAAGCCAGACAATCAGACACCGGCAACCGGCGGCGCAGCGCAAAGGCAAAGCTGACCACTGGATTGAAATGCGCACCGGAAAGCGGTCCGAAAATGGTAATGAGGACCACAAGAATGGCACCAGTCGGGATGGTGTTACCGAGGAGTGCAATGGCACCATTGCCGCCGGATAGTGTTTCGGCCATGATGCCTGAGCCTACCACTGTTGCGACGAGTAGTCCGGTTCCCAGAGCCTCAGCCACCAGGCGTTTTGATAATGTAGCCATTAGACAGTCGCCACTCTGCGACCGCTGGCATCAATGACACGTGTCCCGTCTTCTTTGATAAATTCGCCGTGCTGGTCTGCGGGCAATAGTTCCAACACCGCCTCTGATGGGCGGCATAGTTTTACGCCAAGCGGGGTGACAACGATAGGGCGGTTGATGAGGGCGGGATGGGCCAGCATAGCATCCAGCAATTCATCATCGCTGAGCGCAGCGTTATCCAGCCCCAATTCTGCATAAGGCGTGCCCTTTTCACGCAGCAGCTCACGGGTGGAAATACCCATGCGGGCAATCAAATTTTTCAACAGGGCGCGGGATGGCGGAGACTTGAGATATTCAATCACATGGGGTTCCACACCGCTGTTGCGGATCATGGCCAGCGTGTTGCGCGAGGTTCCGCATTGTGGATTGTGGTAGATGATAATGTCCGTGGGCATGTAGAATTCCTGCAAACTGTTTGAAATCGAGCGCTACCAAGTAGCAGGCTTATTTATCACGCCAATAGTGTCAAACAATTTAGATGAAAATTGTGACGCACTGATAACACCGGGGCGAATGGGGCGGACAAAATCCGCCTCGCGAGCCAACACTTGGCTTTGTCTTTGGTGTGGATTGAGGAGGCCTACCCGCTTGCCAAACAGTGTCCGGCAAAATCGAATTGGCATCAGCAAATCCGGATCACTTAAGATCACAATTGCCTGATCATATTTTCCAAGCGCCGCGTCAGACAAAAGATGAGTTGCAAGATTTACATCTGATCCCTTCTCTTCGGTCTTCAAAACTTTGGCATAAGTTCCCGTTGGTTTTCGTGACGCGTCGCACTCAGGCATGCTCACGACATGTGATAAAAATGACCAAAGATGATTTCGACTTTTGGATTGGTGGAAAGTGCGCGAAAATAGGTATCCTGTCGCACATTTTGTGTTGGATCAGAAGGTCGTGGCACAACACGCGCCGTGAAATACATGATCTTATTTATGGGTGTCTTCGGCAAAATATTGTTGCAAAGTTTTTCAACATCCAACCATTTGTGGTGCGAATTCTTCAGAGCACCATAATAGAGGTTGAATCCGTCAATATAAACATTTGTTATCAATCGTCCCCTCCAAAATAGCTGCGGCCATGAACCCGAAGGTTGCATGGCCGCGCGCCCTACCGCCTAAACGACAGGGGAGATGATAAAGTTATACAATATTTGATTCGCGAACTCAAGAAATAAGAAGAGTCAATCTCAAACGCAAAGCTGGCGCGGGCGTTAACTCAAATATGGATCGACTTGGCAAACGTCCCCAGCGCTGCTTCCCGTACCGCTTCGCTCATGGTCGGATGGGCGTGGCAAGTCCGCGCTAAATCCTCCGACGAGCCGCCGAATTCCATTAGCACGGCACATTCATGGATAAGATCGCCAGCACCAAAGCCGATGATGTGGGCGCCGAGAACCTTGTCTGTCGTGGCATCTGCGAGGATTTTCACAAAACCTTCCGTGTGCTGCATAGCGCGGGCACGGCCATTGGCGGTAAAGGGGAATTTACCTGCCTTATAAGCGATACCTGCGGCCTTCAACTCTTCCTCGGTCTTGCCCACGGATGCCACTTCAGGCGAGGTATACACCACGCCCGGAATGACATCAAAATTCACATGTCCATGTTGACCCGCCATAATTTCGGCGACAGCAACGCCTTCATCTTCCGCCTTATGCGCCAGCATCGGGCCTTTGATAACATCGCCAATGGCATAAATGCCCGGCACTGATGTCTGCCAGTGACCATCCACATCAATGCGGCCGCGATTATCCAACACCACCCCGGCTTTTTCGAGGCCCAAGCCCCCGGTGAATGGCTTGCGACCGGTAGCGACCAGCACAATATCCGCCTCGATGGTTTCCGCCGCGCCACCCGCCACTGGCTCGAACGTAACCGTCGCTCCCTTTTCAGCCTTGGCAACACCGGTGACTTTGCTGTTCATTTTGAACGTCATATTCTGCTTTTCTAAAATGCGCTGGAACTGCTTGGAGACATCGCCGTCCATGCCACCAAGAATATTCGGCAGATATTCAACAACCGTAACCTTTGCGCCAAGCCGCGCCCAGACCGAGCCAAGCTCCAACCCGATGACGCCGCCGCCAACCACGACCATATGATCCGGCACTTTTTGCAAGTCCAGCGCACCAGTGGAGGAGACGATGGTCTTTTCATCAAAATCAACCGCAACGCCCGGAATGCCCGCCACATCCGAGCCGGTGGCGATAACAATGTTCTTGGTCTCAAGAATGGATTGCGTGCCATCCGCCGCTGTCACCTGCACCTTTCCCTCGCCAAGCACGCTGCCCGTGCCGTTGATGCTATCAACTTTGTTCTTCTTGAACAGAAACGCGACGCCCTTCACATTGGCATCCACAACACTGTCCTTATGCGCCATCATTTTGGTAAGGTTGAGCTTAGGCGCTGAAATTTCCACGCCCAAAGTATCGTAGGTGTGGCCCGCCTCATGAAACACTTCTGACGCATGGAGCAGCGCCTTGGAGGGAATGCAGCCGATGTTGAGACATGTGCCGCCAAGCGTGGCGCGCTTTTCAACAACAGCCACCTTCAATCCCAACTGCGCGGCTTTAATCGCACAGACATAACCGCCCGGGCCGGAGCCGATAATCACAACATCATAAGACATTTCATTCGCCTTTCTCGCAGTCGCCTTGCGACTAAAAAGTTTGATGCCAATTTACTCTTGGCAGCCCTTCATTACAAAAACATCGTCCACTTTTGCCGGACCCGCAAGCGCTACTTTGAACGTGTGATCGAGAACCAGTCGCGAGAAATCCGGCAGCAAGATTGCGTCGGCATTCGGCGTGCCGCGCTTGCCTAGGTATGGCGCTTTGGCCTCCTTGGTGAGGCCATAAACCACGCCCTGCCAGACAGTGCATTTGTCCAATTCATCGCCCGTTACATCGCCTTCGGGGCAGCTATCCATAATGATAGCTTCCGGCCGCGTCGGCTCATGGCTCCACAGCACCACGCCTTGCAGCGCTACTGTTCCCATATGCAAAGTAAACTCATGTTCGGAGGCTTGGCTTGGCAGCGGCGGCGTGAAGGTCAGACTGTTGCCGTTGGTGTCTTCGTAAATCGAGAGTTCTTGCGGGCAGGCGGCGAACGAAAAATTAGTTGCGCCAAGGATTACCGACAGGGCAATGGTCAAAATCAACTTAAGCAGGGAGACTTCCTCTCGCCGATTCTCCATCGGGGAGAAGGTGGCGCGTAGCGCCGGATGAGGGGCGGCCTCGCGGCAAAGTTGGGGGACATACCAGCCCTCACCCTGCCCTCTCCCCGCTGGAGAAGCGGGAAGAGAAAAGCTCCACCCAATTTGGTTCAATCCAAGCATCAATTCGCTTTCGCTTGAACCAGCGCCAGCCGTAAACCAAGCCCTACAAATAAGGCGCCCGTGGCGCGGTTAAACCATGCGCCGAGTTTTACGAATTTCTGCCGCACAGGCTTGGATGTAAACACGAAACTCACGCCAACGAACCAAAGTATCAACGCGATTGCCATGCCAAGCCCATAGCTCACCTGAGCCAAGACTGGCGTATGCGGACTGACCAAAGCGGAAAACAGAGATAGGAAGAACAGCACAGGCTTGGGGTTTAGCGCATTGGTGACAAAGCCGATGGCAAAGAGTTTCCATGCCGGAAGCTGGAGGTCTGAACCAACATCTTTGCTCTCGTCAAACTTCAATGCCGGTTCGCGAAACGCCTTGATACCAAGATAAATCAGATAGGCCGCGCCCGCCCATTTCAGCATTGAAAACAGGAATAGCGATTTTGAAACAATCAGGCCGATGCCCAAAATCGTATAGCCGATATGGAACAGCAATGACGCACCAATGCCGAACGAAGTGATGATCGACGCCTTGCGGCCATGCACAATGCACTGGCGGATAATCAGCGCAAAGTCCGCCCCCGGCGCAACGATCAGCACCGAGAAGACTGCCATCAGGCCTGCAAATTCTGCCAAGTAATTGTTCATGTCGCGCCGTCCTTACAGATCAAGCACCAATCGTTCCGGATTTTCCAAACTCTCGCGCACGCGCACCAGGAAGGTCACAGCTTCTTTGCCGTCTATCATGCGATGGTCATATGACAGTGCCAGATACATCATCGGGCGGATGACAATTTGACCGCCAACGACAACCGGACGCTCCTGAATTTTGTGCATGCCCAATATGCCGGATTGCGGCGCGTTCAAAATGGGCGTGCCCATCAGCGAGCCATAAACACCGCCGTTGGAAATGGTGAATGTGCCGCCTTGCATATCGGATAATTGCAGCTGGCCGTCACGCGCCATTTTGCCTAAGCGACCGATGTCTTTTTCGACTTCAGCAATAGACATGCGGTCCGCATCGCGCACGACGGGAACGACCAAGCCCTTATTTGTGCCGACGGCAACGCCGATATGGCAGTAATTTTTATAAACAATATCAGTGCCGTCGATCTCAGCATTAACCGTTGGGATTTCTTTCAGCGCGTATGTTACGGCCTTGGTGAAAAAGCCCATGAAGCCAAGCTTCACGCCATGCTTCTTTTCAAACAAATCCTTATAGCGGTTGCGCAAATCCATCACTGCGCTCATGTCCACTTCGTTGAAGGTGGTCAAAATCGCGGCAGTGTTTTGCGCGTCCTTGAGGCGGCGGCCAATGGTCTGGCGCAGCTTGGTCATGCGAACGCGCTCTTCGCGCACCTGATCTTGCGCAGCAGATGCGGCACGCGGCGCGGCGGTTGGAATTGTCAGCGTAACAGGCGCGGCAGGAGCCGCAGCACCTTTGGCAATCGCTTCAATCACATCGCCCTTGAGCACCTGGCCGCGCTTGCCGGAGCCTTGGTCAACTGACACACCGCTATCAGCCATCATCTTGGCAGCGGATGGTGCGGGCGAAACAGATGCGGCTGACGCAGTGACGGCGGCAGAAGCCGCAGCCTTGGCAGGCGAAGCAACAGCCGCAGAAACACCGTCCGAAATCACACCAAGCAAACCGCCCGGCGCAACATTGTCACCAACTTGAACGGTAATTTCAGTGAGAACTCCCGAAGCAGGTGATGGCACTTCAACCGAGACCTTATCTGTTTCAAGTTCCAGCAGCACTTCGTCCGCCTTCACCATGTCTCCGGCCATTTTCAGCCACTTGCCAACGGTTGCCTCAGATACGGATTCGCCCAGTGTCGGTACGCGGATTTCGGTTGCCATTTTTATCTCGCTGTTCGTTCGTTCAATTTTTCAAAAGTAAATTCAAGAACCTAAGGCGTCTTCTAGGAACGCCGCAAGCTGGGCCAAATGCTTCGACATCAAGCCTGTTGCGGTCGACGCTGACGCCGGACGTCCAGTGTAACGCACGCGCTGATGCTTGGCATCAATATGCGCCAGAACCCACTCCAAATAAGGGTCGATAAACGCCCACGGCCCCATGTTTTTTGGCTCTTCCTGACACCACACCATCTCGGCATTTTTGAATCGGGAAAGTTCGTTAATCAGCGCCTTAGCGGGGAATGGATAGAGTTGCTCCACGCGCAGGAGATAGACATCATTAACGCCGCGCTTTTCGCGATCCTCGTAAAGATCATAATAGACCTTGCCGGAACAAATCACCACGCGGCGGATTTTACTGTCTTTCACCAACTGGATCGGCTGGTCTTTCAGCATCTGTGCGTCATCCCACAAGAGACGGTGGAACGTGGATTCGCCCGCCATTTCGGACAGTGTCGACACGGCACGCTTATGGCGCAACAGTGACTTTGGCGTCATCAAAATCAGGGGCTTGCGGAAATCGCGGCGCATTTGGCGGCGCAGAATATGGAAGTAATTGGCAGGCGTCGTAACGTTTGCCACCTGCATATTATCTTCGGCGCACATCTGCAAAAAGCGCTCAAGGCGGGCGGACGAATGCTCCGGACCCTGGCCCTCATAGCCATGCGGCAACAGGCAAACCAGACCGGACATGCGCAGCCATTTGCGCTCGCCTGATGAGATAAACTGATCAAACAATACTTGCGCACCGTTGGCGAAATCGCCGAACTGGGCTTCCCACAATGTCAGCGCATTGGGGCGGGCCAGCGAATAACCATATTCAAATCCGAGCACCGCCTCTTCCGAGAGCATGGTGTTGATGACCTCAAACCGCGCTTGACCGGGGTTGAGATTTGCCAGCGGAATATAGCGTTCCTCATTGTTTTGATCGTACAAAACAGAATGGCGCTGGGAGAAGGTGCCGCGCTCAGAATCCTGTCCTGAAAGACGGATTTTATGCCCGTCCAAACACAGCGAGCCGAACGCCAGCGCCTCGGCCGCCGCCCAATCGAAACCTTCGCCGGATTCAAACATTTTGGCGCGGTTTTCGAGGAAACGCAGGATGGTTTTATGCGCTGTGAACTCTCCCGGCAGCGTCGTCAAAACTTTGCCGATTTCCTTCAATTGTTTCAGCGGAAACGCCGTCTTGCCACGGCGCGGATCGTCTGCCTGATCTGCCGAGCGCAGGCCCGACCAAACACCATCCAGCCAGTCGGCCTTGTTGGGCTTATAGGCCTGACCGGCCTCATATTCGACCTCCAGCCTAGCACGCCAATCAGCCTTCATCTGATCATATTCGACTTGCGAAATCGTGCCTTCAGCGATCAGCTTCTTGGAATAAATCCCGGCAGTTGTTTCATGGGCGCGGATGTTCTTATACATAATCGGCTGCGTAAACGCCGGCTCGTCGCCTTCATTATGGCCGAAGCGGCGATAACAGAACATATCCACCACCACCGGCTTGTGGAATTTCATGCGATATTCAACGGCAATCTTGGTGGCGAAAACAACAGCTTCCGGATCATCGCCATTACAGTGGAAAATTGGCGCCTCGATCATCTTGGCAACGTCAGACGGATAAGGCGACGAGCGCGAGAAGCGCGGGTTGGTCGTAAATCCAATCTGGTTGTTGATGATGAAATGCACCGTGCCGCCAACGCGGTGACCGCGCAAACCAGAGAGGCCGAGAATTTCCGCAACCACGCCTTGGCCGGCAAATGCCGCATCACCATGGAGCAGCAGCGGCATTACTTTGACGCGCTCGCGAAGGGGAATAATATCGCCTTCCCAAACGGTCGCCATCTGGTCCTGCTTGGCGCGGGCTTTGCCCATCACCACAGGATTGACTATTTCCAGATGGGAAGGGTTGGCAGTGAGCGACAAATGCACCTTGTTGCCATCAAACTCGCGGTCGGAAGACGCTCCGAGATGGTATTTCACATCGCCGGAACCTTCCACTTCATCGGGCGCATAAGAACCGCCCTTGAACTCATGGAACACCGCGCGGTGCGGCTTGCTCATAAACTGTGTCAGCACATTCAAGCGCCCGCGATGCGCCATGCCGAGAATTATTTCCTTGAGGCCAAGCTGCCCGCCACGCTTCACAATCTGCTCCAAAGCCGGAATGAGCGACTCGGCGCCATCCAGACCGAAGCGCTTGGTGCCCTTATATTTCACATCAATAAACTGCTCAAAACCTTCGGCCTCGACCAGTTTTTGCAAGATGGCTTTCTTACCGTTTGCGGTAAATTCAATCGCCTTATCCGGCCCTTCGATGCGCTGTTGAATCCAGCTTTTCTCTTCCGGGTTCGACATGTGCATAAATTCAACGCCGAGAGTGGAACAATAAGTGCGCTCCAAAATCTCGACCATCTGGCGCACGCTCGCGTATTCCAGGCCCAGCACATTATCGATGAAAATCTTGCGGTCCATATCGGCTTCCATGAAGCCATAGTTGGACGGCGAAAGCTCGTTGTAATCGTCAATCGGCGTTGCAATCCCCAACGGATCAAGCTTGGCATGCAAATGCCCGCGCATACGGTAGGCACGGATCATCATGATCGCACGAACGGAGTCTTGCGCGGCGCGGGTGAGGTCCGCCGGATTTGGTGCAGGCGTACCGGTGGCGGCAGCTTTCGCTTTTAACTTATCAACGACTATGGCTTCAGTCGGCCAGTTGCCATCGAGCGCGGACACAAGTTCGCCATTGGCTTGCTGCGGCCAGTTGGCCTTTTCCCACGATGCACCCTTGGCATTGTTTTTCACATCAACAGGATCATCAGCCAGCCCGCTGAAGAACGCCTGCCACTCTTCTGTGACCGACGAAGGATTTTCCTGCCAGCGCAAATGAAGTTGCTCAATATAGTCGGCATTGCCGCCATAAAGAAACGAGGTTTGTTCAAAGTTCTGATAGTTTGACATGGGTGGCGTTCCGCTGTGTCTTTGTGACTTTCATCTATAAATGCAAGAGGCGGGCATCTTGCGACGCCCGCTTTGGAGATTAACCTTTGAGCACTTCAACCAAGGTTTTTCCAAGACGCGCCGGACTTGGCGAGACGCGGATACCCGCTGCTTCCATCGCGGCGATTTTGTCTTCCGCGCCGCCCTTGCCGCCAGAGATGATGGCGCCTGCATGGCCCATACGGCGACCGGGAGGGGCTGTGCGCCCTGCCACGAAACCAACCATAGGCTTTGAGCGTCCGCGCTTGGCTTCATCGCGAATGAACTGCGCGGCATCTTCTTCCGCCGAGCCGCCGATTTCACCGATCATGATGATCGAGTGGGTCTCAGGATCGGCGAGGAATAGCTCGAGCATGTCGATAAATTCAGTGCCTTTCACGGGATCGCCGCCGATACCGACAGCAGTTGTCTGGCCAAGGCCTTCATTGGTGGTTTGGAACACGGCTTCATACGTCAGCGTGCCGGAGCGCGAGAGAATGCCAACATTGCCTTTTTTGAAAATCGAGCCTGGCATAATGCCGATTTTGCATTCATTGGGGGTAAGAACGCCCGGGCAATTGGGCCCGATGAGGCGCGACTTGGAACCGGCCAACTGCTTCTTAATCTTCACCATATCCGCCACCGGAATGCCCTCGGTGATGCAGACAATCAGCTCCATTTCCGCCGAAATCGCCTCCGCAATCGCATCCGCCGCAAATGGCGGAGGCACGTAAATGGCGGTCGCGGTCGCGCCGGTTTTCAGCTTGGCTTCCAGCACCGTATCAAACACAGGAAGACCAGTGTCAGCATGAGCCTGCCCGCCCTTGCCCGGCGTCACACCGCCGACCATCTTGGTCCCATAGGCCTGCGCTTGCTGCGTATGAAAGGTTCCCTGCGTGCCGGTCAGGCCTTGACAGATAACTTTGGTGTGTGAGTTGATGAGAATGGACATTTTATTGGCTGTCTCCAGTCGGAATGGCAGGGAGTATTTGCTTATCTGGCGTCGGCCAAACGTTATTCTTCAGTTTTTCGTCCATAAGATCGTCAAGAAACTCGCGCATGAGGGAGCGCACTGACGTGTGGTTTTGTCGTGCGTAGGCGCTGGCTTTAACAGCAAGCTCGTCTTCAAAGGATAGCGTGACCTTTGTTCTCATTTCGGTTCAACAATTTTGGCGATGAAATGACCGGTAGATCGATCAAAATCTGCTATACGCCACTTAAAGCCTTGCCGCTTTTCCGGTATCCAAGGCGCAGCATCGCCATAACCATCATCGGGAACACCACTGACAATTACTACGTCAATGAACCTATCAAAATGGTCCAGAGCCTGCTGAAGATGTTCTTTCCTTTTCACTGCCCCCGATTTGGACTTCCAAATCTCGATGTCACCACAATGAATCTTAGTATCAAACCATGGCTTGCCGTAGGTGTTCGCCATCTCAACTTTCCGCATGGATACGCATACACCTGTGCTGTTTGATGCACTCCAGTCCTGCCTTGGAACAGTTAATTCATAGCCAAGCGCTTGAAATGCCTCCGTGTATTTCATTCGGTTTTGCCCCTCACAGCCTTAACAATCTTTTGCGCGGCATCGTCGAGATCATCAGCAGGTATAACATTCAGCCCTGAATCACGAATAATCTGCTTGCCGAGCTCAACATTTGTGCCTTCCAAACGCACCACCAGCGGGACTTGCAAGCCTACGGCTTTCACGGCTGCGATCACGCCATTGGCGATGATATCGCATTTCATGATGCCGCCGAAAATGTTGACCAGAATGCCTTTGACCTTCGGGTCGGAGGTGATGATCTTGAACGCTGCGGTTACTTTCTCTTCCGTAGCGCCGCCGCCGACATCCAAAAAGTTTGCAGGCTCTTCGCCATAGAGCTTGATGATGTCGAGCGTTGCCATGGCAAGACCAGCGCCATTGACCATGCAGCCGATGGAACCATCGAGCGCAATGTAAGCGAGGTCGTATTTTGACGCTTCGATTTCCTTGGCGTCTTCTTCCGTTTCATCGCGCAGGGCGACAATTTCAGGGTGACGGAACAGGGCGTTGCTATCGAAATTCACCTTGGCGTCCAGTGCTTTAATCATGCCGTCTTTGGTGACGATTAAAGGGTTCACTTCCAGCATTGCCATGTCTTTATCGACGAAGGCCTTGTAGAACTGCGCGCCGACTTTCGCCGCCTGCTTGGCTTGGTCGCCGGAAAGGTTCAGCGCTTTGGCAATCGTGCGGCCATGGTGCGGCATATAGCCGGTGGCCGGATCAATCGTGAAGGTGATGATTTTTTCCGGTGTGTTGTGCGCCACATCCTCAATATTCATACCGCCCTCAGTGGAAACCACAAAGGCTACCATTGAGGTTTCGCGGTCCACCAAAAGCGAGAGATAAAACTCTTTTTCTATGTCTGAACCATCTTCAATATAAAGACGGTTGACCTGCTTGCCAGCCTCGCCAGTCTGGATTGTGACCAGTGTATTGCCGAGCATTTCAGTAGCATGGGCCTTCACTTCATCCAGTGAGAACGCAAGTCGCACGCCGCCCTTGGCATCGGCAGCCAACTCTTTGAACTTGCCTTTGCCGCGACCGCCCGCATGGATTTGGCTTTTCACCACATAGAGCGGCCCGGGCAATTGCTTTGCGCCAGCAACAGCTTCTTCCACTGTCAAAGCGGCATAGCCCGCCGACACCGGCACGCCATAGTCTTTCAGCACGGCTTTCGCCTGATATTCATGAATGTTCATATGATTACTTCTTCAAGTTTGGCGCGATAGCAATGCAGGCTTCGCAAAGACCGGCGACGGAGGCGACTGATTTTTCGAGCAGCTTCTGTTCAGCCTTGTTCATGTCAATTTCGATGATGCGCTCAACACCGCCCGCACCGATAACTGTTGGCACGCCAACATACATATCCTTCACGCCATACTGGCCATTGAGATAGGCGGCGCATGGCAACACGCGCTTCTTATCCTTGAGGTAGCTTTCGGCCATCTGGATAGCGGAAGACGCAGGCGCATAATAGGCGGAACCTGTCTTCAACAGCCCGACAATTTCGCCGCCGCCCTTGCGGGTGCGCTCAACGATGGCGTCAATCTTCTCTTTCGAAGTCCAGCCCATTTTGATAAGATCAGGAATAGGAATGCCTGCCACCGTCGAATAGCGGATCATAGGGACCATATCATCGCCGTGACCGCCGAGCGTCATAGCCGAGATATCTTCAACCGATACTTTGAATTCTTCAGCGAGAAAATATTTGAAACGCGCCGAGTCCAAGACGCCAGCCATGCCGACAACCATGTTTTTTGGCATGCCGGAGAATTTCTGCAGCGCCCACACCATCGCATCAAGGGGATTGGTAATGCAGATGACGAATGATTTTGGTGCATATTTCTTAATGCCAGCGCCAACCTGCTCCATCACCTTCAAATTGATGCCGAGCAAATCATCGCGGCTCATGCCGGGCTTGCGGGCGACACCGGCGGTCACGATGCACACATCCGCGCCTTCAATGCCCTTATAATCGTTCACGCCCACGATGCGGCTGTCGAAGCCGTCAATGGTGGATGATTGTGACAAATCCAGCGACTTACCCTGCGGAATGCCTTCCGCGATATCAAACATCACAATGTCGCCAAGGTCTTTAAGACCCGCCATGTGGGCCAGCGTGCCCCCAATCATACCAGAACCGATGAGTGCGATCTTATTGCGTGCCATTTTATAAAATCCTTTGATATAATAATAGATACAGACGAGGAACATATGCGGCAGGAATGCCGCTATTTACAACAATTTCTCAAATTCGTTAGTATTTCTGCAAAATAATATCAACTGAAAAATATCAGCGTAATGATTTCAATCGGTTGGATTGTTTTTTATTTACGTAAACGTCAATTATTTTCCACTTTTTTTACCTTTAAGAATTCAAAAAACCAAATGTAACGCTACAAGCAGGCGTTACACTTGGTTTTGGAATTCTTCTGCCTCTTTGACATGGTGTTCGACAACTACTTCTCAAAATCCACTTTAACCCTTGCAACTGGTAGCCCGTATTTTGTCACAATTGCTGTGTTGGCCAGCGTTTTGCCATCGGGTGAGATGTGCAGCGTGTCGTAAAAATGCACGATATTAGTTAGCGGGCTGGCGTCAACATCGACAAAATAGTTGAAACGCGCGGTTTGACCGGAAACTGTGATTTTGGCAATGCCTACCACGTCCTCACGCACGCCATTATAGCGACCTTCGCCGGTTTTGGTCAGTATCCAAGTTTTACGGCCACGCTCGCCGTCGGCGTAGAAAAAGTCTTCACGCAGTGATAATTGCTTACCGTTCCATTTGCCATTGAGTTTGACAGTGAAATCGCGCTTTAAGCCGTTGATTGCTGAGAATTTGCCGGTTGCGACGGATTTTCCGGTGAAAAAATTGATGAGTGCGTCTTGGCCGTGGGCTGGCACAGTGACGCCAACGAGCAGGGCGGCGACAGTGTAGATTTTAGCTAAGTTGGACATGGGGATAGTCTCCTTCTGGCAATGCTACGCGCCAGAAGGCCGAGTGGATTTAATGTTCAAGCTCAATGCCCCCCAAGTACGAAGGCTCGCCCAGGTTTTGCGATCCAATACGAAACGCTCAACGGTGACTGAACCGGAAGAAATGGAATTGATCATGCCGCTGCCGCTGTGCTGAAATCCGCTTTTTTGGATAACGCGGCGGGATGCCGGGCTGGAAAGGCGGCAAGCGGCGTGGATTTGCTCCATATCGTTGTCACAGAAAGCTAAGTCCACCAGTGAGTGGGCGGCTTCAGTAGCATAACCTTGGCCCCAGAACGGCTCGCCGAGCCAATAACCGAGCTCCAAGCCATTGCCTTTGGACGAATTGAGGCCAGCGCAGCCTATAAAACGGCCCGTAGCCGCCATAGTTATGGCATAGACGCAGCCATTGGGGCCGCCGTCGCTGTTGCGGGTGATGAAGGCGCGGGCGTCGGCGAGGCCGTAAGGGTAGGGCATTCGCGCGACCATGGCGGCGATTTTGCGGTTGTTTGCCAAAAACGCAATGTCGTGGGCATCGTCTAAAACCGGACGGCGCAAAACAAGGCGCGGCGTTGCCAGTTGCGGGCAGTCTAGTCTAAAGCCTGAACTATCAGGCTCCAATTCCTCTAAGGCAGTCACGGTGTTTCCTCCAAGCATATGAAATAAAACGAAAAAAGGGAAAAATGGCGACCCATTTTTCCCTTAAATCTGTGCTTGGGGTTTCCAAACACCGGGGTCCAATGGGACGCCGGTGGTGAAAAACGACCGGCTTACTCAGCGGCGAGTGCTTTCGGCATGACCGAAATAAACACTTTGCCGTCGGCTTTCGTACGGAAAGCGACGGTACCGGGAATGGTGGCGAATACGGTGTGGTCCTTGCCCAAGCCTACGCCTGTGCCTGGATTCCATTTGGTGCCGCGTTGGCGCACGAGAATGTTGCCGGAAACGACTTCTTCGCCGCCGAACTTTTTGACGCCGAGGCGTTGTGCATGGGAATCACGACCGTTGCGCGATGAACCGCCAGCTTTTTTATGTGCCATGGGATATCTCCTTCGTGATTTCTATTATTCAGCCGAAGCTGTTGATTCTACAGCGACTTTTTTAGCCTTGGGAGCCGCTTTCGCTGGCTTTTCGGCAGATGGCGAGGCGCCGGCAGTGAGAATTTCGGCAATCCTCACGGTTGTCAGATGCTGACGGTGGCCACGGGTGCGCTTGGAATTTTGGCGGCGGCGCTTCTTGAAGGCGATAACCTTCTTGGCGCGGCCCTGTTCCACGACTTCAGCAGTAACCATAGCGCCCGCTACAGTTGGTGCACCGATAGACGCTGTTGCGCCCTCGCCGACCATAAGTACTTCTGAGAAGTGAACCATGTCACCGGCATTGGCGACAAGTAGATTTACTTTTAATACGTCATTGGCGGCTACGCGATACTGCTTACCGCCGGTTTTGATGACTGCGAACATTGTTTTACCCTTTCGGTTGTTCACTAATAACCTACCGCTTTACTTAAAAGCGGTGGTCATCTTTTTATCCAGTCTGGACCGGTTGATTAAATAACACGCCCCACAGGACGGACCTATGGCGCAAGTTGCGGGCTGGATAGGCCATGGCAATCGCCCTGTCAACAACCGATCGGGAAACGCCCGCCAACGCTACGAATATGATACGGAAATGATGCGCCAAGCGCACGGGGAGCGCACCAAGAGCGCACGAACCCTGCACGGACCGCCCGAAGCCGCAAAACGGGATGCAAAATCTCTCTTGTATCCAAAAGCGGCAGCGTTTAGAGGAGGGCCGCTTTGACCAAGCACGACCTTCGGAGAGGTGGCAGAGTGGTCGAATGCACCGCACTCGAAATGCGGCATGGGGGCAACCTCATCGGGGGTTCAAATCCCTCCCTCTCCGCCAGTCGCTTTGCCGCCATTACACCTTGCACCCCACGCTTGCACTGTTCATAGTCATAGCGGATTCGGGGAACCAATATGCGTCTCAGCACAAATGAATTGCGCGTTCGCGCCTCAAGCTTTGCCCGCAAATGGGCGGATGCCCATTATGAAAAGGGCGAGACGCAAACCTTCTATAATGAGTTTTTCGAAATCTTCGGCATCGAGCGTCGCCGCGTGGCGCGGTATGAAGAGCATGTCAAAAAGCTGAATGACAAGACAGGTTTTATTGACCTGTTCTGGCCCAAGGTTTTGCTCGTTGAGCAAAAGAGCGCAGGGCGCGATCTTGCCAAAGCCGCAAGCCAGGCAGGCGAATATTTCGACGCGCTGAAAGATTCGGAAAAGCCACGCTACCAGCTGGTCTGCGATTTCCAGAATTTTGAATTGCTCGACCGCGACACCCGCCAGCCGCATTATTTCAAACTCGAAGACCTGCCGCAGAAAATCGAATTATTCAATTTCATCTCCGGCCGCGAGCAGCGCGAGTTTAAGGATCAGGATCCGGTCAACATCAAAGCGTCCGAACTTATGGGCGCTATCCATGATGAGCTGGAGGCTTCCGGCTTCAAGGGCCATGACCTTGAGCGCTTTCTGGTGCGCCTCGTGTTCATGCTGTTTGCCGATGATACCGGTATTTTCGAGCCGCGCGATATTTTGCTGGATTTGATCGAAAGCCGCACCCGTGAGGACGGGTCGGACACCGGCCTGTGGCTCGGCCAATTGTTCGAGGTGTTGAACACGCCGGAAGACGTGCGCAACAAAAACCTTGATGAGGATTTGAACAAGTTTCCTTATGTGAACGGCGCCCTGTTCAAGGAGCAATTGCCGTTTTCCAGCTTCACCTCGTCCATGCGCGAAACGCTGATTGAGGCCTGCCGGTTTAACTGGTCCGCCGTCTCGCCCGCCATTTTCGGCTCGCTGTTCCAGTCGGTGATGGAGCCACAAGAACGGCGCAAGAAGGGCGCGCATTACACCATCGAGAAGAACATTCTCAAAGTCATCGGCCCGCTGTTTCTTGATGATTTGAAAGCGGATTTCGAGCGCATCAAGGCGCTGAAGCGCGGGCGGGCGGCGGCGCTGGAAACCTTCCGCGCCGGTCTTGGCAAGCTGACATTTCTCGACCCCGCCTGCGGCTGCGGCAATTTTCTGATCATCGCTTACCGCGAATTGCGCCTGCTGGAGCTTGCCGTGCTGCGCGAGCAAAACCCGCTCGGCCAGCGCGATATTGGCATCACCACCATTTCAACGCTGGATGTGGACCAGTTTTACGGCATTGAGTTTGAGGAGTTTCCGGCCCTCATTGCCGAAGTCGCGATGTGGATGATGGACCACATCATGAACAATCAGCTGAGCTTGGAGTTCGGCCAAACCTTCATCCGCATCCCGCTGAAAAAATCGCCGCATATCAAACATGCCGATGCGCTGGAGCTGGATTGGAATGAGTTGCTGCCCGCCAAGGACTGTTCCTATGTGCTGGGCAATCCGCCGTTTATCGGCCAAAGCTACCAGTCGCCATCACAGCGCGAACAGATGGCGCGGGTTATCGGCCACAAGTCCGGCAAGGCCGGTTCGCTGGATTATGTCGGCGCGTGGTTCATCAAGGCTGGCGCTTTTGCCCATGCGGGCAAGGCCAAGATCGCCTTCGTCTCCACGAATTCCATCACGCAGGGTGAGCAGGTGGCGCAGTTGTGGCCCATCCTGTTTGACCGTTTCAAACTGGAAATCGCGTTCGCCCATCGCACCTTTGCGTGGGGGTCCGAAGCGCGGGGCGTCGCCCATGTGCATGTGGTGATTATCGGCCTGATGCGGGCGGATAGTGAGCCGCCGGTGAAGCGGCTGTTTTCCTATGAGGACATCAAAGGCGAACCGCTCGAAAGCCAGCATGGGGCGATTTCACCGTATCTGTTTGATGCTTCCGGTCTGGCCAATAAACGTTTGACGATACAGGACACATCGCATCCGTTCACGGAAAGGCCAAAAATGTTGAATGGCCCGAAGGCAACCGATGAGGGCCATTATATTTTTCGTGGCGAGGAAATGGCTGAGTTCCTTTTATCTGAACCGAAAGCATCCGAGTATGCTCGTCCATATCTCGGTTCAGCTGAGTTCATTAACGGTCACAAGCGCTGGATTTTGTTTTTGCGTGACGTATCACCGGCAGCCTTGTCCACATTGCCGCGAATTAAAGAGCGCATTCAACTTGTGAAGTCTTTTAGAGAGAACAGCCAGAAGTTAGCGACTCGCCAGTTGGCGCTTGTACCCACTCATCTCGAGGGAAAATCGGTTCCTACTGGCCGCTTCTTGGTTGTTCCGCAGGTGAGCTCGGAGCGACGTGAGTACATTCCAATTGGTTTTCTACAAGAGCCCACGATACCGAGCGATAAACTGAGATACATCGAAAACGCCGGCATTGCAGACTTCGCCATCCTCACCTCCGCGATGCACATGGCTTGGATGCGGGCGATAACGGGGCGCATGAAAAGCGACTACATGTATTCGGTCGGCGTTGTTTACAACACTTATCCCTGGCCCGAAATCTCCCCCGCGCAGGAGGCCAAAATTGCTGAACTGGCGCAAGGCGTGCTGGATGCGCGGGCGGCGTGGCCGGACTCGACTTTGGCCGACCTCTACGACCCCGACCTGATGCCGCCCAATTTGCGCAAAGCGCACCAAACGCTCGATCAGGCCGTGGACCGCCTCTACCGCAAAGCCCCCTTCACCTCCGAGCGCGAGCGGGTGGAGCATTTGTTCGGGCTGTATGAGAAGATGGTCGCGCCGATAGAGGCGGCGGCGAAGGGGAAGCGGAAAGAGCCGCGCAAGGCAAAGGCAGAAAATGCCCGCGCCTGAATTTTCAGATTACGTCATTTATGTCGATGAAAGCGGCGATCATAGTCTAACGAAGATTGATGAGCACTACCCTGTTTTCGTTTTGGCGTTCGTCATATTTCAGAAAAGTGAATATGCCGATACGGTGGTCCCTGCGTTTCAGCGAATGAAATTCAAATGGTTTGGCCATGACCTTATCATATTCCATGAAAACGAAATGGTTAGGAAAAAGCCGCCTTTTTCCTTCCTGCAGTTTGACAACTTGAGAACCACATTTTTTGCGGAACTGGACGCTATTGTCGAACAGCTACCTTGCACGGTGATCACCTCTGTGATCCGTAAACATGCGCACAAGCAAAAATATCATCAACCTGCGGACCCTTACCATTTGGCCCTGTTGTTTTGCATGGAGCGCGCAGCCGAGTTTCTTATGTCGCGTGGTGCGACTGGCCGAACACATATCATTTTTGAAAGCCGCAGCCCGCGCACAAAAGACGGGCAAACCGGTCGGGAAGATTTGGAGCTTGAACTTGAATTTTGCAGGATAGTAACCGGTGCAAATCCAATGCAAGATAAGACAAAGATCGACGCTATGCGGAATTTCGATATCCGTATCGCTTCGAAACAGATTAACTCAACCGGATTGCAAATTGCAGACCTTTTTGCGCGCCCGATTGGCCTTCATGTTTTGAAGCCTGATCAACCCAATCGGGCGTATCAGACAATCAAAACGAAGATTTGGCCCGGCGCAAACGGTCAAAATGGGCGAGGGCTCAAAATCTTCCCCTAAAAGCGAAAGGCCCCAGCTTTCGCTGAGGCCAGACGCCGACCGGGAACGAACCCCAATCCATTTATTTCTGCGTCTCACCCCCTAGCCGCCGATTGGCAGCCACGCGCACCATACGGTGACAATTCGGGAAACGAGGCGACTTTGCATTACCAAAATGGTATATTTATCGTGAAATGTCAAGGGAATTGACAGTCACGTGTCGAGAACACACGATATGACCGGTTTATGTAACATGTCATCTGTCCGGCTTTAAGCTTCGCCCTTTTTGGGGCGGAGCGATGAGGCGGACGGAGCTGTTACAGGGACTTCGTATGATGAAGTTTGTTGAACTGAATGGCCGGGTTAAGCGCCGGTGTTTGACGCAGGGCGAGGC
>JAYVRA010000089.1:0-18225 GCA_043776635.1 Phyllobacteriaceae bacterium
TATGGGCATCGGCGGCATAACCCCCGCCGCGAAACTAAACCAACAACTGGCCCCTTAAATTCTACTGATAAACCCCGTTAAAAATGGGGGGATTACCCAATAATAGAGAATATTCATAATACTATTTTAGAATGTGGTTTTAAACTTGGCGACGAATGGTCTGGTGTAGAGTGCTTATGGCTGGCTTTTACTTGGTCATCCCAATTCACTTGCCCTGCACGCCCCATTCCACTAGTCACTGCACCAATGATTTTCCCCTCGTTGAAGTGACGTAATAAAATGGCATTAGTTGATACCCGCATTCCTGAACCGAGACGCTTTCTCAGTGGCAATACCGGCGACTGGGAAATTGTGATCGGGCTGGAGGTGCATGCGCAAGTGCTGTCTAAATCCAAGCTGTTTTCCGGTGCGTCGGCGGCCTATGGCGGCGAGCCTAATGACCATGTGTCCCTGGTAGATGCGGCGATGCCGGGAATGTTGCCGGTGATTAATGAGGAATGTGTGCGACAAGCCGTGCGCACAGGGCTTGGTTTGAAGGCCAAGATCAACAATCGCTCCGTGTTTGACCGCAAAAATTATTTTTATCCTGACCTGCCGCAGGGCTATCAGATTTCGCAATTCAAGCAGCCGATTGTGGGTGAGGGCGTGGTGCAAATCGCGGTCGGGCCGGATAATAAGGGCCGGTATGAAGAGGTCGAAATCGGCATTGAGCGACTTCATCTGGAGCAGGATGCGGGTAAATCTATCCATGATCAGCACCCGACCATGTCCTATGTGGATTTGAATCGCTCGGGCGTGGCGCTGATGGAAATTGTGTCCAAGCCCGACATGCGCTCGGCAGATGAGGCAAAGGCCTATTTGACCAAGCTGCGTACAATCGTGCGTTATCTCGGTACTTGTGACGGCAATATGGACGAGGGCTCGATGCGTGCGGACGTGAACGTTTCGGTGCGCAAGCCCGGCGGCGAGTTTGGCACACGCTGCGAAATCAAGAATGTGAATTCCATCCGCTTTGTTGGCCAAGCCATTGAGGCCGAGGCGCGTCGTCAGATTGATATCATCGAAGATGGAGGCACAATCGCGCAGGAAACGCGTCTGTATGACCCTGCCAAGGGCGAAACCCGCGCCATGCGCTCCAAGGAAGAGGCGCATGATTATCGCTATTTCCCGGACCCTGATTTGCTGCCGCTGGAGTTTGATGATGCTTATGTGGCGGTACTGGCGAAGGATTTGCCGGAGCTGCCGGACGAAAAGCGCACCCGCATGATGGACGAGGGGTTATCTGCCTATGATGCATCAATCTTGGTTTCGGAAAAGGCGATTGCTGATTTCTACGAGGAAGTTGCCAACGGCCGCGATTCCAAGCTGGCGGCAAACTGGGTTATAAATGATTTGCTCGGCGCACTTAACAAGGCAGGCAAGGATATTGAAACATCACCGGTCTCGCCCGCGCAGTTGGGCGGGATTGTGGATCTAATTGTAGAAAAACTCATCTCCGGCAAAATAGCCAAGGATTTGTTCGAGATTATCTTCACTGAAGGCGGCGACCCGCGCGAGGTTGTGGATGCGCGCGGCATGAGGCAAGTCACCGATACCGGCGCGATTGAGGGGGCTGTTGACGAGATCATCGCCGCCAATCCGGACCAAGTGGAAAAGGTCAAGGCCAAACCCTCGATGGCTGCATGGTTTGTGGGCCAAGTCATGAAGGCCACTGGCGGCAAGGCCAATCCGCAAGCGGTGAGCGACATGGTGAAAGCCAAGCTCGGCATCGAATGATTTTCATCCGTTCCGCCATGGTATCAGACCTTGCAGCCGTAAAGGCGCTGCTGCGGGCGAGCTGGCATCACACTTATGATGCCACTTATGGCGCCGAAAAAGTCCGGCAGATTACGGATGAGTGGCATTCCATTGCCGCGCTGGCCGCAAATTTGAAAAAGCCATGGTCTGAGTTCTTGGTTGCGGACAGCGGCGAGGCGCTATGGGGCGTGGCTTTTGCCAGTCAATCGTCTGAAGATTATACGATGATCCATCAGCTATATGTCGCGCCCGATGCGGTAGGACGGGGCATTGGCGTGCAGTTGCTGCAAGAGATATTTGATGCGTTTCCAGAGGCAAAGTCGTTCCGCCTTGAGGTGGATGAAGCCAACGACAACGCTGTTGGTTTCTACAGGAATTTTGGTTTTACAGAGATTTCGTGCATCGCGAATTGTGGGTCGGACGGTTCGAATATGCCCGCAATTGTTATGGAAAAACGCTCGCAGTATTAGTGCCGACATTCATAGATCGAACCCATAGCATTAATTTAGATTTGATTAGTTTAACTGGCGTCTTAAAATTCCCTAAAAAAGCGCTTGTGAATCCAGTGGGCCGCCTCTATATGTCGATCCATAAGACAGGGTGTGTGGAATCAGATTGATCCTGCGCTCCCTTTTGCTTTGTAAAGAAACAAGTGATTCGGGGTCGTTTTCCCGAAAATCCCGCAGGTAACAGATGGCTTTGAAGACCAATCCTTTCGCCTTCTTTCAGCAGGTTCGGGCTGAGACAGCCAAGGTGACATGGCCAAGCCGTCGTGAAACCATGATTTCGACCGTTATGGTTGTTGTTATGGCGTTTGTCGCCGCTATTTTCTTTTTTCTGGCGGATGCTTTGATGGGTTATGGTGTTGAATTGATCCTTGGCGTCGGCAAGTAGTTTTAGAGATTTAAGGAATTTATGAATGACGGCTCGTTGGTATATCGTCCAAGCTTACTCGAATTTCGAGAAGAAGGTGGCCGAGTCGATTGAAGAGAAGGCCAAGCAAAAGGGCTTGTCACATCTTTTCGAGAAAATCGTTGTTCCGACGGAGAAGATTGTAGAAATTCGCCGCGGCCGCAAGGTTGATGCTGAACGCAAGTTTTTTCCGGGATATGTCATGGTTCGTGCCAATCTTACGGATGAAGCGTTCCATTTGATTAAGAACACACCGAAAGTGACCGGGTTTTTAGGTTCAGATTCTAAACCAGTTCCTATCTCGGATGCTGAAGCCGATCGCATTTTGGTCCAAATTCAAGAAGGCGTTGATCGGCCTAAGTCGGCGATGTCGTTTGAAATAGGTGAGCAGGTCCGCGTTTCGGATGGGCCGTTTGCGTCGTTCAACGGCTTTGTGCAGGAGGTTGATCAAGAGCGTTCGCGCCTCAAGGTCGAGGTTTCGATTTTCGGGCGTGCTACGCCGGTTGATTTAGAATTTTCTCAGGTTGAAAAAGTCTGAGGATAGTCCGTTAGGTCGGGCGGTCGCGCAGGATGAACTGGCGATGATGAAAATGGTGGGAGGAAGGCGGACCCGGCCGGTCTGTTAACCGCACCACCGCACTTCACCAGGCTGGCTTTTGCCGGTCACATTTAGGAAAGAAGATACATGGCCAAGAAAATTATGGGTCAGATCAAGCTTCAGGTTAAGGCAGGATCGGCTACGCCATCCCCGCCAATCGGACCTGCTCTTGGTCAACGCGGCGTCAACATTATGGAATTCTGCAAGGCGTTTAACGCGCAGACGCAGGATATCGAAAAAGGGTCACCGGTTCCGGTGGTTATTACTTATTATCAGGATAAGTCATTCACGTTTGCGATGAAGACGCCTCCTGTGAGCTTCCTTCTCAAGAAGGCTGCCGGTTTGACTTCCGGTACCAAGACCCCCGGTCGTGGACCTGGCGGCACTGTAACGCGCTCAGATGTGCGCCGCATTGCAGAGACCAAGCTGAAAGATTTGAACGCCTATGACGTCGATGCAGCAATGCTGATGATTGAAGGCTCTGCCCGTTCGATGGGCTTGGAAGTGGTGGGCTGATATCATGGCAAAGCAAGCAAAACGTATCGCGAAAATCACTGACGGTTTAGACCGCATTTCATCGTTCACTCTCGAAGCGGCGTTGGATATGGTCAAGACACGCGCCGTTGCCAAGTTTGATGAAACCATCGAAATTGCAATGAACCTCGGAGTTGATCCCCGCCATGCAGACCAAATGGTTCGCGGCGTGGTAAATCTACCGAATGGCACTGGCCGTACCGTTCGTGTCGCTGTGTTCGCACGTGGTGCGAAGGCTGATGAAGCGCGTGCCGCTGGCGCGGACATAGTTGGCGCGGAAGACCTGTTTGAGACCGTAAATGGTGGTTCAATTGACTTTGACCGTTGTATAGCAACGCCGGATATGATGCCACTTGTTGGTCGTCTCGGTAAAGTTCTCGGACCGCGCGGCATGATGCCAAACCCTAAAGTTGGTACAGTCACGATGGATATCGCTGGCGCTGTCAAGGCATCCAAGGGCGGTGCTGTTGAGTTCCGCGTGGAAAAGGCTGGCATCATTCACGCTGGTATTGGAAAAGCAAGCTTCGGTACAGAAGCCTTGGCGCAGAACATCCGCGCTTTCGCGGATGCCGTGATCAAGGCAAAGCCAACCGGTGCGAAAGGCAATTATCTCAAGCGCGTTTCGATATCTTCGACTATGGGCGTTGGCATCAAGATTGAGCCGTCGTCACTGGCGATAGCTTAATATCAAATTCAAAATCAGTTCACAACGACCTGATTTTTATCAAGAATTCCGGGCTTCACGAGAGCCCGGATTTTCGGAAGGAAACTTCCGGAAGTCCTGTCCGAGATTGTGGGTGGCTTAGGCCATAATTCATTTGAACCTACATGAGACGGGGGTAGCCGAATGAGCCGGGAAGCCGGCAGACTACGGTTTGAACCCAGACAGCCTTTCGCCGCCCGCGCCAAAATGCGGACACGAGGGGGACAGGATCCTCAGAACGTCGCGACCGGTTAGCTGGGAGTGGCAAAAGGCAACCCGGCAGACACGCATTGTGCGGTCTGCTTATCTGGAGAGTGGCAGTGGATAGAGCGGAAAAGCACGAGTTCGTCACAGGCCTGAACGAAGTCTTTAAAACGACTGGTTCAGTTGTGGTGGCTCACTATGCCGGTCTAACGGTATCGCAGTTGAACGATTATCGTTCGAAAATGCGTGCGGCCGGTGGATCTGTAAAAGTTGCGAAGAACCGTCTCGCCAAAATTGCTCTTCAGGGCACGGAGTCGGCTATGATGGCTGACCTTTTTAAAGGTCAAACAATTATAGCCTATTCAACGGATCCCGTTGTAGCTCCGAAAGTGACTGTGGAATTTGCCAAGACCAATGACAAGCTCATTGTTTTAGGCGGTGCCATGGGATCTACAGGCTTGAATGCGGATGGTATCAAAGCGCTTGCTACGATGCCTTCGCTTGATGAATTGCGCGCACGTATCGTTGGTATGATTTCCACGCCAGCAACACGTATCGTTCGCCTCATCAACGCACCAGCGGGTCAGCTGGCACGTGTGTTCGGCGCCTATGCCCGGAAGGACGAAGCGGCATGAGGTCGTTCCTCGCTGCATAACTCAATTCGAACTTAGTTTATAAAAAGGAATCTAAAATGGCTAATCTTGCCAATCTCGTTGAAGAACTATCAGTTTTGACTGTCCTCGAGGCAGCTGAATTGTCGAAAATGCTTGAAGAAAAGTGGGGCGTTTCTGCTGCCGCTCCTGTTGCAGCTGCCGCTGCAGCCGGTGCTGCGCCAGCCGCCGCTGTTGAAGAAAAGACTGAATTTGATGTTGTTTTGACCGAGGCCGGCCCGAACAAGATTAACGTGATCAAGGAAGTTCGCGCGATCACAGGTCTTGGCCTCAAGGAAGCTAAGGATCTGGTGGAAGCCGCTCCCAAGGCAGTTAAAGAAGGCGTTAACAAGGACGAAGCCGCAAAGCTCAAGACTCAGCTTGAAGCTGCCGGCGCCAAGGTTGACGTTAAGTAATTGTAACGCGGACTGGCGGGTTCTCCCGCCGGTCCGTTTTTAGTGTGTGCGAAACCCTTTTTCAAACAGCAGTGACGTTGCTGGTTTGGAAACGGGTTTCATCCCGTTCTAAGGCCGCAACCAGAAGCTTGGTTCCGGTTTCATGATGTCCGCCCATTATTGGGCACTTTACGAGGAGCGTATATGGCTCAGACCTTTTCGTTCAACGGCCGCAAGCGCGTTCGCAAATTCTTCGGTAAGATTCCCGAAGTTGCTGAAATGCCGAATCTTATCGAAGTGCAAAAAGCATCTTACGACCAATTCCTCATGGTTGACGAGCCAGAGGGCGGTCGCTTGGATGAGGGCTTACAGTCGGTGTTTAAGTCTGTATTCCCGATTTCTGATTTCTCCGGTGCTGCAATGCTTGAATTCGTCAAATACGAATTTGAAGCACCGAAGTTTGACGTTGATGAATGCCGTCAACGCGATTTGACCTATGCTGCGCCACTGAAAGTGACGCTGCGATTAATTGTGTTTGATATAGACCCTGATACACAGGCAAAATCTATCAAAGACATCAAAGAACAAGACGTTTACATGGGCGACATGCCTTTGATGACAGGCAATGGAACGTTTGTTGTGAACGGTACCGAGCGCGTTATCGTGTCCCAGATGCACCGTTCGCCGGGCGTTTTCTTTGATCACGACAAGGGCAAGAGCCATTCTTCCGGCAAGTTCCTGTTCGCTGCGCGCGTAATTCCCTACCGTGGTTCATGGCTCGATATCGAGTTTGATGCCAAGGACGTAGTTCACGCCCGTATCGACCGTCGCCGCAAGTTGCCGGCAACATCGCTTTTGATGGCACTCGGAATGGATGGCGAAGAAATTTTGTCTACATTCTACAACAAGTTCACTTACAGCCGCGCAGGCGAAAACTGGCGCGTCCCTTACACCCCTGAACGCTTCAAGGGTTACAAAGCCGTTATTGATCTGGTTGATGCTGATACCGGCGAAGTGGTGTTGGAAGCTGGCAAGAAGCTGACCATTCGCTCGGCCAAGCAGCTTGCTGACAAGGGTCTCAAGGCAATCCGCGTTACGGAAGATGATTTGCTCGGTACTTATTTGGCCGAAGACATCGTCAACTACCAGACAGGCGAGATTTTCCTCGAAGCCGGTGATGAAATCGACGAGAAGAAGTACAAGATTTTGACAGACCTTGGTCTTGATGAAATCGAAGTTCTCGACATCGACCACGTGAATGTTGGCGCTTACATCCGTAACACGCTCGCTGTGGATAAAAACGAGTCCCGTCAGGACGCTTTGTTTGATATTTACCGCGTGATGCGTCCAGGCGAACCACCGACGATGGACACGGCTGAAGCTATGTTCAACTCGCTGTTCTTTGACGGGGAGCGTTACGATCTATCAGCTGTTGGCCGCGTGAAGATGAACATGCGTTTGGATCTGGATGCGCCGGATACAACCCGCGTTCTTCGCAAGGAAGATGTGATTGCTGTTGTTCGCACGCTCGTTGAGCTGCGCGATGGCAAGGGTGAGATCGACGACATCGACAATTTGGGCAACCGCCGTGTTCGCTCTGTTGGCGAGTTGATGGAAAACCAATATCGCGTCGGCTTGCTGCGTATGGAACGTGCGATCAAGGAACGTATGTCCTCGATCGAAATCGATACTGTGATGCCGCAGGATTTGATTAACGCTAAGCCTGCAGCGGCGGCAGTGCGCGAATTCTTTGGCTCTTCCCAGCTTTCGCAGTTCATGGACCAGACAAATCCTTTGTCTGAAATCACTCATAAGCGTCGTCTCTCGGCGCTTGGACCCGGTGGTTTGACACGCGAACGTGCCGGCTTTGAAGTGCGTGACGTGCATCCAACGCATTACGGCCGTATTTGCCCGATTGAAACGCCGGAAGGCCCGAACATCGGCCTTATCAACTCACTGGCAACGTTTGCCCGCGTCAACAAGTACGGCTTTATTGAAAGCCCGTACCGCAAGATTATTGACGGCAAGCTGACTATGGAAGTGGCCTATCTTTCGGCCATGGAGGAATCCAAGCATCACGTTGCGCAGGCTAACGCCGAGCTCGATAGCGAAGGCCGGTTTGTCGATGAGTTCGTGATTTGCCGTTATGCCGGTGATGTGATCATGGCTCCGCGTGAAAACGTGGATTTGATGGACGTTTCGCCAAAGCAGATGGTTTCGGTAGCGGCTGCTCTCATCCCGTTCCTTGAGAACGACGATGCGAACCGTGCGCTGATGGGTTCTAACATGCAGCGTCAGGCTGTGCCTTTGGTTCGCGCCGAAGCACCGTTCGTCGGCACTGGTATGGAAGCAATCGTTGCCCGCGATTCTGGTGCTGCGATTGCGGCACGCCGTGGCGGTATTGTTGACCAAGTCGACGCGACGCGTATCGTTCTTCGTGCGACTGAAGACCTTGATCCATCCAAGTCCGGCGTTGATATTTATCGCCTGATGAAGTTCCAGCGCTCCAACCAGTCAACTTGTATTAACCAGCGTCCGCTGGTTCGTGTGGGTGACCGGATTGAGAAGGGTGACATTATTGCTGACGGTCCATCGACGGATCTTGGTGATTTGGCGCTCGGCCGTAACGTGCTTGTCGCGTTTATGCCTTGGAACGGTTACAACTACGAGGATTCGATTCTTCTTTCTGAGCGCATCGTTCGCGATGATGTTTTCACATCCATCCACATCGAAGAATTCGAAGTTATGGCCCGCGATACCAAGCTTGGACCTGAGGAAATCACCCGTGATATTCCAAACGTTTCGGAAGAAGCGCTCAAGAACCTCGATGAAGCCGGGATTGTTTACATCGGTGCGGAAGTGCAGCCGGGCGATATACTGGTCGGTAAGATCACACCAAAAGGCGAAAGCCCGATGACGCCGGAAGAAAAGTTACTTCGCGCGATATTTGGCGAAAAGGCTTCCGACGTGCGTGACACGTCCATGCGTATGCCACCCGGGACTTACGGCACCATCGTTGAAGTCCGTGTTTTCAATCGCCACGGCGTTGAAAAAGACGAGCGTGCAATGGCTATTGAACGCGAAGAAATTGAACGTCTCGCAAAAGACCGCGACGATGAGCAAGCCATCCTTGACCGTAACGTGTACAGCCGCTTGGTTGATATGCTGAACGGCAAAGAACCGGTATCCGGTCCAAAGAGCTTTAAGAAGGGCGGGAAACTGTCCCCTGAAGTGATGGCTGAATATCCGCGCTCGCAATGGTGGCAGTTCGCTGTTGATGACGAAAAGGTTCAGGGCGAAATCGAAGCTCTGCGCGGCCAATACGACGATAGCAAGAAGCGCCTTGAACAGCGTTTCATGGACAAGGTCGAAAAGGTGCAGCGCGGCGACGAAATGCTTCCGGGCGTCATGAAAATGGTCAAGGTGTTTGTTGCGGTGAAACGCAAGATTCAACCGGGCGATAAGATGGCGGGTCGTCATGGTAACAAGGGTGTTGTATCGCGGATAGTTCCGATCCAAGATATGCCATTCCTTGCCAATGGCGAGCATGTTGACATCGTTCTTAATCCGCTCGGCGTGCCTTCACGGATGAACGTCGGTCAGATTCTGGAAACGCATCTAGGTTGGGCCTGTGCAGGCATGGGCCACAAGATTGGCGAATTGATTGATGCGTATAAGAAAAACGCTGACATCAAGCCGCTGCGTGAAACACTTGAAAGCGTGTATCCTGACAATGATCGCAATGAGCCGGTTCGCTCTTATGATGACAGCTCTGTCATTCGTTTGGCTGAACAAGTCCGTCGCGGCGTGTCAATTGCAACGCCGGTGTTTGACGGTGCCAAGGAAGCTGATGTGGATTTTATGCTGGTTCAGGCTGGCTTGGAAAAATCAGGTCAGGTGACTTTGTATGATGGACGTACGGGTGAAGAATTCGACCGTAAGGTGACTGTGGGCTACATTTATATGCTCAAGCTCCACCATTTGGTTGATGACAAGATCCATGCGCGTTCTATCGGACCGTACTCGCTGGTTACGCAGCAGCCACTGGGCGGTAAAGCCCAGTTCGGCGGACAGCGTTTCGGCGAAATGGAAGTCTGGGCCCTCGAAGCATACGGTGCGGCATATACATTGCAAGAAATGCTGACTGTGAAGTCAGACGATGTTGCAGGCCGTACCAAGGTTTATGAAGCGATTGTTCGCGGTGATGATACGTTTGAAGCCGGTATTCCGGAAAGCTTCAACGTTCTCGTCAAGGAAATGCGCTCGCTGGGCCTAAATGTGGAGCTGGAAGCAGCACCGGTAATTGACCAGTACGCGCAGCTTCCAGACGCTGCGGAATAGGTAAGGGTCGGGCGGTGCGAAAGTACCGCCCCCTAATGCGTGAGGCCGCGTTATCGGCCAGTTGAAATTTTTACGACGTTGGAGCGTATCCCCGCCCAATCGTTCGATCTCGAAAAGGGCGAAAGCCCGAAAAGGAGAACGGTATGAACCAAGAAGTAATGAATCTTTTCAATCCATCTGCGCCGACGCCAGTGTTCGATTCAATCAAGATTTCGATCGCCAGCCCGGAAAAGATTCTATCTTGGTCTTTCGGCGAAATTAAAAAGCCGGAGACAATTAACTACCGCACGTTCAAGCCTGAACGTGACGGCTTGTTCTGTTCGCGCATTTTTGGTCCAATGAAGGATTACGAATGCTTGTGCGGCAAGTACAAGCGTATGAAATATAAGGGAATTATCTGCGAAAAGTGTGGCGTTGAGGTCACGCTGTCGCGCGTTCGGCGCGAGCGCATGGGCCATATTGAGCTTGCAGCTCCTGTTGCTCACATTTGGTTTCTGAAGTCATTGCCATCGCGCATCGGCACACTGCTCGACATGACGCTCAAGGATATTGAGCGCGTATTGTATTTTGAAAACTATTTGGTCACTGAACCAGGTCTGACGCCGATGAAGGAGCACTCGCTGCTTTCGGAAGAAGAATTCATGATGGCCGTTGAAGAATACGGTCAGGATAGCTTTACGGCTATGATTGGTGCGGAAGCCATTCAAGAATTGCTCGGCACGATGGATCTTGAGAAGATCGCGGGCCAGCTGCGCGAAGATTTGGCGACCACGACTTCAGAATTGAAGCAGAAGAAGCTTTTGAAGCGTCTCAAGATTGTTGAGAACTTCTTGGAATCCGGCAATCGCCCTGAATGGATGATTATGAAGATAATTCCGGTTATCCCACCGGATCTTCGCCCGCTGGTTCCGCTTGATGGCGGTCGTTTTGCGACCTCCGATTTGAACGATCTCTATCGCCGCGTTATTAACCGCAACAACCGTTTGAAGCGTTTGATCGAACTCAAGGCGCCCGGCATCATTGTGCGCAACGAAAAGCGTATGTTGCAGGAAGCTGTTGATGCGCTGTTCGACAATGGTCGTCGTGGCCGTGTCATTACTGGTGCTAACAAGCGTCCGTTGAAGTCATTATCCGATATGCTAAAGGGCAAGCAGGGCCGTTTCCGTCAAAACTTGCTCGGCAAACGCGTCGATTACTCCGGTCGATCGGTTATCGTGACCGGTCCTGAATTGAAGCTTCATCAATGTGGCCTGCCAAAGAAGATGGCGCTTGAGCTGTTCAAGCCGTTCATCTACGCGCGCCTTGATGCAAAGGGCTTCTCGTCCACGGTTAAGCAGGCTAAGAAGCTGGTTGAAAAGGAAAAGCCCGAAGTTTGGGATATCCTTGATGAGGTCATCCGCGAGCATCCAATTTTGCTCAACCGCGCTCCAACGCTCCATCGCCTTGGCATCCAAGCGTTCGAACCGGTATTGATTGAAGGCAAGGCTATTCAGCTGCATCCATTGGTTTGTACAGCGTTCAACGCCGACTTTGATGGCGACCAGATGGCCGTTCACGTTCCACTTTCGCTCGAAGCGCAGTTGGAATGCCGCGTTTTGATGATGTCCACAAACAATATTCTGCATCCAGCCAATGGTCTTCCGATCATCGTGCCGTCGCAGGATATGATCTTGGGTCTCTATTACCTTTCGATTGTTGCTGAAGGTGAGCCGGGGCAAGGCATGGTGTTTGGCGATCTTGGCGAGTTGCAGCATGCGCTCGATAGCAAGGTTGTTACGCTCCACACCAAGATTAAGGGCCGTTACAAGTCTTTGGATGCTAACAAGCAGCCAACATCGAAGATCTATGACACGACACCGGGCCGTTTGCTTGTCGGCAATCTACTTCCAAAGAATGTCAATGTTTCATTCGACATTGCCAATCAGGAACTGACCAAGAAGAACATCTCCAAGATGATCGACACGGTTTATCGTCACTGCGGTCAGAAAGAGACAGTTATTTTCTGTGATCAAATCATGGCTCTTGGATTCTCTCATGCGTGCCGTGCGGGTATTTCCTTCGGCAAGGATGATATGGTTATCCCGGAAACCAAGCTGAAGCTGGTCTCCGACACGGAAGCATTGGCAAATGAATACGAACAGCAGTACAATGACGGCCTGATTACGCAGGGCGAAAAGTACAATAAGGTTGTTGATGCCTGGGCCAAGTGCTCGGAAAAGGTTGCCGAGGAAATGATGGCCCGCATTAAGGCTGTCCAGTTCCAGCCATCCGGTCGTCAAAAGCCTATGAACTCCATCTATATGATGTCGCATTCGGGCGCGCGGGGTTCACCGGCTCAAATGCGTCAGCTTGCCGGTATGCGCGGGTTGATGGCCAAGCCTTCAGGGGAAATTATCGAAACACCGATTATTTCGAACTTCAAAGAAGGTTTGACCGTTCTTGAATATTTCAACTCGACCCACGGTGCCCGTAAGGGCTTGGCGGATACGGCGTTGAAGACTGCAAACTCCGGTTATTTGACACGCCGTCTTGTTGACGTTGCCCAAGATTGCATCGTTATCGAAGATGATTGTGGAACTGAAGTCGGCTTGACAATGCAGCCGATTATTGATGCTGGTCAGGTGGTTGCGCCAATCGGTATCCGTATCCTTGGTCGTACCGCTCTTGAAGATATTGTTCATCCAGTCTCGATGGCTGTTATCGTTCCGTCTGGAAAGATGATTGATGAACGCGCTGTGGATGAAGTTGAAAAGGCTGGGATTCAGCTGGTTCGCATTCGATCGGCTCTGACATGCGAAACGCAAGGCGGCGTTTGTGTCCGTTGCTACGGTCGCGACTTGGCCCGTGGCACGCCGGTTAACAAGGGTGAAGCTGTTGGCGTTATTGCTGCCCAGTCCATCGGTGAGCCGGGCACCCAGCTTACCATGCGTACATTCCATATGGGCGGCACAGCGCAAGTTGTGGATAGCTCCTTCCTCGAAGCTTCCTTCGAGGGCAAGGTGCAAATTCGCAATCGCAACATTGTTCGCAACACTGAAGGCAATCTTGTTGCTATGGGCCGTAACATGGTGGTGGCTATTGTTGATGCCGGTGGCAAAGAACGCACATCGCATCGCATTACTTACGGTGCGCGTATGCTGGCCGATGAAGGTGATGCGGTTAAGCGCGGCCAACGTCTGGCCGAGTGGGATCCGTACACTCGTCCGATCATGACTGAAGTTGGCGGTGTTGTTGCGTTTGAAGACATGGTTGATGGTATTTCTGTGTTGGAAAACACCGACGAAGCAACAGGTATAACCAAGCGCGTTGTTATCGACTGGCGTTCAACACCACGCGGTGCGGATTTGCGTCCTGCTATGGTTATTAACGATAAGACTGGCAAGTTGCTGAAACTTAGCCGTGGTGGTGATGCCAGGTTCCTGCTTTCTGTTGAGGCAATTTTGTCTGTTGAACCAGGTGCGACAGTTAATCCCGGTGATGTTATTGCCCGTATTCCAATGGAAAGTGCCAAGACAAAAGACATCACCGGCGGCCTGCCGCGTGTTGCTGAATTGTTCGAAGCCCGCCGTCCAAAGGATCACGCGATCATTGCTGAGTTGGATGGTACAATCCGCTTCGGCAAGGATTATAAAAACAAGCGCCGCATCATCATTGAGCCGCATGACTCAACATTTGAGCCAACTGAATACCTCATTCCAAAGGGTAAGCCATTCCACTTGCAGGATGGCGATCTAATCGAAAAGGGTGATTACATTCTCGATGGCAATCCAGCACCGCATGATATCCTGGCAATCAAGGGCGTTGAGGCTTTGGCATCCTACCTCGTCAACGAAATTCAGGAAGTCTATCGCTTGCAGGGCGTTGTTATTAACGACAAGCATATCGAAGTGATCGTGCGTCAGATGTTGCAGAAGGTGGAAATCACTGAAAGCGGCGATTCGACTTACATTGCCGGTGATAATGTGGATCGTATCGAGCTTGATGAAGTGAACGCTCGTTTGGCTGAGGACGGCAAGCGACCGGCGGTTGGTAATCCAGTTCTACTGGGTATCACCAAGGCGTCGTTGCAGACACCATCGTTCATCTCAGCGGCTTCGTTCCAGGAAACCACGCGGGTTCTTACCGAAGCGGCGGTTGCCGGTAAGGTCGATGGCTTGCAAGGCCTGAAGGAAAACGTGATCGTCGGTCGTCTCATACCCGCCGGTACTGGCGGAACGATGAACCAGATCCGCCGCATTGCTACGGGTCGTGATGATCTCATCCTTGATGAGCGTCGTAAGTCCACCGGAGCGGAAGTTGCGCAACCGATGCTTGAAGCTATGGCAGTTCCTGCCGGGTAATTGTTTGCTTAGTTAATAAAAGCCGCACGGGAAACCGTGCGGCTTTTTTTGATTTTCAATAGAATCAATTGGATAGGCAAGATTTTTGAATCAGTTTGCGAGGAATCAGTTCATTTTCCGCGTCTTAACTGACTTGAGAGGTGGGCTAAATAGAGTTTTACAACCCTTAGATAAGCGTTCAAAATTTGAAAATCTGCCAAAAAGTCGGATATAAGGTCATATCGCACTACAATGCGTCTGTAGGGACTAATTTAAAGGTCTTTAGTCGCGCCGCATTCGATAAATATGTGCCTTCGGGGTTGACGCGGCCGGTAGCCTTGTATATTCCCCGCACACCAGAGCCGATGTGAGGCTGGATTTTTCGGAACGACACGTTCTGGAGTTCGCCTCAAACAGGGTTCGTTTCAAGACTTAGTCTACCTGTTAAACTATTGCTGG
This sequence comes from Phyllobacteriaceae bacterium, assembly GCA_043776635.1. Classification (GTDB taxonomy): domain Bacteria; phylum Pseudomonadota; class Alphaproteobacteria; order Rhizobiales; family Rhizobiaceae; genus JANMEX01. The sequence goes on from JAYVRA010000089.1 coordinate 14,913, forward strand.
AGCATGAGGCGTATACGCTTCCTCTGCGAATTATCGAGCGCACCGCAGATATGCGGCTCAGTTGCTCGATTTTGTGCATGTTATGCAGGACAAATGCTTGTTGGTAGCGAATTTTAGTGCCCTTAGGGGTGGCAACGAACTTAAGTAGAGGGAAGGTTTTCATGCCTACCGTAAACCAACTGATCCGCAAGCCGCGCACCGCGCCGGTCAAGCGTAATAAGGTTCCTGCGATGCAGCAGTGCCCGCAAAAACGTGGCGTTTGCACTCGTGTTTATACAACTACTCCGAAGAAGCCTAACTCGGCGCTTCGCAAGGTTGCTAAGATTCGCTTGACTAATGGCTTTGAAGTCATTGGTTATATTCCAGGTGAAGGCCACAACTTGCAGGAGCACTCTGTGGTTATGATCCGCGGTGGCCGTGTAAAGGATTTGCCGGGCGTTCGTTATCACATCATTCGCGGTGTGCTCGATACGCAGGGCGTTAAGAACCGCAAGCAGCGCCGTTCACACTATGGCGCGAAGCGTCCTAAGTAAGATTGTAATTTTGGGGCAGGGCGCATGGCGAACTGCTTGAATTTGAGAGACGACAAATATGTCAAGACGTCATAAAGCAGAGAAACGCGAGATCAACCCGGATCCAAAGTTCGGTGATCTGATCCTCAGCAAGTTCATGAATGCCATTATGTATGATGGCAAGAAGTCGATTGCTGAAACCATCGTCTATGGTGCGCTCGATTCAGTACAGGCGAAAGCCAAGTCTGAGCCTGTCGCGATTTTCCACACTGCGCTGACAAATGTTATGCCGCATGTTGAAGTTCGTTCCCGCCGTGTTGGTGGTGCAACATACCAGGTTCCAGTAGACGTACGCCCTGAGCGCCGTCAGGCTCTTGCTATTCGTTGGTTGATCAACGCAGCGCGCGGTCGCAATGAGACAACGATGGTAGATCGTTTGTCCGGCGAATTGCTTGATGCGTCAAACAACCGTGGTTCCGCAGTGAAAAAGCGCGAAGATACGCACCGGATGGCTGATGCCAACCGCGCCTTCGCTCATTATCGCTGGTAATCCTCAAGATAAATCGAAGGTCGACCTCCCATGGCTCGCGAATATAAAATCGAAGATTACCGCAATTTTGGAATTATGGCGCACATTGACGCCGGTAAAACCACGACGACTGAGCGTATTCTTTACTACACCGGTAAGTCACACAAAATTGGCGAAGTGCATGATGGCGCCGCGACAATGGATTGGATGGAGCAGGAGCAGGAGCGTGGCATCACGATCACTTCGGCTGCTACGACGACGTACTGGAAAGCGCGTGATGGCAAGATTCGCCGCTTTAACATAATTGACACACCAGGCCACGTTGACTTCACGATTGAGGTAGAGCGCTCGTTGCGCGTTCTTGATGGCGCGGTTGCGCTTCTGGACGCTAATGCCGGTGTAGAGCCACAGACAGAAACAGTTTGGCGTCAAGCTGACAAATATCATGTTCCACGGATGATTTTCGTGAACAAAATGGATAAAATTGGCGCCGATTTCTATCGTTGTGTTGACATGCTTAAGACCCGTCTTGGTGCGACCGCTGCGGTTTGTCAGCTGCCTATCGGCGCTGAAACAGAGTTTAAGGGCGTTGTTGATCTCATCGAGATGAACGCACTTGTATGGCGCGATGAAACATTAGGTGCTGCTTGGGATGTTGTCCCAATTCCCGCCGATCTTCAAGAGCGCGCTGAACAGTTCCGTGAACGCCTGATCGAAGTTGCGGTTGAGGCTGACGAGGCTGCAACAGTAGCATATTTGGAAGGCAATATGCCGGACAAGGAGCAGCTTCGCTTGCTGATCCGTAAGGGTACAATTGCCGGAATGTTTTATCCAGTATTCTGTGGTTCGGCATTCAAGAACAAGGGTGTTCAGCCTTTGCTCGATGGTGTCGTAGACTTTTTGCCTTCACCAATGGATATTCCTTCAATCAAGGGTATTGACCCGAAGACTGAGGCTGAGATCACCCGTTCGGCATCTGATGAACAACCTTTGTCACTTTTGGCATTCAAGATAATGAACGATCCATTCGTTGGTTCTTTGACTTTTTGCCGTATCTATTCTGGCAAGCTCACTAAAGGCATGGGCCTTGATAATACTGTGAAGGAAAAGAAGGAACGCATTGGCCGTATGCTGCAAATGCATGCTAACGACCGTGTTGATATAGACGAGGCGTTTGCCGGCGACATCGTTGCCTTGGCGGGTCTTAAAGACACGACAACTGGCGATACACTTTGTGATCCTCTGAAGCCTGTTATTTTGGAACGTATGATTTTTCCTGAGCCGGTTATTCAGATCGCTATTGAGCCCAAGACGAAAGCTGACCAGGAGAAGATGGGTATTGCCCTTCATCGATTGGCCGCTGAAGATCCATCATTCCGCGTAAAGTCTGACGAAGAATCCGGTCAGACTATCATTTCCGGAATGGGTGAGCTTCACCTTGACATCATTGTGGATCGTATGCGCCGCGAGTTCAAGGTGGAAGCTAATGTTGGCGCACCGCAGGTTGCGTATCGCGAGACCATTACTCGCGCTGCCGAGCACGACTATACTCACAAGAAGCAATCCGGTGGTTCAGGCCAATTCGCCCGCATCAAGGTTCGTTTTGAGCCTAATCCAGAGGGCGAAGACTTCAAGTTTGCGTCTGAAATTGTTGGTGGTTCAGTTCCAAAAGAATACATACCCGGTGTGCAAAAAGGTATCGACAGCGTTATGGGATCAGGTCCGTTTGCCGGCTTCCCTATGATTGGTGTTAAGGCAACATTGCTCGATGGCGCTTACCATGACGTTGACTCCAGCGTTCTGGCATTCGAAATCGCCGGCCGTGCTTGTTTCCGCGAAGCTGCCGCTTCCAAGCTTGGTGTTCAGCTCCTTGAGCCGATCATGAAGGTTGAAGTGGTAACTCCTGAAGATTACGTCGGTGACGTTATCGGTGATTTGAACTCACGTCGTGGTCAAATCCAGGGTACTGAGACCCGTGGCATTGCAACAGTTGTCAACGCAATGGTGCCTCTGGCCAACATGTTCAAGTATGTGGACAATCTGCGCTCTATGAGTCAGGGACGTGCCCAGTACACCATGCAGTTTGATCATTACGAACCTGTGCCGACAGTTGTTGCACAGGAAATCCAGAAGAAATTCGCTTAAAGTTAAGCAAGAGAGATAGTGGAGAGATACCATGGCCAAGAGTAAGTTTGAACGTAATAAGCCGCATGTTAACATTGGCACTATTGGTCACGTTGACCATGGCAAGACGTCGTTGACGGCAGCGATC
>JAYVRA010000090.1:0-4528 GCA_043776635.1 Phyllobacteriaceae bacterium
GGTGAACTCAATTCCTGTGCGCATAACCCTGAATCGCACATCCAGCAAAACAAGGGAATCCAAATCTGGACTCCTTCGTTGCGATCAATCCACTAGTGCAATTTTCTGCGCTTCCGGTGCTCACGTACCAAAACGTACGCTGCGCTCCGGTTCTCGAAAATCACCCCAGCTGACTCAGCCAAGCGAGTTCTAAATCAGTTTCTTTCGAGTTACTTTGGAACGGTTGAGTTTATGAAATGCGGCCGTTCGTCCGGTTTTGGAGCCGGCTTTTTTATATGGCGTCGGGCCAGGGCTGCGAAGTGTGGATGATTGTTAGCACATCCATCGATGGTTCAGTGACGCGGTAAACGATGATATAGGACATATCCGGCACGACCAGCTCGCGCTTACCACCAATGCGTCCGACCCGGCCTATGGCTGGATATTCAATCAAATTTTGGGTGATAGATTAGAGCCGTGTGCTCACCCTCGACGCGGCTTTCGGGCTGTCTTGCGCGATATAGTCGAAGATAGATTCCAAGCGGCGCAAGGCGCGTTTGGTCCATTTTAGTATGCGGTTCATTTGACGGCGTATTTTGCAAATATAGCAGCGACCTCTGAATCACTGGCAAAATCTCCTGCCGTCGCCTCGCTTAGGCCGCTTTCGATTTCGGCCAGTTGCCATTCTTCGCGTGCTATAAAATCCTCAATGGCTTGCGTTGCGACATAGGCGCGGGAGCGGTCAAGCTTTTCAGCCAGCAAGTCCAGCTTTGTGGCGGTTTCATCTTGGAGACGGACGGTAAACGCGTTCACGAAGTTTGCCTTCTGGTTTAGAAAAAACCAAATTGGTTCAGTGTGAATTTTATTTTATACTGTTCCACTGTCAAGCGGGCTTTTTTGCATCAACATGCAACCATAGGTAAAAATAGTTCGCGCGCGCATCTTTACAAATACACGCATTAGTTTATAAATTGAATCAAGGCACAACCAAGTGCTTCGATAATCACAGGGCGGCAGGTTTCCCCTGCTTTCTCCTTCCGCCCTGTGTACCTGGCCAGGCAAACTTTGGAGGTCCGGACACTCCGCCCAATTATCCGGACCTCCAAATTGTTTTGTCCACTGTGGGCATCTTTGCCGCAAAACCAGTTGAAACCAATTCCATTTGCCGCTAGTCGTGTTGTCATGAAACAAATCGTAAGCATCAATGGTTGGTGGCGCGTCGCTTAAATCGCGGCCCGGCAGCATATTGTTGGTATGTTTGTTTTGGAATGTAGAGGCCGCAGCGGGAAACCCCGGGCGGCTTTTTGTTTATTGGCTAACCGGTTTAGAGCTGCGATTACGAAGGTTGGAATTTTAGATGGTCGTGACTTTGGATGATGGTTCGGAACAATATGAAACCGGCAGCGGTATCAGCGTTAATCGCTCGAAAGTGCTGACAGGATATGCCGGTGCGATTGAGGCTTATGTCGATGCGTTGAACTCGCGGCGCGGCGCGGTGTTTTCGTCGAACTATGAATATCCGGGCCGCTATACGCGCTGGGATACGGCGATTGCCAATCCGCCGGTGATGATTACCTCTCGCGGGCATGATCTGAAAATCGAGGCGCTAAACGGTCGCGGGCAGGTGATTTTGCCGTGGATTGCTAACGCGCTGCGGGCGACTGCCGACATTGAGGTTACAGCGGCGACAGTGGATAAAATTACCGTGCGTGTGCTGGAAGCGAACCGCGCTTTCACCGAGGAAGAGCGCTCGCGTATTCCTTCGGTGTTTACGGTTTTGCGCTCGATTGTCGCGCTGTTTTTCTCCAGCATGGATGCTGAGCTTGGGCTTTATGGTGCGTTTGGTTATGATTTGTGCTTTCAGTTTGACCCGATAAAATTTAAATTGCAGCGGCCGGATGACCAACGCGATATGGTGCTGTTTTTGCCGGATGAAGTGTTGGTGGTCGACCATTATTCGGCGAAAGCTTGGCATCAGCGCTATGAGTTTGAGTTTGACGGCAAGTCTACGCACGGCCTCTCGCGCGAAACGGCGGACCACCCTTTTGTGCCAAGCACTATGAAACCCGGACGCGGTGACCATTCGCCGGGCGAATATGCAAAGCTGGTGGTGAAAGCCATGGACAGCTTCAAGCGCGGCGATTTGTTTGAGGTGGTTCCCGGCCAGACATTTTATGAGCAATGCCAGACTGAGCCGTCTGAAATCTCACGCCGTTTGAAGATTATTAATCCGTCGCCATATTCATTCTTCATCAATCTGGGGGCTGGCGAATATCTCATCGGGGCTTCACCGGAAATGTTTGTGCGCGTGAACGGGCGGCGCATTGAGACCTGTCCGATTTCAGGCACGATCAAGCGCGGCGATGATGCGATTTCTGATAGTGAGCAAATCTTGAAGTTGCTCAACTCGAAAAAAGACGAGTCTGAATTGACCATGTGTTCGGATGTGGACCGCAATGACAAAAGCCGCGTGTGCGAGCCGGGTTCCGTGCGGGTTATCGGGCGCCGCCAGATTGAGATGTACTCGCGGCTTATCCACACTGTTGACCATATTGAAGGCCGCCTGCGCGAGGGCATGGATGCGTTTGACGGGTTTTTAAGCCATGCTTGGGCGGTTACGGTAACCGGTGCGCCGAAGCTTTGGGCGATGCGGTTTATTGAGGAAAATGAAAAGTCACCGCGCGCTTGGTATGGCGGCGCGGTTGGCATGATTAACTTCAATGGCGACATGAACACGGGCCTGACGCTGCGGACAATCCGTATTAAAGAAGGCATCGCGCAAGTGCGGGCAGGGGCGACGCTGCTGTTTGACTCGATACCGGAAGAGGAAGAGGCTGAGACGGAACTCAAAGCCTCCGCGCTGATTTCGGCCATCCGCGAAGCGCCGAAGGGCAATGCGGCCGGCGGTGTGGAAAGCGCTGCGAAAGTTGGCGAGGGCGTCAACATTCTGCTGGTGGACCACGAGGATAGTTTCGTGCACACGTTGGCAAATTACTTCCGCCAAACCGGCGCAAAGGTGACGACCGTGCGCTCGCCGGTGTCGGACGCCGTGTTCGATCAGGTCAATCCGGATTTGGTGGTCCTATCACCTGGTCCCGGCTCGCCCAAGGATTTTGACTGCAAGGCGACGATTACCAAATCGCGTGCGCGGGATTTGCCGATATTCGGCGTGTGCCTTGGTCTGCAAGCCTTGGCAGAAGCCTATGGCGGCGAGCTGCGGCATTTGCATGTGCCGATGCATGGCAAGCCGTCGCGCATTCGCGTTTCAAGAAATGGCATTATTTTCTCCGGCCTGCCGCAGGAAGTGACAGTCGGGCGCTATCATTCGATTTTTGCTGATCCAGTCCGGCTGCCGAAGGAGTTCCGCGTGACGGCGGAGACCGACGACGGCGTTATTATGGCGTTTGAGCATGATAAGGAGCCGATTGCCGCCGTGCAATTCCATCCGGAATCAATCATGACGCTGGGCGGCAATGCCGGGATGCGGATGATTGAAAACGTGGTGGCGCACATGCCGCGCCGCAAGCCGAAGGCTTGAACCATGGGCGTTAAAGCCACAGTGCGTCGTATTGCTGCCGCATCTATTGCGGTGGCATTCCTTGTGATGGGCATGAAGTTTGTGGCTTGGTATGTCACCGGTTCGGTGGCGCTGTTTTCGGATGCGCTGGAAAGTATTGTCAACGTGATCGCCGCCGGCATCGCCTGGTACGCCATCCGTCTCAGCCATAAACCGGCCGATGAGGACCATCCTTTCGGGCATCACAAGGCGGAGTATTTTTCGGCCGTTACCGAAGGCGTGCTGATTGTTTTGGCAGCGCTTTTGATTTTCCGCGAGGCTTGGTTTGCACTTGGGACGCCGAAAGTGCTGGTGGCTCCGGCGCTTGGATTGGCAATCAATGCGGCGTCCGCAGCTGTCAACGCTGTATGGGCTTTCATATTGATCAGCAGAGGCCGCGATGCCCGCTCGCCCGCGTTAATTGCCGAAGGGATGCACATCAACACGGATGTGGTTACCTCCATTGGTGTTCTGGCGGGATTGTTACTCTCGTTGGTGACGGGATGGGTTTGGCTTGATCCTGTGATGGCGATGGTGGTGGCTTTGAATATTCTCTGGCAAGGTTGGCGGGTAATTTCCGGTTCAGTTCAGGGCTTGATGGACACGGCGCTGGAAACCGGCGCGCAGGAAAAGATTCGCAGTGTGATTTCAGCCAATGCAACAGGTGCTATTGAATTTCATGATTTGAAAACCCGCGAGGCAGGGTCCGTTCGTTTCGCCGAATTTCACTTGGTTGTTCCTGCGGGAATGACGGTTTCTGAGGCCCATGATATTTGCGACCGTATTGAAAATGCGTTGAAGGCGGCGATGGAGGGCATTTCTGTGCTTATTCATGTGGAGCCGGAGAATAAAATCAAGCGCGGCGGCTTTGCAGTATAAAATCCGCTCTATCGGACAACTAGTGGATTGATTCCAACATTTGGAACCCCCGATTTCTGGCAGCGATGATTTCGTCTGGGTTTGCGCGCCATGTGAAGGGTTTGGCTTCGCTGT
>JAYVRA010000091.1:0-17476 GCA_043776635.1 Phyllobacteriaceae bacterium
CGGTGAACTCAATTCCTGTGCGCATAACCCTGAATCGCACATCCAGCAAAACAAGGGAATCCAAATCTGGACTCCTTCGTTGCGATCAATCCACTAGATATACCGATTGACAATATTTTCCAGCAATTCCTGCTTGCCGGAGCGCGGTTGCGGGTTAATGTGATTGGCCTCCACGCGGGCGGCAATGTCTTCGAGCGAGCGCTTGCCGGAGAGCATTGCTTTGGCTTCCGTGCTGTTCCAACCGGAGTAACGATCCTCAACTTGGGCTATCAATGCCTTGTCCTCAAACATCTTTGCCGCCGCTTTGAAGGCGCGGGCGCAGACATCCATGCCGCCGATATGACCGATCAGCAGGTCTTGCGGGTCAATCGACTGACGGCGCAGTTTGGCATCAAAGTTCGTGCCGCCGGTTTTCAGGCCGCCACCCTTGAGGATTTCATGATAGGCCAGCGCCATCTCAGGCGCATTGTTGGGGAACTGATCGGTATCCCAGCCGGACTGATAGTCATTGCGGTTCATATCAATTGAACCCAAAATGCCAAGCGAAACCGCTGTGGCAATTTCGTGCTCGAATGAGTGACCGGCCAAAATCGCATGGCCTTGCTCAAGGTTTACCTTCACTTTGTTTTCCAAACCATGACGTTTCAGAAAGCCGTAAACGGTTGCTGTGTCGTAGTCATATTGATGCTTGGATGGTTCTTGCGGCTTTGGCTCGATAAGGATTGTGCCTTTGTAGCCAATTTTGTGCTTATATTCGACCACGAGATTGAGGAAGCGGCCCATTTGTGCGTCTTCGCGTCCAAGGTCGGTGTTGAGCAGCGTCTCATAGCCTTCGCGGCCGCCCCACAGCACATAGTTTGCGCCGTCAAGTTTCAGCGTGGCGTCCATGCAGGATTTCACAGTCGCTGCCGCGTAGGCGAATACATCCGGATCCGGATTGGTGGATGCGCCGGACATAAAGCGGCGGTGTGAGAACAGGTTGGCCGTGCCCCAAAGCAACTTAACACCAGTCTCCTTTTGCTTTTCAGCAAAAATATCGACGATGGCCTCCAAGTTCTTACGGCTCTCGGCAAATGTTTTGCCTTCCGGGCGGGCGTCCATATCATGGAAGCAGTAGTATGGCGTTCCCAGCAGCGTGAACATTTCAAACGCCACATCGGCCTTTAATTTGGCATCGGCCAAAGTCTCGCCGAACCACGGGCGCTCGAAAGTCTGGCCGCCGAACGGGTCGCTGCCCGGCCAAGCGAATGAATGCCAATAGGCGACGGCGAAGCGCAAATGCTCTTCCATGCGCTTACCGATAATAATTTCATCTTTGTTGTAATGACGGTAGGCCAGCGGGTTAACGCTATCTGGGCCCTCATATTTAACTGGTGTTACATTACCGAAAAAACCCGTGCTCATTGTTGAACTCCTTTAATGGCTGCGTAGTGGGATTTGAACTTTTCATGGGCGGCGCTGTAGGCATCTATCAGCGATGCTTCCGGCTCAATTGTCTGCTCGGTACGGGGTGCTTTACAGACCTCAAACGGGTCAGCTCCGGTGGCGGCAATCAGCCCGAGACGCGCAGCGCCAAAGGCCGCGCCAAAGTCGCCTTCGGCGGGAATATCAACCGGCATGCCGAGCGTGGTGGCAATGATTTTCAGCCAATAATCAGAGCGTGACCCGCCGCCCACGGCAGTCACGCGGGTGAGTTTTGTGCCCGCCGTAGCCAGCGCGTCAAGACTGTCGCGAATGGCAAAGGCGACGCCTTCCACCACGGCTTTGGTGAGCGCGACATGGCAGGACTCGTGGCCGAGGCCTGTAAATGCGCCACGTATGCCCGCATCATTGTGCGGCGTGCGCTCACCCGACAAATAGGGCAGGAAAGTCACAGGCCCCGGCGCTTGCAAGTTTTGGCCGAGCGATCCGGTCAGTGCAGCGGCATCGCGGCCTGTTAATGTGGCAAGCCAGTTGAGGCTGTCTGTGGCCGATAAAATGACGCCCATTTGGTGCCAGGTATTAGGAACGGCATGGCAAAAGGCATGAACCGCGCTGTCAGGGTTTGGCATGTAGCTGGCGTTGGAGGCGAACAATACGCCGGATGTGCCAAGCGATACAAACGCCGCGCCGGGTTCTACAGCGCCGATGCCGCATGCTGATGCCGCGTTATCGCCAGCACCGCCGGCAACAACGACGCCGGCTTTCATGCCCCAGCGGACTGCAAGTCCGGTCCGCAAAATGCCGGAAACATCCGAACCTTCCACTAGAGATGGCATCTGGCTTTTGGACAGGCCTGTGGCGGCCAACAACTCGTCATCCCAGCCGCGCTTGCCTGTGTCCAGCCATGACGTACCCGCCGCATCTGACATTTCAGACACATGCTCACCGGTAAGCCAATGACGCAGGAAATCTTTCGGCAGTAGTACTTTGGCGACGTTGGCGAAAATTTCCGGCTCGTTCCGCGCCACCCATAGCAGCTTTGGCGCTGTAAAACCAGGGAATACGATGTTGCCCGTCTTGGCGCGGAAGATCGGATTAGCATCCATTTCGCGCGCCTCAACATGGCTGCGGGTATCGTTCCACAAAATGCACGGACGCAGCACCTTGTCTGCTTTATTCAACAACGTCGCGCCGTGCATATGACCTGAGAGGCCAATGCCGGAAACGTCTGCCAGCAACGCACCGTGCTTGGCTTTCAATTCATCAATCGCAGCGGTGGTCGCCGAAACCCAATCCGCAGGCTCCTGCTCGGACCAGCCGGAATGCGGACGGGTAACCCCGGTGTGGTGCGTGGCAGAGGCCAAGATTACTTGGCTTTCGTCCATTATGATAACTTTGGAACTGGATGTTCCTAAGTCGATACCAAGAAAAGTGCTCATTGGATTGCCTTTGGGGTGTTTCAAGAAACGTCAGCGAAAATCTCTTCGTCGATGACTGAGGGACTGGTGGTGACTGCCGATGAAATCACTTCATCGACGGCATAAAGCGCAATCATCGTTGCGCCGCGCCGGATCAGCGGTATTTCAGATTCGAAAATCTCAAAATCAAAATGATCGGCGAACGCGCCGGAATTGGATTCGGCAATGCAGGCACGGATGTAAGGCTCGGCGATGTCAAACGCTGCCGTGCCGGAGCCGACAAACGCAATCGGCACAGGGTCAATCAACGCAAACAGGCCGGCGAGGCCGGAACCAATGGCCTCGGCGGCTTGCTTGAAGGCGCGGCGCTCCGGCCCGTCGGATACCCGTGCTTTATTGGCGAGCGAGCGCATATCAAGGCCGGAGAGTTCCACCGGCGGCAGTGTATCCTCCGGCAAGCCGTGGGCAGAGCGCCATATCGCATAGTCACCTGCGTATGCCTCAATGCAGCCGCGCGCGCCGCAGCGGCACAGCGCCCCGCCATGGCGATAAAGCATATGGCCAAATTCTGCGGCAGACGAGTGACGGCCTGTAAATAGGCGGCCATTCAGATAAAGTCCCATACCGATGCCGTGCGATAATAAGACCGCAAGGCAATCCTTGCCGTAGCGTTCCGGGTCAAGCGCCCGCAGGGCCGCCGCAATCATCGAGCAATCATTGGCGACCGTCACAGGACAGCCAAATTCATTTTCCAGATAGGCCGCCAAATGCACATTGCGGCCCGACGCAATCGGCGACCATAAAAGATCGCGGCTCTGCGCGTCTGTCCGGCCTTGGATAGCAACGACGATTGCCGCAGGCTTGTCCACTTTGGCATTTGAAAGCGTCATGCGCATCAGGCGCGAAAACCGCGCTAGTAACTCATCACCCGTACAGCCCGCCGTCGAGAAGCGATCTTCCAGCCCGTTTATCATCGCGCCGGAGTAATCGCAGATGCCGACGGACAGCTGGTTATGCTGCAATTCGACGGATAATACATAAGCTTTGGCAGGATTGAGCGCCAGCGCGATTTGCGGGCGGCCGCGCCGTGCGCTGCTTGACTCGCTTTCGGGCAGCGCAAGCAAGGCGTCCTGACCCAACAAATCAGAGGTGATGGCCGAAACCGTAGACGGCGACAGCCCTGTGGATGCAGATAAATCTGTACGCGACATCCGTGCCTGCCCACGCAGGGCTGACAGAATAAGCGACCTGTTCTGGCGACGGACAAGATCCGACCCGGCCTTAAGTTGCATGATAGTTAATCCTCCCGATACGGTCCGTATTTCTCCCAAAACCGGAACTGCAAACGCTCACAAAAATAAGCACTTGAAAACAATCTTGACACAGGATTTAATCTATGTCATTAATTATTTCGACCATCGAAATAAATAGTGGTTGGCCAGCGCAAAACAACTGTTTGGCGATGGCTGGAATTAAAACATGTGCCTAAGGGCATCGGGAGGATCTAATGAAGAAATTAACCGCAGCCCTTTTGGGCGCTGCATTTGCAATGTCGTTTGGCGGCGTTGCTCTTGCTAAGGACAAGACAATTGCTGTTTCGTGGAAGACTTTCCAGGAAGAGCGTTGGAAGACCGACGAAGCTGCCATCAAGGCTGTTGTTGAAGCGGCTGGCGACAAATACATTTCGACAGATGCTCAGAATTCCGCTCAAAAGCAAGCTGCTGATATCGAAGGCCTGATCTCGCAGAAGGTTGACGTTATCATGGTTGTCGCTTTCGACAGCGATGCAATTCTTCCTTCATTCAAGGCAGCTTCGGATGCAGGCGTGAAAATGCTTTCATACGATGTGCTCGTTGAAGACCCAAATGCTCTCTACGTGACATTTGACAATGTCGGCGTTGGCCGTTTGATGGCGAAGGAAATTTTGAAGGTCAAGCCAGAGGGCAACTATGCCTTCATCAAGGGCGACAAGGGCGATCCAAATGCCACATTCCTGTTTGAAGGCATTGTTGAAGTGCTCAAGGAAAACATGGATGCCGGTAAGATCAAGAACGTTTGTGAAACATTCACAGACGGCTGGAAGCCGGACGGCGCTCAGAAGAACATGGAACAATGCCTGACCGCTAATGCTAACAAGATCGACGCTGTTGTGTCCGAAAATGACGGCATGGCTTCCGGTGTTGTTGCGGCTCTTGATGCACAGGGCCTTGCCGGTGCAGTTCCAGTATCCGGCCAGGACGGCGACAAGGCTGCGCTTAACCGCGTTGCTCTTGGCACACAGACCGTATCCGTTTGGAAGGATGCACGCGCACTTGGCAAAGTAGCTGCTGAAGCTGCCGTTGCTATTGCTGAAGGCACAGACCCGACGACACTTGCCGGCGCATCAAAGTTTGCCGGCGGCGCGAAGAAGGTTGAAGTGAACGCAATCTTGCTCGCTCCAAACCCGATCACACGGGCGAACCTAGGTGACGTAATTGATGCCAAGTGGATTTCAAAAGAAGAAGCTTGTGCCGGCGTTGCAGCCGGTAAGGTTCCTGCGTGCGGCTAATTAGCGGCAATCGCGAATAGCGAAAATGGGCCGCGCCACCGAATTTGGTGGCGCGGCTTTTTATTACGGCTAACTATAATTTTTACCTTTAATATCGCTCGGGAGGCGCGTATGTCAGCGACGGGAAATAACAGCAATAATCCGGCAGCCAGCGAAGAGGGTATGCTCACCCGCTTCTTGCGTGCCACAGAAATCGACACGCGCATGCTCGGCATGATCGGCGCACTCATCATTATTTGGGTAGGCTTTGATATCTACAGCGGCATGCTTCGCCCGGGCGAAGGTATTTTTGGCGGCTCCTTCTTGTGGCCCCGTAACATTTGGATTTTGCTGGTCCAAACCGCAACAATCGCCGTCATGACAACGGGTATGGTGCTTATTATCGTCATGCGCCAGATTGATTTGTCCGTCGGCTCCATGTTGAGTCTGGTGGCCGTAGGCACAGGCGTGGTGCAGGTTTTCAAACTTGGACCCCTGCTCGGCGTTGGCCATCCGATGATCTGGATTATCGCGGTTGTTTTCGCAGTAGCGCTTGGCGCGGCCATTGGCTGCTTCAATGGCTGGCTCATAGCCTATGCCAAAGTACCGTCATTCATTGTCACTCTCGGCGGATTAATCGCCTACGGAGGCACGGCGTTCCTGATTGCCAGCGGCGTGACTGTTGCGCCCATGGACAAAACATTCAAGCTCATCGGCGGCAATGGACCGCTGGCATCAATCGGTCCCTTCTGGAGCTGGATGTTGGGTACTACAGTTTGCGTGGCAATCGTGCTGGCAATTCTCAATAGTCGCAAACAGCGCATTCGCTTCAGCTTCCCGCTGCGTCCGGTTTGGGCCGAATTCTTCATCGGCATCACCGGCTGTGTTGTGGCGCTGGGAACGACCGCTGTTGTGAACCGCTATCCGTGGCCGCACAAAGTTGTTGAGACTTTTGCGCTCGAAAACAATATCACTATTCCGGCTGGCGTTGAGGACAAGGCTGGTAATGCCATCTGTATGGCCGCTGAGAAAATAGTCCATTGTACGGAAGGTTTGACATACCAGACTGGCTTTCCAATCCCGGTTTTGATTGCCTTGGCAGTTGGTCTCATCATGACCTTCATTGCTACCCGCACCAGCTTTGGCCGCTATATATTTGCCACCGGTGGCAATCCTGAAGCCGCTGAGCTTGCCGGTATCAACACCAAGCGTTTGACCTTGATGGTGTTTTCGCTGATGGGCGCACTGGTCGGCATTTCCGCCGTCATCGCATCCGCACGTTTGGATGCGGCAACGACTGCGCTTGGAACTTTGAGCGAGCTATACGTCATCGCCGCCGCCGTTATCGGTGGAACATCGCTGGCCGGTGGTATCGGCACGATTTACGGCGCGATGCTGGGCGCACTTTTGATGCAATCGCTACAATCAGGCATGACGCTGCTGAACTTCGAGTCTGCCTATAAGGATATCGTCGTCGGCACAGTTCTCGTGCTGGCAGTGTTTTTTGACCAGGTTTATCGTCGTCGTGTGAAGTGAGGGAGGCTAAAATGGCTAAAGTAACAACCAAGGCTCCCGTGAAAAAGGCGGCGGCACCCAACGCAGAAAAAATTGTCGTCGCACCGGCAAATGCGCCCGTAACACCGGCCAAAATTGATCGCGGCACACCGCTTGTTGAAATGCGTGATATTTCTATCGCGTTCGGCGGCATCAAAGCGGTCGATCATGCTACGGTCGATGTCTATCCGGGCGAAGTTATGGCTCTTTTAGGCCATAATGGTGCGGGCAAATCCACGCTCATCAAAATGTTGTCCGGCGCCTACAAGCGCGATAATGGCAAGATTTTTATTGATGGCAAAGAGGCGCATATCACTAACCCGCGTGATGCCAAGGCCTATGGCATTGAAACCATCTATCAAACACTGGCGCTGGCGGATAATATTGACGCGGCAGGCAATCTCTATCTTGGTCGCGAACTCAAAACACCATTTGGCACTCTGGATGATGTCGCAATGGAATCGGAAGCCCGCAAAGTTATGGGCCGTCTCAACCCCAACTTCCGTCGCTTCAAGGAGCCGGTCAACAAGCTCTCCGGCGGCCAACGCCAGTCTGTGGCAATTGCCCGCGCAATCCTGTTTAATGCCCGCATCCTGATTATGGATGAGCCGACGGCAGCACTTGGCCCGCAGGAAACCGCGCAAGTGGGCGAGCTTATCAAGCAGCTCAAGGCAGACGGCATTGGCATCTTCCTCATCAGCCATGATATTCATGATGTGTTTGATCTTGCAGACCGCGTGTGCGTGATGAAAAATGGCAAGGTCGTCGGAACAGCCTTCACCAAGGATGTCACCGGCGATGAAGTGCTCGGCATGATTATCGCCGGTAAATGCCCTCCCGGCGCAATCCCGGGACCGGGCGCACTTGCGATGTAAGCGCACTTGCTGCGATGTAAGCGCACTTGCAATGTAATAGTAGAGAAAACTTAGAAGTGGCGTGAGTAATATTTTTACCGCGCCACTTTTTTAGCCCTTAGCGCCACGCCAACTCAAAAACTCTTCCAGCACAATCAGCGCAGCGCCAACGGAAATAAACGCATCGGCCAGATTAAACACGGCAAATGACCAGACCGGCGTGTGAAACAGCACATAATCCACCACATAGCCAAGCGTGACGCGGTCAATCAGATTGCCGATCGCACCGCCGATAATCAGCGTGAAACCGAGGCGCGCCAGCCAGTTTGAAGGGCTGGTGCGATATGCCAGCCACGCGACAAACAGGACGATGAGGCTTGTGCCTATAACCAAGGCGCGATCATCCAAGCCCCACAGCATGGAAAACGCCACGCCTTCATTCCATGTGCGGTAAAGCCCAAGGAAAGGCAGCACATCAGCGAGGGTTTGGAATGTCAGATTGGTTTCGACCAGATATTTCACCCACTGGTCAAGACCGACCAGCGCTACGACTAGAGCAATCATGCTTTTGAAATTCATGGATTTCGCTCATCCAACTTTAGCGCATGACGGCGCACTTCAAAAAGGGTAACACCAGTGGCTATGGCCAGGTTTAGCGAATCCGCGCGGCCT
This sequence comes from Phyllobacteriaceae bacterium, assembly GCA_043776635.1. Classification (GTDB taxonomy): domain Bacteria; phylum Pseudomonadota; class Alphaproteobacteria; order Rhizobiales; family Rhizobiaceae; genus JANMEX01. The sequence goes on from JAYVRA010000091.1 coordinate 8,448, forward strand.
TGCTGCGGGATGCGGATTAGCTTGTCGCACGCGCCGCTAAGTGCTTGGCCCATGCCGGATTGTTCATTGCCCATGATCACGAGCACCGGAGCTTTGGAATAATCCACCGTGCGATAGTCCACAGCGCCCTTGAGATGCGTGCCGCAGACGAGGCCTGTGAACGTTTGGCGAAACGCAATGAACTCAGCCTCACTGGCATGATAAAACGGCACTGCAAAGACCGAGCCCATCGTGGCGCGCACGGCCTCAATCGCAAACGGGTCGGTGCATTCGCCGATTAGAATAACGCCCTTCACGCCAGCCGCATCAGCGGTGCGTATGATGGTGCCAAGATTTCCCGGATCCCGCACGCGGTCGAGCGCAAGATATGTATCCGTGCCGATTGCCTTGATACTTGTTAGCGCATTATAGCGCTGCTCGAAAACGCCGAGCACCGCCTGCGGGTTATCGCGGCGTGTGATGGCAGCGGTCACTTTTTCGCTGGTTTCAACAACTTCCGCGCCAAGCGCCAGTGCGCGGGCGATGGTTTTATCCGCTACCGGATTACCAGTTGCCGCTTTCGCCACGACTAAAATATTCAGCTTCCAGCCCAAATCCAGCGCATCAATGACGAGCTTTAAGCCCTCTGCTAAAAACAAATTGGTTTCGTCGCGGTTCTTTTTCTGTGCCAGCGCTTTGATGTCTTTGACCAGCGGATTGGCGAGCGATGTGATTTCTTTAATCGCGTTCATTTAAGGCATCCAGCGCGAGAACAGCGAAGTAGACAGCGCACGGCCTGCGGATTTTTCGCGCAGTATAAGTTCGCCCGATTCCACCATGCCGCCCATGCCGATGAAACGATCGCGTACCAGCTCGTGGATAGCATAGAACGACGCGCGGATGGAGTAGGCGGTCAAAACCATTGCCAGCGGATTTGGCGAGAGAATGGCGCGGCAGGCATCGACCATTTGCGGCAGATGCTCAAACAATTGCCAGACTTCGCCAGCCGGACCACGGCCAAAGGCGGGCGGGTCCAAGAGGATTATGTCGTATGTCGAGTTGCGCCGTTCTTCGCGCAGCACGAATTTCATGGCATCGTCCACTATCCAGCGGATCGGCTTGCCGTTGAGTTTTGCAATTTCCTGATTTTCCCGCGCCCAGCCGACAGCTTTTTTAGAGGCATCCACATGAGTAACTTCGGCGCCCGCCCGCGCCGCCAAAAGGCTGGCAACGCCGGTGTAGCCGAAGAGATTGAGCACCTTCACCGGACGGTTGGCGCTCTTAATCAGATCGCACATAAACGCCCAGTGTGCGCCTTGTTCTGGAAACACGCCGACATGGCGAAACGATGTGAAGCGGCCCAGGAAAGCCATGCCTTCATGTTCCATAGGCCATGTTTCGCCAAGCGCCACTTTAGGAAACAGCCAGCGACCCATGCCCTCTTCATCGGTATTGCCGGTGAAAATGGCGTCGCACTTTTTCCACTCAGATGAGTCAAGCGCAGGCTGCCAAATCGCCTGGCCTTCGGGACGCTCAATGCGGTAGGGGCCATATTGCTCAATTTTGCGTCCATTACCGCTGTCGATCAGAGCATAATCAGCGTTAGGTTTGGTTTCGAGAATAATCGGCAGGCGCTCATTGGAAAGCGCACCAATGCGGTGCTCCAGTGGTATTACCTCAATAGGCTTTTGCGGTGCGACATGATTTTGCTGTCCAGCCCGGTTTTGCGGCGCAGCTTGGCGGCGCGGCGCGGCGCGATCTTTTGACAACATGATTTAAGCCGGCGGAAGCAAGGTCAGATTGCTGCGAACCTGCGCATCACGCGCCCTTGCTTCTTTTTGTAGAGAAACCACTTCGGCATTGGCGCTCTTTGCTGCGCGGCGGTTACGCCCTTGCGCTGCCCACGTCACTAACGAGCCCAGCAACAGGCCAATGAGCAAGGCGCCAAACAAAAAGACAAAAAGCGGCGCTGAAAATGACATCAGCGCGTTGTTTGCGGTGAATGGATCAACTGTCAGCGTTACCTGTGCACGGTTGGCGACGGACAAGGCAATCAAAATAATTGCGGCGGGTATCAACAGAATAATCCAAAACAATCTGCCAATCATGCCATCACCTTCAAAGTTACCGTACGGCCGCAAAATTATTTTATAACGCGGTGTTTAGCCTGTCGCGCAGCTCTTTGCCAGTCTTGAAAAACGGAACCCATTTTTCTTCAACTGAGACCGCCTCTCCTGTCTTAGGATTGCGGCCGGCGCGTGGCAGACGGTTTTTCACAGAAAATGCGCCGAACCCGCGCAGCTCTACGCGGTTGCCTTCAGCAAGCGCATTGGTGATTTCGTCAAACACAGAGTTCACGATATTTTCAACATCGCGTTGAAACAGGTGCGGATTGCTGTCGGCAATGGATTGTACAAGTTCAGATTTAATCATGTCGCGCGTCCCTCGCGTCAGTTTTCAAGAAAATGAAAATTTTCGAACTATTCAATTGCGCCCATTTTTTCCAGAGTCAACGTCCCAAACGGAAACAAGTCCGTTAGAAAACAAATGTTGTGGAATTATTTCACTTAAAAGTGCAGATTTCTCATCGCCTAGGCCCAAAAGGTGAAAAATACCGGAAGATATTTTTGCCGAAAGCCACCACGGCGAGGTTTCAGATTTCGGTTTCCATTCAATGACATCCAGCTTTTCCCCGCCATTCTTGGCGTTAACCCAAGCCAGCGCCGCGTCTTGCCCGCCCAACTCATCAATCAACTTGTTTTGCAACGCCTGACGACCGGTGAACACCGAGCCGTCCGCCAACGCTAAAACCTGTGCCCGGTCTAAAGGCCGGCGCTCGTCGACGATTGAAACGAACCACTCATAGCTATCTAAAATCATCCTCCGGATCATGGCTTTGGCATCTTCACTGGCCGGGTTAAATGGATTGGGCTCCGCCTTCATCGGGCTGGATTTGATGGCCTCAACCTTCACGCCTAGATTGTTTAGAAGCACGGAAACGTCGGGATACTGGAACAACACGCCGATAGAGCCGACGATCGAGGATTTGCGGGCAACAATGTGGTCGCTGGCTGAGGCAATCATGTAGCCTGCCGAAGCCGCGAGCGTGCCGACTTGCGCTACCACAGGCTTCTTGCCCGCCAGTTCGCGCACGGCATCATATATCGCCTCGCCGCCAGCGGTAGTGCCGCCGGGGGAATCAATCGCCAAGATCACGCCTTTTACCGAATCGCTCTCGCCGACGGATTTAAGCAACGCCAGCAACTTCTCATCGCCGGTGATTGTGCCCTCAATGCGAACCTTGGCGATGTGCGACGTTGAGTTGGAGCGGCCAAACCCGCCATTTGCGTAGGCAAAGCCCGCAATGCCAGCAAGCAGCGCCATCACTATCGCCGCAATGCGCCAAAAACTCAGTTTGCGCCTCATAACACGCCGGTCTATCCAATTGTCAGCAGACTGTGACATGATGCACCCTCAAATTGCCGTAAAGTTTATATGTTAGTTTATTTTATATCGTGCAGAACAAGCATTTTGCAATCAAACGGATATTTTTATATTGTTGAAATGGAATTAGTAGCCATCCCGGCATTGTAAAAGTAGAAACGAGAGGCTCGCACCACCAGTGGCTGGATCACAAGCACAGGCGTCACTCATAAGCAGCCTGCAATTGTCTGCGCACAAACGTGCGGCGGATGAATATGCCTCAGCCGATCGCCATTCGCGCCGCGTCCGTTTGGCGAAATTTGTGATTCCACTGGTGGCGCTGCTTGCCGGTGTTTTTTTTGCAGCCAAGATTTTTTTCCGCAACGAACTGCCGGTGGACGTCAGCACGGCAGGCGTCAGCCTTTCCGATGGCCGTGTGGTTATGGCCAATCCAAAGCTTGATGGCATGACGGGTGATAAGCGGCCCTATAAAATGCAGGCCGAGCGCGCATTTCAAGAGTTGAAGAAGGAAGGACTGGTGGAGCTTGAGAAAATCACGGCCACACTGCCGTTTGGCAAAGAAACCACAGCAGACCTTACCGCCGGGGCTGGAGTATTTGACCACGGCAAGAATTTACTGAATTTGACCCACTCTGTTTTGTTAAAAACCAATGACGGAATGGTAGCAAATCTAACGTCTGCGGCCATTGATATCGGGCAAAATACCCTCGTGTCCAATGAGCCTGTTGATATTACCGCGAAGGGTTCGCACATCACTGCTGACAGCATGCACGTGTCTGATGGCGGGAAGCATTTGATTTTTGATAAAAAAGTGCGATTAAACATCGACCCCAAGCAGTTTAACAAATCTGCGGGCGATGACGCGACACAAACACCCAATTGAGGACGTCCCATGAGCCGTAGTTTTTTATTCACGTTTGTACTGGCTGGATTGATGATGGCTGTGGGCGGGGCCGCGTCATCAGCTCAAAGCAACAAAGACCCGCTTACAGGACTTAAACTTTCAAATGATCAGCCGATCCAAATTGAAAGTGACAGGCTGGACGTGCGTGAGGCGGAAAGCGTGGCTGAATTTACCGGCAATGTGAAAGTTGTTCAGGGTGCAACGCTTTTAAAAGCCGGTAAAATGGTCGTTTATTATGTCAAAGGCAATGGCGGTTCCGCCACTACCGGGTCGGCCGCGATAGATCATCTGGTGGTTTCAGACAAAGTCTATGTGCAGTCTGATACACAAGTGGCGACCGGCGATGACGCGACGTTTGACATGAAAAGTCAGGTGCTGGTTCTGACTGGCGAAAAGGTAGTTTTGTCTGAGGGCGATAACGTCGCCGTTGGAAAGAAGCTGACCGTTCAAATGAAAACAGGACAAGCACATCTGGATGGTGGTCGCATCAGCATCGTGATTGATTCCAAATCTGCGAAAAAGAAATAAGCGGACGTGGCTATTTTCAATAATTTGTTTTCAGGCAAGGCGGCAAAGGCCGCCAAAGAACAACGTGCTGTCAAATATGAGGGCACGTTGATCGCACGCAATCTCGCTAAAAGCTACAAAGGCCGCCAAGTCGTCAATGGTGTGTCGCTCGGTTTGCGTGCCGGCGAAGCGGTCGGTCTGCTTGGCCCCAATGGTGCGGGCAAAACCACCTGTTTCTATATGGTCACGGGGCTGGTTCCCGTGGATGCGGGCACGATTGAAATCGACGGTCATGATGTCACGCAAATGCCGATGTACCGCCGCGCACGGCTGGGTATTGGCTATTTGCCGCAAGAAGCCTCAATTTTTCGCGGGTTATCAGTGGAAGATAATATCCGCGCCGTGCTGGAAGTTGTTGAGAAAGACAAAAAGCAGCGCGAGATTGACCTTGATGGCCTGCTGGAAGAGTTTCACATTTCACATTTACGCAAATCGCCGTCGATGGCGCTTTCCGGCGGTGAGAGGCGGCGCTTGGAAATTGCCCGTGCCCTGGCGTCCCGCCCGAATTTCATGTTGCTGGATGAGCCTTTTGCCGGTGTGGACCCTATTGCGGTTGCCGATATTCAAAATCTTGTACGTCATCTCACCAGTCGCGGCATTGGCGTTTTGATTACCGATCATAATGTGCGCGAAACGCTCGGCCTTATTGATCGTGCCTACATTATTCATGCAGGCGAGCTTTTGACCCATGGCACGCCGGCAGAAATCGTCGCCCATCCCGACGTGCGCCGCTTCTATCTTGGCGAACAATTCACACTTTGATTACCTTACTGCCGCAAACACGGCATAAACCATGCCAGATTGCAATTGGATGAAATAATTTATTGACACGCAAGCGTTATGCAGTTTCAGTAAACACTGAACAGGGGGTTTGTGTTTTCGTGGCACTGGGTCAAAGACTGGCATTGCGTCAAACACAGTCACTTGTGATGACGCCGCAACTGATGCAGTCGATAAAGCTGTTGCAGCTCACTCATATTGAATTGTCCAAATTTGTAGAAGAGGAAATGGAGCGCAATCCGTTATTGGAGGCCGTTCCTGTTTCTGAAAATACGGCTATTGAAACCCTGCCTGACCTGCACAAATCCGACGATGAGTGGCAAGGTGAGGACAATAGTTTCGAGGGTGAAGCTGACGATAATTGGATGCATCAGGATTTGGCAGTTGCCAGCGACATGGCGGATAATTTTGATGCACCTCTGGATAATTTGTTCCAGGATGATGCGCCGACTGTGCCGGACCAGTCGTCAGATTTAGCCTCGCAATGGAAGGCTGAGACCGGTTCAGGCGGCTCTTTTGAGGGTGGTGAAGGGTTTGATTTTGAAGATGTGGTCGCAAAGCCCGAAACTATGCGCGACCACGTTGCCGAACAAATTGCCTTTACTTTTGCAGACGCCGGTGAGCGCCTGTTTGCTATGGAGCTGGCCGATTGTCTGGATGAAAGCGGTTATCTGCGCACAGACCTCTTAGAATCAGCCGATAAGCTCGGTCTGCCCTTGGCTCAAGCCGAAACCATTCTGGCCAAGTGTCAGGAATTTGACCCGATTGGCCTGTTCGGGCGGGATTTGGCCGAATGCCTTGCCATTCAACTCAAGGCCAAAGACCGGTTTGATCCGGCGATGGCGATACTGGTTGCCAATCTCGAACTTCTGGCCAAGCGCGACTTCAAAGAACTCAAACGGCTCTGCGGGGTCGATGATGCCGATATTTTGGATATGCTGGCGGAAATTCGCGGGCTGGACCCAAAACCCGGCACGGCGTTTGCCACAGGCACTATGGAAGCGATTATTCCCGATGTTGCCGTGCGTACCGCGCAGGATGGCTCGTGGTTGATTGAGCTTAATCCGGCCGCACTGCCGCGCGTCCTGGTCAATCAAAGCTATTTCACAAAGGTCAGCCGTGGCACGCAAAGCGTTGCGGATAAGGAATATTTGTCAGAATGTCTGGCCACCGCCAACTGGTTGACCCGCAGCCTTGACCAGCGTGCCCGCACGATTTTGAAGGTGGCGCAGGAAATCGTCAAACAGCAGGATGCTTTCCTGATTTACGGTGTCTCGCGGCTGCGCCCGCTGAACTTAAAGACCGTCGCTGATGCTATTAAAATGCACGAATCAACCGTAAGTCGTGTTACGGCAAATAAGTTTATGGAAACGCCGCGCGGCGTGTTTGAACTGCGCTATTTTTTCACTGCGGCTATCAATAATTCTGAAGGCGGCGATTCCCATTCGGCTCTGTCTGTGCGCCATATCATCCGCCAGATGATTGAGACTGAAACACAAAAAAATGTTTTGTCCGACGATCAGATTGTGGATGTGCTGCTCAAAAGCGGTGTGGATATCGCGAGGCGCACTGTCGCTAAATATCGGGATTCCATGAACATTCCCTCCTCGGTGCAGCGTAGGCGTGAAAAAAAGGCTTACATTAGCGCTAATGGATAGTATTCCCGGTGAATTGACTTCATTGGAATAGCGCCCTATACGCCCGCCCGACGATTGGGGTCACGCTGTTATATTCAGGTTGGACACAAATTCTCCCCAAGACTGTTGAGACTGACAGAACGCCGGTTCACGATTTGACCGGCGAATGGATTTGCGTCGGGCGCAGAGCGATATAAGGTCGTGATGCCAGTCCGGCAGAATCAAATTTGAAAGGGAGTTGCACCATGAGCCTTCGCATATCTGGAAAGCACATGGAGTTGGGTGATAGCTTTAGAACGCTTATCTCCAGCCGTGTTAGTGATGCCGTCGATAAATATTTTGATGGAGGCTTTTCCGGTCACGTCACCGTTGAAAAGGCAGGCTCGCGCTACAGCGCAGACTGTAACCTGCATCTTGATAGCGGCGTTATTCTCCAGGCTGAAGGCCATGCCCAAGATCCGCAAGTCGCTTTCGATCAAGCAGCGGAGCGCATTGAAAAGCGCCTGCGTCGCTATAAGCGCAAGCTGAAAGATCGCCACGTTGAGCATGTAGCGGTGAACGACATTTCCTATAGCATCATGGAAAGTCTCGATGATGACGATGATAGCGAAATCGCTGCCGATTACGCGCCGGCTATTGTGGCGGAATCCACAATGTCGCTCAAAACCATGTCGGTTGCCAACGCTGTGATGCACTTGGACCTGAAAGATTCGCCCGTTTACGTGTTCCGTAACGGCGGTTCGGGCCAAGTGAATATTGTTTACCGCCGTGCTGACGGCAACATTGGCTGGATTGATCCAGCCGTTGCCGCCACTGCAAACTAAAGGTCCAACGCCGGACCTTCGTTAAAGGATAAAGAAAAATGGACCTGAGCGATCTCGTAACGCAAAAGTCGATCATGCCGTCAGTGAAAGTCGCTTCAAAAAAGCAACTTTTACAAGTGCTTTCAGAAAAAGCCGCCGAAATAACCGGTCTTTTGGAGAGAGACATATTCGATACGATCATGCAGCGCGAAAAGCTCGGGTCCACAGGTGTCGGCAATGGCATCGCCATTCCGCACGGCAAACTTAAAAATGTGTCGCACATTACCGGCATTTTCGCCCGTCTCGAAACACCGGTCGATTTTGAAGCGCTGGATGATGAGCCGGTTGACTTGGTGTATATGCTGCTTGCACCCGAAACCGCAGGCGCTGACCATTTGAAGGCGCTGTCCCGCATCGCCCGCATTTTGCGCGAGCCGGAAATGGTATCCAAACTACGCGCCACCAAAGACGCCACTGCACTGTTTGCTTTTTTAACAGCGCATCCGGCGAGCTATGCTGCCTGATTTTAATGAGATTGAGCAAGTCGCGTTCAAACGGAGTCGGAATTCGCTTCAAGAACCGGGCGAATTCGGATATGTTTGAATAGATTTGAACCAAGGCCCGGACCTGTTAAATTTGATGAAATGGCAGGCAACTGACGAAAATATGCAAGGAAGATCGTGCAGAACGTGCTAAATCCCGTTCAAGCGGTTTGACGCCGCAGAGTGAAGTCAGTGGGCTGTTCGTGCCCAAATCGGGTGCTTTCCGGCGATTGCGTTGTCACAAAGGCTTGAACTTGCAAAGGTTTGCCACTCGAAGAGGCCGCAGGCAACATGCCAGCATTTACTGCGGCTTCGCTCTTGGCACTCACCAAAAATCACCTCGACTATTTCGCCAAAATTAACAGGGCCGGAC
>JAYVRA010000092.1:0-51025 GCA_043776635.1 Phyllobacteriaceae bacterium
GCAGTTCGCCGCCTGAAAGATCGCGAGGGTAATCCTCACCTCAAGACTCCAGCCCCACGCGACCTAACATTGCTAACGCCCGCTGGGTTATCTCTCTAGCAGGCGTATTCCCAATCGCTAGGGGAAGTGCTACATTTTGTGTCAAAGTAATGTAGGGTAAAATATCAAAGGCCTGAAAAACAAATCCGATTTTTCGCCTACGTATATCTGTGAGCTCATTATCGCTCATCTCCCCGACAACTTCATCGTCGATCAACAACTTTCCTGAGTCAACGTGATCGAGCCCTGCAATAATATTAAGTAGCGTTGATTTACCTGAGCCTGACTCTCCTATGATTGCAACCAGCTCTCCAGCTTCGACGTTTAAATCAAGCCCTTGGAATAGAATCCGGCCGCTGGAAACCGACTTTGTTATGCCATCAACTTTTAAACGGTGCGCCATTGTTTTATTTTGTAACTCACTGGATTTTGCTTTATTTCTACCCGCCAGCGATGTCGTAACAAATAACTGAAAATCAACCGTTTTTGCAAAAAATGGCCGCGCGCATGGAAGCGTCTTAGAAGCGCGTTAAGACCATGAATGCATCTAATGAAATAGCTTTATTTTCGTTTTTGTATTTAGCGGTGAGCAAAGATCAACATTTGACTGTTGGAGTTGGTATTGTATGGCCGCTCACTTTCTTTTTGGCTTTACGCTCTTTAAGCTCCACCCATGAAAAAAGTTGCAATTATTGGCGGTGGACCCGCTGGATTGATGGCCGCCGAGGCGCTTTCGGCGCAAGGTATTGCTGTTTCGGTTTTTGAAGCGATGCCGACGGTCGGTCGTAAGTTTTTGCTTGCGGGTAAATCCGGGCTTAATCTCACCCATAGTGAGCCGCAAGAAAAGCTGCGTGGTCGTTTTGGCGCTGCGGGCGATTTTTTACGGCCTGCGCTGAATGCGGCTACCGCTACAGATATTTGTGAGTGGGCGCATGGCCTTGGCGTCGAAATGTTTGTCGGAACATCCGGCCGTATTTTTCCAAAAGTCATGAAAGCCTCTCCGCTTTTGCGGGCTTGGCTTGAACGGTTGAAGCAGCAGGGCGTCCAAATCCACACCCGCCATCGCTTTACCGGCTTTAGCGACCAAGGCGTTTGCTTGGAGACACCGCACCGCACAGTTGATTATCAATGTGATGCAGTGCTGCTGGCGCTTGGTGGGGCAAGTTGGCCAAAGCTTGGATCAAATGCGCAGTGGGTATCCGTGCTGGAATCCAAGGGGATCGATATCGCGCCTTTCCGGCCTGCCAATTGCGGGTTTGACGTCAACTGGAGTGAAAACTTCCGCACCAAATATTCAGGGTCGCCCATAAAATCGGTAACGGCAACGTCTGATGCGGGAACGCTAAAGGGCGAGTTTGTGGTGTCACAAACCGGTGTAGAGGGCAGCCTCATCTATGCCCATGCGGCGTCATTGCGTGACAAGTTGGAGCGAAATGCACCCGTTGCTTTAACGCTCGATTTAGCTCCTGACAGGGCTACTGAGCGCATAGCCAAAGATCTCAAGCGGCAGAAACCGAAAGAGTCGTTTTCATCCCGCCTTCGCAAAGGCGCAGGGTTGGAAGGTGTAAAAGCGGCGCTGCTGCGCGAGTGCGTCGCAGGCGTCAATCAACTCGATGCGCAATCGCTGGCAACAGTCATCAAAGCCCTGCCGCTATCCATCGTACGGCCGCGACCAATCGAGGAGGCCATTTCCTCCGCCGGTGGCATTCGCCTCAATGGCCTCGATCAAAATTATATGCTGCACACCACGCCCGGCGTATTTGCCGCCGGTGAAATGCTCGATTGGGAAGCCCCGACCGGCGGCTATCTCCTGACCGCCTGCTTGGCAAGCGGGCGCATGGCGGCAGCAGGGATAGTGGATTATTTGGCGCAGCATACATAGTCGGGCGGCTCGCGGATATGAGTCATGGCCAGACGTTTTGGAAATTGTGCAAGGGGGATACCCCGATGCAGAGCATTGAAGTATGAAAACAACATATTCCAATTGAAATAAAACCATGATACTATTTCTTTAGAAAGGATGTTATCATGTCGGCAATATTGAAATCACTACCCCTCGCCAACGATCAAAGTCTCGTTTTAACCAAGGCAATGATGCGTGCGGCGGAGCGACTTAGTGTTACGGCCAGCTTGCTTTCCTCCATCGTGGGTCTTTCAGAGGCAACATTATCACGCATGAAGAACGGGCGTTATCACTTGGAGCCCGCCTCAAAGCCTTATGAAATTGCGCTGCTGTTTGTGCGCCTGTTCCGCTCGCTGGATGCAATTGTCGGCGGCGATGACGGCGTAGCGGCGGCGTGGCTGCAAAACCGGAATGTTGCCTTGAACGGCATTCCGGCACAAAAAATCCGCAGTATTACCGGCCTTATTGATGTGCTGACTTATCTGGATGCAAGGCGCGCACTTGTCTGAGGTGCTTGGCTTTTTGGCCGTTAATTACAGCGCTGACGTATGGCGGCTGGTCGAGGCGCAGCACCGCGTTTCCACCTTGAAACTAACCGACACGTTGGATGAGCAGGCGCTGCTTGAATCAATGCTTGATGAAACCAAACCTGCCTTGCCGCCTGAATGCACCGGACTGGACTATTTGCTGGCCGCGCCATTTCGCTATGCGCCATACCCGTTTGGCTCGCGCTTCCGCCGCGCGGGGCGCACCGAAGGCGTGTTCTACGCCGCTGAAAATGTGGCGACCGCAGTGGCCGAAACTGCATTTTACCGTCTGCTGTTTTTCAATGAATCGCCCGCAACGCCTTTCCCCGATGCGCCCACAGACTTCAGCGCTTTCTCAGTGTCCGTGAAAACCGCGCGGGCGCTGGATTTGACGTCAGGCGCGTCTAGTAATACTCACTTGGTCGATCTTGTTGATTACAGCGCCTGTCAGGCGCTGGCGGACAAGGCGCGACGGGAGACCATCGACCTCCTGCGCTATTGCTCAGTTCGCGATCCGTCGCAGGGCAAAAATGTAGCACTGCTTTCACCCGCACCATTTGCCGCCAAAGCGCCCAAACAGCGCCAAACATGGCGCATAAAATTGGGACGCAGCGGCATCTCAGCGCTCTGTGATTTCCCGCAACTGCGCCTGTCCTTCCCACCGGATAGTTTTGCTGCCGACCCGCGCCTTGCCAATTTTCTGTGGGCGCGTTGATTTATCTCGACTCCTCTAACCCATCACACTATTTCATATCCATGTGCACTTCACCTCTGGTCAAAATCTGCGGCCTGTCCACGCCTGAAACTGTTTTGGCAGCGCTCGAAAATGGCGCTTCCATGGCGGGGTTTATTTTTTTCGCCAAAAGTCCGCGCCATGTGAGTGCTGTTCATGCAGCGGCTTTGCGAAAGCTGGCGTTTGGTAGGGCCGAAGCGGTTGCTGTGACGGTGGATGCTGACGATACCTATTTGGACGAAATCGTTTCAGTAATGAAGCCGGATTGGCTGCAACTGCACGGGCACGAAACGCCGCAGCGTGTGCATGATGTGAAGGCGCGTTACGGCCTGCCGGTTATGAAAGCCTTGTCCGTGCGCGAGGCGGCGGATTTGGATGCCGCTTCGCTCTACAGCGACGTTGCAGATAGACTACTATTTGATGCCAAAGCCCCCAAGGGCTCGGAGCTTCCCGGCGGCAATGGCGTTTCGTTTGACTGGATATTGCTGAACGCTCTTGACCCCGGCTTGGATTACATGCTCTCGGGTGGGCTCAATGCCGGTAATGTCCGCGAGGCGCTGCGCATGACAAATGCACCGGGGCTGGATATTTCCTCCGGCGTGGAAAGTGCGCCGGGCGTGAAGGACGTTAAATTGATCGAACAGTTTTTTGCCGGGCTTAAAGGTGCGGTATCGGGAGTGATAAAGTGAACAAGCCAATCGAGCCAAACTCTTTCAAGACAGGTCCGGACGAGCAGGGCATGTTCGGTATTTTCGGCGGTCGCTTTGTGGCCGAAACGCTGATGCCGCTAATCCTCGATTTGCAGCAACATTATACCGATGCCAAGAATGATCCGCATTTCAAGGCCGAGCTGGAGCATCTCAACACGCATTATACCGGACGTCCTTCGCCGCTGTACTTTGCGGAGCGCTTGACCGAACATCTTGGCGGCGCAAAAATCTACTTTAAGCGCGATGAGCTGAACCATACCGGCTCCCACAAAATCAACAATTGCTTAGGCCAAATTTTGCTGGCCAAGCGCATGGGCAAAACCCGTATCATAGCCGAAACGGGCGCAGGCCAGCATGGCGTGGCGGCGGCTACAGTGTCCGCGCGGTTCGGCCTGCCGTGCCATGTTTATATGGGCGCGACAGATGTCGAGCGCCAGGCACCGAATGTGTTCCGCATGAAGCTGCTGGGCGCGGAAGTGAACCCCGTCACTGCCGGTCATGGCACGCTGAAAGACGCCATGAACGAAGCGCTGCGCGACTGGGTGACCAATGTTCACGACACCTATTACATGATCGGCACAGCGGCCGGTCCGCATCCTTACCCTGAAATGGTACGTGATTTCCAATCCGTCATCGGGCGCGAAGCCAAAGAGCAGATGATGAAGGCCGAAGGCCGTTTGCCCGATTTGCTTATCGCCGCCGTCGGCGGCGGGTCTAACGCCATTGGCCTGTTCCATCCGTTCCTCGATGACAAAGAGGTAAAAATCGTCGGCGTTGAGGCGGGCGGCAAGGGCCTGCAGGGCGAAGAGCATTGCGCCTCACTCACTGCCGGTTCGCCGGGTGTGCTGCACGGCAACCGCACCTATTTGCTGCAAGACGGCGATGGCCAAATCAAAGAGGGCCATTCGATTTCGGCAGGTCTCGACTATCCGGGAATTGGTCCGGAACATTCATGGCTGAAAGATTCAGGCCGTTGCGAATATGTGCCCATCATGGATACCGAAGCGCTCGAAGCGTTTCAGATGCTCACAAGGTTGGAAGGCATTATTCCCGCGTTGGAGCCCGCTCACGCACTGGCCGAAGTTATCAAGCGCGCGCCAAAGATGGGCAAGGACAAGATCATCGTCATGAACCTGTGCGGCCGCGGCGACAAGGACATTTTCACCGTCGGCAAGATTTTGGGATTTGGATTGTAATCCGACGGGTATTTGACAGAACTGGAAAATACCCGTAACATTTTTATATGGACCCGGGGTTTACGCCTCGGGTTTTTGATTCAGGGTTGGATATGTTTGAGCGCCTCATCAACTGGCTGACGTTAAATGACTATGACACTGCAAAAGCAATGGCTTTTCGCGGTGTTGTTGACCGTTATACGCGGGGCAATGTGGCAATCCAAGAGGGTCGCTATCTGACTGCCGCTGATCTTAAGCAACTTGGCAAACAAGACGACAAAGCCTCTGCCAATATTCGTAGCTTTGCACTTTTCACGCGGTAATTGGTGCAGACAACAGCATGGCCAAGGAAATAGAATCCGCCCAGCTGTAACTCACGCAAGAGTTGAATATTTCCGAAGAATATTTGAAAATTGCAGAGCAGGTCAGCTCCGGTACGGTGATTCCGGGCATCAATGAGCTGAGGTATGCCGGACGGAAAGTCCTCGAGGCCCAGGCGCTTGAAGCAACAGACAAAGCAAAATCTTTTGCCATTTTGAACGACGCTTTGCATGATTGCTATCGTGCACGGCACGACTGTATTGATGTCCCGCTCAGCCTCATAAATCGCCACAAAGAGCTTATGGTAACACGATTCGGTTACGCGAAACTGGTTGCAGTTTTGCCCGAGCTTGGCGACCTCATGGCCAATTTATCCAGCACCCAAGAAAAGATAGCTGCATCGCGGTCTCGAAGATTAGAGCGTGGCAAAATTTATGAGGACATCAAAGACATCAACCTGCCCAAAAATCCGCAAAGACTATGATCACCTGAAGGCATCAGAATTCTTGATAAAAGCTGAAGTAGCAAAAGAAAACCGTGGCAAATTATTCAATGTAGCGATAGGCGTGATTGGAGCGTTGACCGGCGTGATTGCCTTGCTGTTACATTTTTTGGATAGAGTAAAATGACCACCCGCATAGACACCAAATTCGCCGCGCTTAAAGCTGCAAACCGTCCCGGCCTTGTCACCTATTTTATGGGCGGCGATCCGGATTATGAGACGTCGCTGAACATTATGAAGGCGCTGCCGGGGGCAGGGGCTGATGTGATTGAGCTTGGCATGCCTTTTTCTGATCCGATGGCCGATGGTCCGGCCATTCAGGCGGCGGGGCTGCGCGCGCTCAAGGGCGGGCAGACATTGGCCAAGACGCTGAAAATGGCGGCGGATTTCCGGTTCGGTGATAATGAAACGCCGATTGTTTTAATGGGCTATTACAACCCTATCTATATTTATGGCGTGGAAAAATTTCTGGTGGATGCGAAAGCCTCCGGCATAGACGGGCTCATCGTAGTGGATTTGCCGCCGGAAATGGATGAGGAATTGTGCATTCCAGCGCTAAAAGCCGGTTTGAATTTTATCCGCCTTGCCACGCCGACGACTGATGATAAGCGCCTGCCAACCGTGCTCACGAATACTTCCGGCTTCGTCTATTATGTCTCCATGACCGGCATCACCGGTTCGGCGCTGACGGATACGTCGAAGGTGGCGCAGGCCGTGAAACGCATCAAGTCGCACACGAGCTTGCCCATTGCTGTCGGCTTTGGCGTCAAGACTGCCGAACAGGCCAAGGTCATTGGTCAGTCGGCGGATGCTGTCGTTGTGGGTTCAGCCATCGTCAATTTGATTGCCTCCACGCTAACCAAAGACGGCAAGCCAACCGGCGATACAGTGGATAGCGTAGCAACAATGGTGCGTGGTTTGTCCACCGGTGTGCGGTCATCGCGGGCATAGCTCCAATCTCAACCCTTGGGGGGAGACGTCGGCAAAGCCGATAGAGGGGGTATTGTGCTTCCCGCCAACCGAATGCGGGTGCAAGTTTCTCGATCTTATTCCCGCGCAGTCCCCTCTCTGTCACTTTGTGGCACCTCCCCCCTCAAGGCCGATTTTACCTTGCGATGGGCCTCACATAACCTTACATTCAGGCCAATTAAGATTCTGGAGTTACACATATGAACTGGATCACCAGCTACGTTCGCCCGCGTATCAATTCGATGCTTGGCCGCCGCGACATGCCGGAAAATCTCTGGATCAAGTGCCCTGAAACGGGCGAGATGGTGTTTCACTCAGATTTGAAGAAAAATCTGAACGTCATTCCCGCCTCCGGGTTCCATATGAAGATCGCAGCGAAAGATCGTCTGGCAGCGTTTTTTGACAATGGTGCTTACACCACTTTTGAAAACCCTAAAGCCATTGTGGACCCGCTCAAATTCCGCGACGAGAAGAAATATACCGACCGTCTGCGCGATGCCAAGGCTAAGACTGGTCTTGATGATTCGATTATCAATGCGCTCGGCACGCTGGATGGCTTACCGATATCCGTCATGGTCCAAGAGTTTGCCTTTATGGGTGGCTCGCTCGGCATGGCGGCTGGCGAGGCGATCATCAAGGGTTTTGAAACTGCCATTAAAGAGCAGCGCCCGCTGGTGCTGTTCGTTGCTTCCGGCGGCGCGCGTATGCAGGAAGGCATTATTTCGCTGATGCAATTGCCGCGCACGACTGTTGCAGTGGGTATGCTCAAAGAAGCGGGCTTGCCGTTCATCGTAGTTTTGACCAATCCGACCACTGGCGGCGTGACTGCTTCTTATGCCATGCTCGGCGATGTGCATTTGGCGGAGCCCGGCGCGCTCATCGGCTTTGCCGGACAGCGCGTGATTGAGCAAACCATCCGTGAAAAGCTGCCTGAAGGCTTCCAACGTTCGGAATATTTGATGGCGCATGGCATGGTGGACCAAGTGGTAGCGCGCAAAGATATGCGCCCCGTGATTTCCAGCCTGCTGCATATGATGATGAAAAAGTCAGCGCCGCAGCCATTACCAGCCGTGGCTTGAGCCATGGCGACAGTGCGTACCGCTGAGGACGAAATTGCCCGCCTTATGACACTGCATCCCAAGGGCTTTGACCTGTCCTTGGAGCGCGTATTGGGCTTGCTGGAAAAGCTCGGCAATCCGCATTTGAAACTGCCGCCGGTCATCCATATTGCCGGGACCAATGGCAAAGGCTCAGCGTCTGCCTTTTCGCGGGCGCTGCTTGAGGCCTCCGGCCACATCGTTCACGTCCACACTTCGCCGCATCTGGTTAATTGGAATGAGCGCTATCGCATGGGCGCAAAAGGCGGCGGCAAATTGGTTGAAGACCAAGTGTTTGCAGACGCGTTGCGCCGCGTGGCGAAGGCCAATGACGGCAGGCACATCACGGTCTTTGAAATTCTCACCGCCGTCGGGTTCCTGTTATTTAGCGAACATCCGGCGGATTGCGTGATTATGGAAGTTGGCCTTGGCGGGCGCTTTGATGCCACCAATGTCATTCCCAATCCCGTTGTCTCGCTCATCATGCCGATCTCGCTCGATCACGAAGCCTATCTGGGTGACCGCGTGGAGCTGATTGCCGCTGAAAAAGCAGGCATTATCAAGCGCGGCTGTCCGGTGGTTATCGGCCAGCAGCCGGAAAATGCCGCGCGCGAAGTGCTGGAGGCGACAGCAGACCGCAACCGCTGTCCGGTGTCTGTCTATGGCCAGGATTTTCACGCCCGCGAGGAACGTGGCCGGATGATCTATGAGGACGAAGACGGACTGATGGACCTGCCGTTGCCAAAACTCATCGGCCGCCACCAGCTCGCCAACGCCGCCGCCGCCATTCGCGCGGTCAAGGATGCGGGCTTTCCATTGCCGCTGGACGCTGTTGAAAAAGCTATGAAAAATGTCTCGTGGCCGGCGCGGATGCAGCGCTTGGATCACGGCAAGCTCGTTGCCTTTGCACCCAAAGGGTCAGAAATATGGCTCGATGGCGGGCATAATCCGGGTGCCGGATTGGTGATTGCCGAGGCGCTTGCCGAGCGCGAGGACCGCCACGAGCGCCCGCTGTTCATGATTACCGGCATGATAAACACCAAGGATGCGACCGGCTATTTCAAAGCGTTCGACGATATGGTTCGCCACATTTTCACAGTGCCGGTTACAATGAGCGATGCAGGCGTGCCGCCGGAAAAACTCGCCAACATGGCGCTTGATGCCGGACTTTCCGCTGAACCGGTATCATCGGTCGAAAGTGCCCTGAAGCTGCTCGGCGACAGCTGGAACGGGCTGGAGGCAGCTCCCCGTATACTCATAGGGGGCTCGCTCTATCTGGCAGGGCAAGTGCTGGCGCAGAACGGAACGCCACCGGAATAAGCAACGGTTCTGTTGATTTATAGCCGGTAGCTCCGTTCAAAAAAGTCCGGTACGAAGCCGGATTTTAGAAGTCAGCCATAGACCAAATTCAAGCCGCCGCAGCGCTTTTAATCCAGTTTGACAAAACAGTTTTCGGAGCCGCGCCAATCTTGATATCCGCGCGTTCGCCGCCTTTGAAAATTAAAAGCGTCGGTATTGAACGCACGCCATATTGCGCGCTAAGTTCAGGATTTTCGTCAATATTAAGCTTCACGACTTTAACGTGGCCGGCCATTTCATTGGAAATCTCTTCCAGCGACGGTCCGATCATTTTGCACGGGCCGCACCATTCCGCCCAAAAATCCACAACGACCGGCACTTTTGAATCCAGCACTTCAGTTTTGAAATTCGCACCGTCAACTTTAATCGTGGCCATTTGTATCTCCTGAACCTTATTTGCAGGCCTGAGATAAGCACGACTCAGGCTCTGTTCAAGTCTGGTTCTGTCACGAAGCGGTGAGCGCTTCAAGCGCCGCATTGAGCGAGGCATCATCCAGCGCTATGAAATGCGGCCCTTCGGTATAAATCAACGCGGCTTTCACGGCATGGCTTGGATAGAGCGGCGTTAGAAGTGCGCGATAAAGCGCCAGCTGCGCGATGTGGCTTTGCGGCACTTCGGCACTTGTCTTGGGCGGCGGGCGGTTGGTTTTGTAATCCATAATGAGCACTTCAGTGTCGGTCACGGCCAGCCGGTCAATTTTGCCGCTGACGTTGCGTTGTAAACCTCCAAGCCTAATTGTGCCGCCAATGGAAACCTCGCCGCGCGAACCATCTGCAAACAATCCGGCGAAGCGCGGATCGTTGAGAATGGCCATCACGCTGGCGCACAGACGGATGAGAACTGGCTCCTCTGCATCCGGTAGAGCGCGATCAAGATAGCGTTTGGCTGATCCCGCGCGACTTGCGGCCTCAATATTCGGCAATACCTCCAGCAGGCGATGCACCACCGCGCCGCGCTTTAACGCACCGCTTGGATCTTCCTCAACGGCATCCAAAACCGGTGAGCGTTTGGCGCTTTCAGCTTGTGCTTCAATCGAAAGGCCATTGCCCGAAGGCGTGAGCGGGCGGGTGATTAGTTTGAGCGGCTTGAGGGGGACACGCAGATAGTCCGGCAGTTTTTCAAACGCTGTTACTTCTGTGCTCTCACCCTTGGTTAGCTCAAACTTGGTCGTGCCAAGCGAAAATTTCAGCGAGGGCCGCCCTGTTATTTCGTGTAGGAATGAAACAGTTTCAGGCGCGGCTTCCAAACCGGACTTCACCATATCCAGCCATGTCGGACACTTGGAAACCTGCTTGCCGCCAAAACCGCACACGATCAGCACATCCTCGGCCCGCGTCATTCCCACATAAAGTAGCCGCTTATATTCAGCCAATTGTTGCGCGGTAATCACATCGCGCACGGGCTGAATGGCGCTGTTGCTATACTCGGCTTTCGGCACCCAGACGAAACCATCCACCTCGCGGTTGCCCTGTTTCAGCTTCACAGCAATGAGCGGCGCGGCATGATGACTGGCGCCCGGATTGCTGCCGGGGTCAACCAGAAACACATAGGGCGCCTCAAGTCCCTTGGCGCCATGCACGGTCATAATCCGCACTTCATTACGGCCCGCAGACGCTTCACGCTTTATCTCCGGAGCGGCCTCGCTGAGGATTTCGATGAAGGATTGCAGCCCGTGAATACCACTCTGTTCGGAGGCAAGCGCAAAAGACAGAAACTCGTCAATAATATCCGATGTCTCTTCGCCCAGCCGCCCGATCAGCTTGGCACGAACCCCGTCGCGACCAAGAATTTTGGCAAAAAATTCATAGACCGGGACAAAGTCAGCTTCGTCTCGCCAGCGCTTTAGTGAGGCGGCAATGAGGCTCAAACGGCCGTCAGTTTTGCCAGCTTCGGTGAGGCGGTTGAGCAGCGAAATCCTGTTCTCGCGCCCTGCCGCGAGTTTCGTCAATTCACAATCGCACAGGCCAAAAACCGGACTTCGCAGCAATGCGGCGAGCGACAAATCATCGTCCGGCTGAAGCGTAATCCGCGCCAGCGCCATCAGGTCCAATATGGCAATGTGAGACGTTAAAGTCAGCCGGTCTGCGCCGGCGACGGGCACGTTGAGGTCTTTCAGTTCCCGCGATAGCGCATGCATAAACTGGTCGCGCTTGCGCACCAAAACGAGAATATCGCCGGCACGTACAAGCGTGCCTCTGGCAGGATTATGCTCCTTTCCAACCAACCGCTCGATTTCACCGGCAATATTCTTGGCAAGGATTGCCGCAGGTGCGGCGAGGTGGTCCACCGCCTTGGTCCAGTCCTCGTCAATTTCCTTTTGGGCGTCGTCCTTCGCGTCAGGCCGCACATAGTCCCACGCTTCGACACAGCCGTGTTGATCCGCGCGAATGGTCGTGTGGTCGATATAATCGCCGCCACTGACCAGCCCTTCGGGTGCGTTGCCAAACACCAGATCGACCGCCTTCAACACCTCCGGTGTGGAGCGAAATGACAGCGGGAATTTTACGCTCTTGAAATTCATTTTGGCGTCTAAAACACGCCGTGCTTTATCGCGGCCATTGTCACCAAACACTTCCGGCTGCGCGCCTTGGAACGAATAGATCGACTGTTTTTCATCACCCACAACAAACAGCGTGCGGCCTCTTTTAGCAGCGGTTTCGCCGCTGAAAAAATCGCCTGTCAGCGCGTTGACCAAATCCCACTGGCGCGGGCTGGTATCCTGCGCCTCGTCCACCAGCACATGGTCGATGCCTTGATCGAGCTTGTATTGCACCCACGCGGCAGCGGAATCGCGGCTGAGCAGATTGCGCGTTGCCTCAATCAAATCCTCATAGTCCAGCTTGCCGCTGTCGCGCTTCATCTTAATGTGGCGTTCGCTAAGTTTGTGGATTAGCACATGCGCCGCACGGGTAATATCCAGCATGGTGCGCCGCGCGAGCCTGTCGTTGGTTTCAATGATTTGAGCGCACACTGAGTCAAAACGGTCCGCAAAATCAGGTATCGCTATCAGGAATTCTTCCTTCGCAAATTTTTTGACACCGAGTGCGCCACCCTTTGCGTTCAAAAATAGTTCCGCAAGCATATTTTGCTTTTTTTGGATAGTTGCAGTCATTAAAAGTTCACTTAAACCATGCGCGAAATTTTGCAGTGTAGGTAATCGGCACGTTGGTCCAATCGCAGCTAGGCGTTGCATAAAATCCACCGGCAGCGCCAGAAGCGGCCAGCCGTCCACCATGATTTTTTCAGCAGTGTCATCAGATGCCAATCCCATCAAATCATCCAGCGCGCACGCATCAATCGCGCCGGATTTCAAGTCCGCCAGAAAGTTTGCCAGCGCACTTCGGTTTGGCCCGCCTAGCGCCGCCTCAAATAGTTTTTTCAAACCAGCTTCGCCGCCCGCATCCAGTACGGTCTCAAACGCGGATGATAAATCGTCATCGCCGCCGCGATAGGCTTGAACGGTAATTTGGCGCTTTGCTTCTTGCCGGATATAGGCATCGGTGGCATCATCCAGCAGCTCAAAATGGCCCGCAATGTTAGCTTCCAGCGGGAAGCGCTTCAGCACGGATGTGCAAAAGGCGTGGATGGTTTGGATTTGCAATCCGCCCGGCGTTTCCAGCGCGCGGGCAAACAAATTGCGGGCAGCCTTCAGTCGTGCCGCATTGGGCCGCTTGCTTTCAATCTCATATATCGCGTCGCTCAACGCGGCGTCATCCAGCGCGGTCCATGCGGCGAGGCGCTCAAAAACGCGGTTTTCCATCTGCGCGGCAGCAGTTTTGGTATAGGTGAGACACAGAATTTTAGACGGTGCAACATCGTCCAACAGCAAGCGGATAACGCGCTGCGACAGCACATGGGTTTTGCCCGAACCGGCGTTGGCGGACACCCATACAGTGTTGCTCGGGTCCGAGGCAGTTGCTTGGCCCTCTCGGGTTTTCGCATCCAGTATGATTGGCTTTTTCCCGCTCATAATGAAGCATCCCCGCCATCTTCGCCGCCGGACGACCATTCCATAACTCGTGCAAGATGATCGTAATCCCCTTCCAAATCTCCCGCTTTGAAGGGCATTGCACGCGAGATGTAGCCGTTGGCTTCGCAAGCATAATAGGCAATAGTTGCTTTCAGTTTTACCCACGCCCGCTCGCCCAATGTTTCGGCATCGATGCTTTGATCATTCTCTTTGGATTTCAAAATGGACTCCGGTTTGACCGTGCCATCCGGCTTCAAGCGGACATAAATCAAATCGCTGGCATGGGTCTTCAGGTCAAAACCATTTCGCTTAAGTAGCGCCGCTTCAAGCGCCAATTGTGGGCTTACGAGCGTGAATGCTTGTTTGATGGACGGATTGGTTCCTGTTTTATAATCCACTATGTCCGCGCCGCCGGGCACCATTTTATCGATACGGTCAGCGCGGCCGCGCAAGGTCACGCCACTGTCGCCAATCTCGATTTCCAACGAGGATTGTTCAACGTGGGAAGCGTCAATCCAGCCCGAACGCTCTTCTTCAAAAGCGATGAAATTTTCCACCATCCGCTCAAAACGCCGCCACCACAGCGCATGAGTTTCATCAGGCAGATGTTCTCCGGCAAACAGTTTTTTACCAATAGCTTCTAATTCTTGTTTGGTGCCGGGCGCATTGATGCGCTGGCGTACGAACTCTTCGACGATGTTGTGGAACAGTTTGCCACGTTCCGCAGCATCCGGCTGGCGCAGCAACGGCTGCAATGGTTCCAGCCCCAATATGCGCCGTGCATGAATGGCGTAAGGATCGCGGCGCAGCGTCTCAATCTCGGTTACGCTGAAACGTTTGGGGCGAAGCTGCAATGCCGGTTTCGGGTTCGGGCGTTTCTCGCGGGGAGAATTTTGGCCCAAATCTATCTCACGGCCCCAGTGCAAATAGTCTTTTGCCCGCGCCTGCATGGCTTTGGTTTGGGCCTCGCCCAGCACGGCGTGAAGCCGTTGCAGCCAGCGCGAAGCGACCGAAGGCGCACCATCAATGCGGGCGGCGCGGGATAGGATGACATGGCGGGCGCCAGTCAGCATTTGGAAATCATGCGCAGCAAGTCCGACGCGGCGTTCCGGCGGTTCAATGCCTATGCCGCACTTCATACCACGCGATAGAAACGGATCATCGGACGGGCGTGAGGGCCATGTTTTTTCATTCAGCCCGCCGAGCACAATGGTTTCCACATGCTGCAATCGCGCTTCCAGCGCACCCCAAATAAACACGCGCGGGTCCGAGCCGGACTTGGGCTTGACTGCTTGGCCGGAGATCATCGCGCCATGGATGGACGGCCATTCGGACGGTAGGAATGTGTAATCAACTTCAGTGCCAATGAGGTTCCGCAAATGCGTTGCCAAAGCCTCGCCACTATCGCCTGCATAGAGCGCCGCCATGCCTTGGGTCTCATCCAAGCCGACGGCTTCAAAAGCGGCAACGCTGACTTTGCAGGCGGCGGATACTGTGACAGGATCGTTGCCGGACGCGAATGAGATGAGCTGTGCAAGCGCGGCGTCAAGTGCCATTGCCACATCAACGGCATCCTCAGTTTCTTCATTGGTCAGACGTTTCAAATAGGCAGGCGGATGCGCCCCATCTCCGCGATTATCAACAGTCTTCAATAGCGCCAGTATGTTTGATAGCTCAATCACCGTCACACCGCCGCGCAATCCCAGTAGTTCCAGCACTTCCGCACCGCGCCTTGTCTTGGCGCGGTTGCCGCCAAGGGCTGTCAGCGGGTGTTTCAGCAGCGATAAAAGCTTGGCGGGATCAGCGGGCGCAAATACCACATCCAGTAATAATTGAAACAGCGCTGCTGGCGGCGTCTGGTCCAGCGGCGTGCCGCCGGAATCATCAGCCTTGATGCCGAAGCGTTCAAGTTCGGCACTAACGCGGCGTCCCAGTGTGCGATCTGTGGTAACGAGCGCGGCCGGAACCGTGCCGTTTTCGATGGCTTGGCGCAGCGCTATTGCGATGGCAATTGCCTCTTGGCTTTCCGAGGCGGCGACAATTTCGCAGACAGTGGCAAAGCCTTCGGCTGAGCCCTCGCCGCCTCGCAATGTCGCCCAATGATGCGTGGTATCAGCGGGCATCAGTGCCGCTGAAATAACAGCGGTGCGCTGCTTCATATCACCCGCAACCATACCAATGTCTTTGACATCATCGCGGCTAACACCGATGCGCGTCATCAGTTTTTTCAAACCAAATTGCGGATGGCCGAAGACGGATGGCGTTTCCAGCTGCGTGGAAAGCGCATCCCATGCCTCGTCGTTTAGGTCGCGGTCCAGCCCCGGCAATACCAATGCGCCTTGCGGCAGCCGGGCGATAACATTGAGCAGTTCTGCAGTTGCAGGCACGGAGCCGGTGGAGCCGGCGGCGATGACCGGGCCGCTACATTTCGCGTTTGCCAGCCGCGCCGCTTCTGCCAACATGATTTTTTTGTAAAGCACTGCGGGTTCGCTCAGGCCAAGCTCTTGTAATTGGTCAGGCCAATGTTGCGAGACGATGGTCATAAATTGCGACGTAAGCTGCCACCAGCCGGCCAGCTCCTCAGGAACCAAGTCCTTCAGTTTTTCCCAAGAGCCGCCCTCGCGCTCGACTTCGTCTATCAGGCCGGCCAAATCCCGCGCCAGCCATACGGCATCGGCGGCGGTAGTTGGCACGACCATCGGGTCTTTGCCGAATAATTCCTTCACATGATTTGGCAAAAATCCGGCCCAATGGCTTACCAGTTTGGCCAGATGCAGCACGCGGTCTTCTGCGCCGACGGGACGGTTTTCGTCCAGTACTTCCGCGCCGGTATCATCAAAAAAGCTGGCGTCCTCATCAAATTCGCCAAGCGGTTTGATGGTCGGCAAGATGGCTGTGCCCGAGCCGGAGAGTTCTGCAAACACCGAGCGTAGCGCACGAGCGGCACGGCGGGTGGGGACGTAGATGGTGACTGTCGCCAGTGCAAGCGGGTCATTGCCTGGCTTGAAACCTTGCACCAACTCGCCCTCAATCAACGCCTTGGCCAGCGTCTCCAGAAACGGCGCACCGCTGGGTATCGAGAACACATTGGGCGTTTGGCGGCTCATGCGCGGCCCCGATGCGCGGCGATGACGGCTTGCGCAGGCGCAATCGCATCCGGTGTGCCGACCGTCAACCACTGCCCGTCCATCGGCAGGCCAAACAGGCGGCCATTTTCTATGGCCACATCAAATTCGCGGTTCAGCGAATGGGCATCATCTAACGCGCCCTCGAAAATTCGCGGATGCAAAATGGCGACGCCTGCATAAATGAACGGATTGGCATCGCCCGCTTTATATCGCGCCAACTTACCGTCCGTAGCGCACACAAAATCAGTTGCCCCGCCATGACCGGTGGCTTGCGCGGTGCTCGCCAGCATCAGCAAAATATCTATCTTTGACGGGTCAAAATATTCAGCCATGGCAAGCAAATTTGAACGCTTGCCGTCCAGCCAAAATGTATCTGAATTGACCAAATAAAATGGATCGCTTCCCAACAGTGGTAAGGCTTTGATAATGCCGCCGCCGGATTCCAGCAGTGCCTCGCGCTCATCCGAAATGGTGATATCCAAATCCTTGCGTATCGCCAAATGCGCTTCCAATTTGTCAGCAAGATAATGCACATTGACCACCACGCGGGTGACACCAGCGGTCACCAGACTATCCAATCCCCAGTCAATCAATGCCTTGCCGCCGACCTGCACCATAGGCTTGGGAATGGTATCAGTTATGGGACGCATACGCTTGCCGATGCCTGCGCCCAGCACCATCGCGGTTTGTGGAATGTTTGCAGGCATAAGCGAATCACTTTGGTTAAGGTTGCAAGCCCATCTCAGCATAGAAGCGGGCCAAACGTGCAAGTGCGGGATGCTCTAAAGTTGCACGTACATAAGATTCAATGCGCGGCAAATGCCGGCGATAGTAGTGCTTATGATCGCGCCGCTCCAGTCTGATAAAAATGCCGAGTATTTTGGTATTCCGCTGCAGCGCCATGATGGCGTATTCGCGGGTGAACGCGGCTTCATCAATTTTTTTTGTGCGGCTTCTGGTGTAAGCTTCAATGATTGCCGTTTCCATGTCCGGTGCAATTGTCACCCGCGCATCTTGTGCAAGCGAAGCTAAATCATAGGCATTAGGGCCCCACAGTGCGTCCTGATAATCCAGCACACCTAACCGGTCAAAACCCTTATGTTCAGGCCGCCAAACGATATTGGGCGAATGATAATCACGCAATAAGAGACCATAATTTGCCGTGTCGAGCGTCGCGAATTGCTCATCCCAAGCGGCAGTGAACTCTTCCCTCTCGACCGCATTTGGCTCGCGCTCAAGCCGGTATGGCAAATACCAATCAAGCGCCAGCGATACTTCAATCATCAGCGCATCGCGCTCAAACGTCGGCACATGCCAAGCTATACCCGCTTCATTGATGTCTTGTGGCACACCTGCCTCATGAATTTTTGCCAGCAATTGCGCTGCCAATTCATAGCGCTCTCTAATCGGCGTGCCATCAGCGGGCAGGAATGAGCCGTTGCCTAAATGCTCCAGCACCAAAACATTCTGATGTAAATCACGGGCATAGATTTGCGGAGTGGCAAACCCTTTCCCGGCTAAGGCTGTGCCGATGGCAATGAACGGATGCACCGTTGGATTGGTCGTGTGTGCCACATCGCGATAGGCAAGACCTTTCCAAACGGCAGGTCCGGCAGGCGAAAAGCGCTGGTCCATCAGGATCATTTCCACGCCGGATGAATCCAAAAATGTCTCGTAAACGCGAGGACTCGCATCGCCAACAAATGGTTTGCGCAGAACCTCACCATGACCGGACTTCACAAGAAAGGCACGGATATCAAACGAGCGCTGAACGCGGGTAAGCGCCTCATCGTGTCCGGTAATTTCAACAGTGCGCCCTTCGTCTTTGTGAGAGATGGCCAAGTGAATGGTGTTCACCGGCAGCGCATCACCAACCCGCTCCGGCCACTCAATCAACGCAATACCGGTTTCCAGCGCCTCGTCCAAGCCCAGCTCGTCAAGTTCGCACGCATCATTCAAACGGTACAAATCAAAATGTGCAACAGGCAATTTGGTGTCGTAGCTTTGCACGAGGGTAAACGTCGGGCTGGGCACATCAAGGCCGGCGTCATCTGCCAGTGAGCGGATTATGGCGCGTGACAGGCATGTTTTCCCTGCACCAAGACCACCGTGCAGGGCCAGCACATCCCCCTTTATCAGTGCCCGGGAAAGGTCGTTGCCAAGGCGGTTGGTGGCAAGCTCATCGGGTAAGTCAAGCGCAATGACTGCCATGCGCTACTCTGCTGCGACCTGAAATTGGGTGGGGTCAGAGGGGAACCGGCAGACCACAGTCGTACCCTCGCCGGGCTTGGAGCTGATCGCAACAGTGCCGCGATGCAGTTCAACTAAACCTTTGACGATTGAAAGACCCAGCCCCGTGCCGCCGCGCCGTCCGCCATTGGAGTGGGCCACGAAGCGCTCGAATGCCGAATCCAGCACATCCTTTTTCATTCCCGGCCCATCATCATGCACGGAGATAAGCACATCATTGCCGTCCCGTTTGGCCGCCAGCGTTACTGTGCTTCCGTCCGGCGCATGATTAGCCGCGTTGGACAAAAGATTACCCAAAATCTGGCGAACCCGTTCGGCGTCCGCCTTGAAGGATGTAACTTCGATACTGTTGGTGATTTTCAGTTTGATGTTATTTTCGGCAAACCGGCTTGCAAATACCCGCGTGACATCTGTGACCACGGCATTCACATCCATCTCGCTGATTGCGAGCTCCATTATGCCGGCATCGACAGACGCCAAGTCCAAAATATCATTCACAGTTGTGAGCAGCACCGTTGAAGACGTTGCGATATGATCGAGATAGTCCCCTTGACGCTCGCTCAACGCACCGGTTGATGGAAGCTGTAATAACTCGGTAAAGCCAATGATATTGGTCAGGGGAGAGCGTAGCTCATAAGAAACATGCTTGATGAAATCATTTTTCAACGCGTCTGCGCGTTTAAGCGCCTCATTTTTATCTTTTAATGCCCGTGCGACATTGACCGTGTCCGTAATATCAACAAAGGTCAGCATGGTTTGACCCTTGGGAAGCGGCACCTGCGTGAAGGCTAAAACCAGACCCGAGTTCAATTCAATCTGGCCGGTACGGCCATCGCGTGCATCGTCAAAACCCGTGGCACTGCCGACAAATATATCCCACTCTTTACCCGGTGCGCTGTCCTTGCAGGCGGCGCGGATGGCGGAAATATGCACGCCCTCGCAGGACAGTTCTTTTGGTAGCGACCAAAGGCTGGCAAATGCGGGATTTGAAAGCCGGATTTTACCATCTGAACCGAAAACCGCGACGCCTTCAGCAAGGCTATCCAGCGTTTCGCCTTGCACCTTCATCAGTGTATTGTAGCGGCTTTCAAGGTCGAATTTTTCAGTCATATTCTCAAAAACCCAGATTGCACCGCCCTTTGGCTGCGGGTTCGCCAATACACGCAACGTGCGTCCATCAGGCAAATGCCACCAGTCCTCAATGGCTTCCGGTGCGCGATAGGCACCTAATATCTGTTCGCGCCATCGCTTCCAATCGGGCTGCTCGGGCAATTTGCCATCCGTTCTCAAGCGGTCCAGCAATAGGCCATGCGTCGGAACACCTTCAAGAAATGGAATATCCAGATCCCATAATTTTTGGAAAGCACTGTTAAATGATCGTAATTTTTGACCCGTATCAAATATCGCAACCGCCGTTGTCAGCTGGTTCAGCGTGTCGGATTGGCTCCGTAAAGTTCGATCAAACTCTTCGCGCAGCGCATCCATATCACTCACATCACGCGCAAAGCCGGCGGACCCGATGCTGGTGGCAACGTCGATGACATCGAAAACTTTGCGTTCGCCATCAACAACGGTGGCAACTTGATCTTCAAATCGTCCGTCATGTAAACGCTTGCGCTCCATGAGTTCGCGCGCTTGGGTACCAAATAATTCAGGTAATGACCCGCCACTGGATGTCGGCAGGAGCTTTTTTACATCTTTTAAAACAAGGTTCTGAAATGCCATATTAGACCATGAAACAGCGCCGGAAAGGCTTCGTCGCCACATAGGAAAGGGCAAAGTCTCTGCCAGCGAACTGAGAAGGCTGTATGCCTCGTTGAGCTCTATCGCCTCACGTTTAAGCCTGGCATTTTCGCTTTGTATTTCGGTTAGCCCGATGAAACGCACAAACGATATTGTTCCGGTTCTTCGTCCTTGTACGTCCAATTGATGACCGGTAATGGTTGTGCAACTGATCTCAAAAAATATTCCTTTGGTGCGCAATGTGCCAATCGACCGGTCAAGAGCACTGGCACTTAAGGGGGTTAACCAGCGACCAAAGGCGAGGAAGTGTCCGCGATCCACAGGGACGCCGCTATCAACTGGCATACTACCAATAATTTCCGGCTTATCCGAATTGGTATCCCACATAACTATCCGCGCATCGCGGCTGGAAAGCAAAGCGTCAGAGCGCTCAATTGCAGCTGTAAGGTCCGCTAAACGAAGGCGGAGGTTTTGATTTTCTGATGAAATTTTACCCCGTTCACGAATAAGCCAAACTGCGGAAAGCAGGGCCGCACCCAGTGCTCCTGTTAGCACGGCTAGTTGTATGACCTCCAATGAGCCTACCGCTTTGCCCATGATTGATATGCCTGCGGCATTTGCCTCTGTATTGCAGCAAAAAACAGTGGCGGCGCAGAGCTGCGCGCGCAATCTATTGGATATTCGACGAGAGTTCATTTGCTGCACGTCATCTCCCCCGCTGCGAGAAAAACGCAGTATACACATTTAGCCTAGGGAGTTCCCCTGTCATTGATCAGTCCTCTTAGGCTCGCCCGCCAGAGTATTGACCTCCCTATCGCTGCTCTCTTATCCCGCTTTGAAACAGGCCGGAGTTACTGCGAATCAGTGCAACATAGACGCATCACGAATCGCCGTGAAGGGTGTTTTCGCGCAAAAAATAAACCCGCATCAAAGTCAATGATGCGGGTTCAACATATTGTGTGTATGCACTAATTAATTAATAGCGGTAGTGTTCCGACTTGAACGGTCCCTGCTGTGGCACGCCGATGTACCCGGCCTGTTCCGGCGAAAGCACGGTCAGCTTCACTCCAAGTTTGGCCAAGTGCAAACGTGCAACCTTTTCGTCAAGGTGCTTCGGCAAGACGTAAACCTGATTTTCGTATTTTTCGCCGTGAGCAAACAGTTCAATCTGCGCCAACACCTGGTTCGTGAAGGAAGCCGACATCACGAAGGATGGATGGCCTGTTGCGTTACCGAGGTTCAAGAGACGGCCTTCAGACAGAAGGATCATACGCTTGCCGCTTGGGAATTCAATCATGTCAACTTGCGGCTTCACATTGGTCCACTTGAGGTTCTTCAAAGCGGCTATCTGAATTTCATTGTCAAAGTGGCCGATGTTGCCAACGATAACCATGTCTTTGAAACTACGCATGTGTTCAATGGTCACAACATCCTTGTTGCCGGTTGTTGTGATGATGATGTCTGCGTAAGGCGCTGCATCTTCCAGCGTCACAACTTCAAAGCCGTCCATCGCAGCCTGCAACGCGCAGATCGGGTCAACTTCCGTTACTTTTACGCGGGCACCAGCGCCTTGCAGCGATTGCGCGGAGCCTTTGCCCACATCGCCGTAGCCACAAACGACAGCAACCTTGCCGGCCATCATCACGTCTGTGCCGCGACGGATACCGTCCACCAGCGACTCTTTGCAGCCATATTTATTGTCAAACTTTGACTTGGTAACCGAGTCATTGACGTTGATGGCAGGGAAAGGCAACAAGCCCTTGGCATGCAACTGATAGAGACGGTTGACGCCTGTTGTGGTTTCTTCAGTCACGCCCTTGATGGCATCGCGCTGCTTGGTGAAGAAGCCGGGAGTGGCCGCCATACGCTTGGCGATTTGCGCAAACAGGATTTCTTCTTCTTCTGATGACGGGTTCACCAGAATGTTTTCGCCGGCTTCCGCGCGCGCGCCGAGCAGGATGTACATGGTGGCATCGCCGCCATCATCCAAAATCATATTGGATGGCTTGCCATCGGCCCAATGGAAAATCTTGTCAGTATAATCCCAATATTCGGTGAGCGTTTCGCCCTTGACCGCAAATACGGGAACGCCGGTTGCGGCAATGGCAGCGGCGGCATGATCTTGTGTCGAGAAAATATTGCAGGATGCCCAGCGCACTTCAGCGCCCAGTGCTGTCAGCGTTTCGATGAGCGCTGCGGTCTGAATGGTCATGTGCAGCGAGCCGGTAATGCGCGCGCCCTTGAGAGGCTTGGTCACACCAAACTCCTCACGGCAGGCCATCAGGCCCGGCATTTCTGTTTCAGCAATATCCAGTTCCTTGCGACCCCATTCTGCCAGGGAAATATCTTTGATGACGTAATCGTGCTTGCTCATATAAGTCTCCGGGAAATTGGCTGCCGGGCATCGCCCGCGTCTCAACCGTTAAATTCTGATACGGCACTATCAGATAAAGCAACGGCAATCAATAAGACATAAAGAAATCTTTATGTGAACATGTCTTTGGTTAATATGCGCAAAGAACACACCCCTCCCGCACCACGCCCCGCTTCCATTTGTCAGCGACCCAAAATGGCCACGCCAGTTTTGGATAAAGCCGTTTGCCGGTGTGTTGTTTTAAGTTGTCGATAGATGATATAATTTTGGCAGGCAATGCCTTGCCAACGCAGCCCGTTTCACCACAATGGCAGCATGGCTTTTACCTTACGACAATTGCAATATTTTATCGCGGTCGCTGAAAACGGCACTGTGTCGGGTGCGGCGCAGAACCTGTCTATTTCCCAATCTTCAGTGACGGAAGCGATAAAGGAACTTGAACAGGATTTGGGGGTCTCGCTGTTTGAGCGCCATGCGCGGGGCCTCAACATTACCCACAAGGGCCAACAATTCTTGCGTCATGCCACTCGCATTTTAGCGGATGTTGGCGATGCGCGACGCACATTCACCGAAGAGCGCGAAATCAAAAGCGGGCGTTTGGCGCTGGGGGTAACTTCGCTGGTAGCGGGGTATGTGTTGTCGGATGTTTTGGCACGTTACCGCCGCGCATTTCCGGGCGTCGAAGTCACAGCAATTGAAGATAATGGCGATTATCTGGAGCATTTGCTGATTGGCGGGGAGCTGGATGTCGCCGTGATGGTGACATCAAACCTGCGTGACCGGATGGCACTTCAGGCGGAGATTTTGGAAGTTTCACCCTATCGTGTCTGGCTGCCGCTTGGTCACAGGTTAGCTGGAGCGGATATAATCAGCATCGCGGATATCGCCCGCGAGCCACTGATTATGCTAACCGTAGATGAGATTGAGGAGAATACCGGCAGGCTGCTTTCGGCGCTTGGTGCCAAGCCACAGGTGGCATTTCGCACCCGTTCGGTGGAGGCCGTACGCTCCTTGGTGGCAACGGGCGCAGGCGTCGCGCTGCTGCCGGATCTAATTTACAGGCCATGGTCGCTTGAAGGCGATAGACTTGAATCGCGTGATGTTTCAGGGCAGTTGCCAGCAGTTCAGGTGGGCATGGTGTGGCGCAAGGGGTCGAGCCTGCCGGATACAGCGCGGGATTTTATCCGCATCGCGCAGACGCACAGAGGGCAACGTCAGAAATAAATGGTCCCTTTTAAAGGCTCCGGGTCAATTCTAGAAGTTCAAAATCCGCTGGTAATCAGCGATGATTTCATGCGGGGAACTGCGAGTTCCGGATGATCCAAAACATTGGCTTGATCGGCCAGTTTGAACATTTCAGCATAATGATTAATGCCACGTAATGACTGAATACCACCAAGCATAGAGAAATGCGATTGATGACTGTTTATCCATGCGGGAAAGATAACGCCAGCAGCGACATTCCCGTTTTTTGTTGCCGTGCGTAACGTGGCGGGCGCGAAGGTTTCGACGCTGTTGCCGGATAATAAATCCGGTATTTTTCAGGCGACGGGCTACCTCATCAGCCTTGGCCACAGCCGCATCGCCTTCTTGGGCGGCTATGCGGATACAGATGTTTTCACCGAGCGCGTGGCTGAGTTCAAGCGCACCATGGCGGGCGCGGGATTTGCCGTGAACAATGATGCTATCGTCATGTCCGCGCCATCGCGGGCTGGCGGCATTTCGGCCATTCAGCGCGTATTGGCGAGCAGCGGGCGACCCACTGCCGCCGTTTGTTTGAATGATGCGGTGGCATTTGGCGTGTGCGACGGGCTGCGCTCACTGCGCATGGAACCGGGCAAAGATTTCGCAGTTGTAGGGTTTGATGACGTTATCGAAGCGCAAACGGCAGTGCCCGCGCTGACCGCCATATCGGTTGACCCGCAAGGCATGGGCCGCCGCGCTGCGCAATTACTGTTAAAAAAGATCAATACCGGCGACACTGAAAACGAGGCGATGGTGACGTCGGTTCGCCTCGTACGCCGCGAAAGCTGCGGCGAGCCGCACTTAAAAGAGACGAGCTCAAAACAATGGTGGCATCGTCATTGCGCTGGTCAAAACCCGCATGAAGGCTAACGGCTACCACCCGTTTGCCCTGCCGCTTGGCGTTGATATTGACCGCTGGATGGCCAAAAGCAAAGTGCCGTGGGACGGACATGTTAACAGCGATGACGGTAAAATGGATGCCGAAAGCTGAGCGCTGGCGGACGCGCTGAAGCACCCGAATGTCACATTACAAACCGGCTCGCGTGTCACCAAACTGGAGACCGATGCTGACGGAAAAACCCGGCCGGACTTGCCAATCGCTCGGACCATGTGGGCCGGAATTTTATGAACCATAACACCAGCGCCGTGATCGGCGTTTCTCCTTGGTACAAAAATGATTCAATTCACCAGAAGACATTTGGCCTCAATGACTTCTATTTTTTGATGGTGAAGGCGGTGCTCCGCTTGGAAATATCCAGCTTCTCGGCCGCTTATCAGGGCCGATTTTGAAATCTAATATTCGCACGATACCGGAATGGATCCTCAACATTGTCTCCGCGCACGCCACAGACTTTTTAGCCATGAGCGAGGATTTGCCTGATCCAAACAGCCGCATCACTGTTGATGGCGATAAGAATATTATCAACTGGAAACGCTCTAATCGGGATGCGCATGTGAAGCTGGTCTCCAAGATGAAAACCATGTTGAAGAGCGTCGGCTTCCCTCTCGTTTTTACTCGCGCCTTTGACCGCAAAACGCCGAGCCACCAATGCGGTACAGTGAGGATGGGCCTGAGCGCCGATATCGCGCCGCTGGATATTTACTGCCGCGCCTTCGATCATCCAAATCTGTATGTGGTCGATGCTTCATTTCTGCCGGCTTCTGCCGCAGTTAATCCGGCACTTACAATTGCGGCACAGGCTTTGCGTGTTGCGGACCATAATATACTTACGGATTTAAAATCATGACGGAACCGAAACGACCGGTAGCGCTTGTCACGGGAGGACGTCGCGGCATTGGCCTTGGCATCGTGCTGGCACTGGCTGGTTCCGGGTTTGACGTGGCATTTATTGGCGTTAGCGAACCGTCGTCCGAAAGTGATGCTCTTGTCGCAGAGCTGGCAAAATCCGGCGCAACTGCCGCCTATTTCAAGTCGGATATTGCCGATCCCGCCAGCCATACAGATGTAGTTTCGCAAGTCGTCTCGCAGTTGGCGGCATTGATTGCCTCGTCAACAATGCCGGTATTGCCTCCGTCATACGCGGCGATTATCTGGAACTTTTGCCGGAAAATTTCGACAAAATCATCAATACAAATTTGCGCGGCTCAGTGTTTTTAACGCAAGCAGTCATCCGCGAGATGCAAGATCAAGGGGCGGCAGCAGCAGCGCGCTGCATCGTCAATATCACCTCGGTTTCGGCAACAATGAGCTCGCCCGAGCGCATGGATTATTGCGTAACCAAGGCTGCTTTGGCGGCGTTCTCACAAAGCCTCGCGGTTCGTCTTGCGCCGGAAAATATATCCGTGTTTGACGTGCGGCCCGGCACCATCCGCACTGATATGACGGCGGGCGTAACAGGCAAATATGATGCGCTGATTGCAGGCGGACTGGTACCAATGAAGCGTTGGGGTGAAGCAGCTGATGTTGGCAGTGCGGTAGCTTCGCTTGCCTCAGGTGCGTTCATCTTCGCGACTGGCTCAGTACTGAATGTTGGCGGCGCTTTGTCAATCAGCCGGTTATAGGGGAGGATGCGATGATAGCTTTTGACTATATCATCACCGGCGGCGGGCCTGCAATATATTCTGTTCCGCTCCGGCTCAGATACCTCGTCACTATCTGAAACCGGCGGTTTTTGGTATGCTGATCCTGATGCCCGCTCGCCGGATATTCAGTTTCATTTAGGCCTTGGTTCCGGCATAGAAGCGGGTGTGGCAAAGTTTGAAAATGCGGGCGTGACGTTGAATTCCGCATATCTCCACCCGCGTTTGCGCGGCACGGTGCGGCTGGCCTCAAATGACCCGAATCCGGCCCCGCTCATTGACCCTAATTACTGGTCTGACCCGCATGACCGTGCTATGTACCTGGAGGGATTGAATATCGCCCGCGAGATTATGAGTCAGCCCGCCTTGAAGCGTTTCGTATTGGCGGAGCGATTGCCGGGCGCGGATAAAATTACGGAAGAACAGCTCATCGACTATGCCTGCGCCAATGCAAAGACTGATCATCATCCGGTTGGCACCTGCAAGATGGGCACAGGGCCGGACGCTGTGGTTGGGTTTGAAGGTGCATGGTATTGAAGGCCTGCGCGTTTGCGACAGCTCCGTCATGCCGCGCGTGCCATCGTGCAACACCAACGCGCCGACAATTATGGCGGGCGAAAAGGGTGCGGATTTAATCCGCAATCTGACGCCGCAGCCGTCCGCAATTTTCTCCGGTGAGAACAATATTAAGCGCCCGCGCGCGCGAAGCAAAATGAGGTAGTCCATGATCGGCCACTGCGTATTTATCAATTTCAAACCGGAAGTCAGCCAAGCCTCATGCAATGGGATGCTGGCAGAAATCGCCGCGCTCGAAGGCCGTATCGACGGCATCAGCGCCGTGCATTTTGGCGATAATGTCAGCTCTGAATCGGGCATGGACAAAGGATTTTCGTCCGGCTTCATTGTTGACTTCGTCGATGCCAAATCCCGCGATAACTATCTTGGTGATGCTGAACATCAAAAGACCGGTGCAAAACTTATAGCCAGTCCGGTTGGTGGTGTTGCCGGTATCCTAGTTTACGACATCGTAGTTTAGACGCGGCAATGACGCAAATTGTTGACCCTCGCGCTTTTCTCGCCTTACTGTTTGATGCTGCGGTGAAGGCGGCTGATCCACGTTTGCAGTTAGCCGCGCATTTGCCGCCAAAACCCAGAGGCCGGACCATTGTAGTTGGCGCGGGGAAAGCGGCAAGCCAGATGGCGGCGGCATTGGAGGCTGTTTGGGATGGCCCGCTATCGGGCACTGTGGTGGCGCGTCACGGGCCTGTTGAGCCAACAAAGCACATCAACGTTTTGCAGGCGGCGCATCCGGTTCCGGACCGGTATGGTATCCCGGGCGCAAAGGCATTGCTCGCTGCGGTGCGCGGGTTGACTGCTGATGATCTGGTGATCGCGTTGATTTCCGGGGGCGGTTCGTCGCTTTTGCCATGTCCGCCGGAAGGCTTGACGTTGGATGATGAAATCGCAGTGAACCGTGCTTTATTGGCTTGCGGTGCGCCAATTTCAGCTATGAATGTGGTGCGCAAACATGTGTCGCAAATCAAGGGCGGGCGCTTGGCGCTGGCGGCAGCACCTGCAAAAACTGTGACATATATCATCTCGGATATTCCGGGTGATAACCCCGCCTTTGTCGCCTCCGGCCCGACGATACCTGATAATTCGACGCCGCAGGATGCCTTAGAAATCATCCGGTTTTACAAGATGGATTTGCCTGAAGCGCTGATGGCCCATCTAAATTCACCGCAGGCTGCTGCGCCAAGTCCGTCTAATCCGGCTTTTGCCCGCAACGAAACCCACATCATCGCCTCGGCAAATGTATCGCTCGAAGCAGCGGCCCGCGAGGCGCATCGCCACGGTATCACAGCGCACATTCTCTCAGACTCTATTGAAGGCGAAGCCCGCGATGCTGGGCAGCTTCATGCCGCGCTTGCCCGCGAAGTGCGCACGAGGAACCGGCCCTTTACCACACCATGCGTTATCTTATCAGGCGGAGAAACGACTGTTACCATCACCGGTAAAGACTACGGCAAGGGCGGACGCAACACGGAATTTTTGCTATCATTTGCACTTGGCATTGAGGGACAAAGCGGCATCCATGCACTGGCGGCTGATACTGATGGTATTGACGGTTCTGAAGATAATGCCGGAGCTTTTTGCGATGGAGCAACCACGGCACGAATGCGTGGCAAAGGGCTGGACCCCAAATTGCTTCTGCGATTTCATGATGCTTGGAATGGCTTTAACGCCAGCCGCGAGCTATTTGTGACTGGTGCCACCGGTACTAATGTCAATGATTTCAGGGCTTTGTTGATCGATTCATTCGCTGGTTAGATCACATGTCTTAACCGCCAATCGGTTCCGGCAATGGCTAACCACACCACATATTATCTATGCTGCGTGGGTTGGTCACGCCGCTACCTGCTTCAGCCTTGCCATTGCCCGTTCCAGTGCGGCAAAGCAATTGCAGTCTATCGCCGTGCCGATATCGCCGCGCATGATTTCAAACGCCTTGGATACCGGCAACGGGCCGCGATAGGGGCGTGTCGCTGTCAGGGCATCGAAAATATCGGCGACTGTGATGATGCGGGTTTCGAGGTTTATCGCCTCGCCCGCAATGCCGCATGGATAGCCTTTGCCATCCAGCCGCTCGTGATGATCTCCGGCTACGCGGGCAAGCCCGGCAAACGCTGCTATTTGGCTCAAGATCATGCGGCTTTGCGCCGGGTGCCGGCGCACGGATTTCCATTCGTCTTCATCAAGTTTCCCTGGCTTATCCAGAATTTGGTTCGAGACGCCCAGCTTACCTAAATCATGCAGCAGTGCGGCGCGTTTAATGAAGCGGCGTTTGTCGGAAGTGAGGCCAAGCTCTTCGGCAATCATATCCGCAAACAAGGCCACGCGGTCGCTGTGACCGGCAGTGTAGGGGCTTTTACTATCAACGACTTCGGCGAACGCGGACGCGACTTCATCCAAATATTCATCGTCCACTGTCTCACCGATTTTATCCGGTGCCAGCGCGATGACTGTGTCTTGAATGTCCCGGGCTTTAAGATCAGCCCAAAAATTTGCATCACCGGCGACCATCTCAAAGGCAGCCACTAAAGTGGGATCAAACCAACTATCACTGCGTTTGATGACTTCCTGCAATGCTGCTTTTTTGCCGCCGCTGGTGTGGAAAACATCGATGATTTGCGACAGAAGTGCAATGCGGGCGTTGATAGAAATATCCGTTCCGCCCAAACCAACCGGCTTGCCATTGCCGTCCCAATGCTCATCCAAATCCAAAATGCCACGCGCCACTTCTTCGGGAAAGCGCATACGCCGCACAATATCCGCGCCGCGTTGGCAGCGCGTTTCGGTGAGTTCGCGGACAATTTTGCCGCCCTCAGTAAAAATGGTCAAAAGCGAGCGGAACCGCTCGGCCATACCGGCCTTCATGCCTGTGTGCGAGAGCACGAAGCGAAAAATTTGCGGCAGGCTGGTGTCAATAAGTTTGGCATCATGTTTAAGCATAATATCGTCAGAGAGGTAAAGTTCACAAACCCGCGCCGCCGTGCTGGAGCAACCAATATCTTTGAGCAGCAGCGTGTAATAGAGGTGTACCAGCGCTTCCGGTTCCATGCCAATTTGGCGGGCGATGTTCATGCCGATCCACGCACAACGCACGCCATGGCCTTCGGCTTGGCCCTCGGTGATATCGAGCGCATGACTTAAAGCGCTGACGAGTTCAGCGCGGGTGATGGATACTTGCGTTTTTTTTGGCATGAAATCCCTGATACACAAGCTGCTTTACGCAAGAATAGCAGCGAGGCGTTTACAAATTATTGGTGTTTTATGCTGCTTTCCCCGCTTCAACAGCACATCACAATGAATTGTAGGCGCAATTACCGTGCGCAATGTTGACCCGCGCCCCCCGGCTATGGTCAATCGCAACTATCGATTTTCCATGAAGGACCATCCGTTGAAAAAACTGCTCGCCTCTCTCGCTTTCACTCTTGCGATGTCCACCTGTGTTGTGGCCGCCGATCCGAACCCAAAGGATTGGCCAGCCGTTTTGGAGCAAGCTAAGGGCGAGACCGTTTACTGGAACGCATGGGGCGGGGCGGACAATATCAACGCCTATATCGCATGGGCGGGCGGTATGATTGAGCAGCGCTATGGCGTGAAAGTGGTGCAGGTGAAGCTGGAAGATACCGCCAGCGCGGTCGCCAAAGTTGTGGCCGAAAAGGCTGCGGGCAAGAACGACGGTGGCTCGGTTGATATGATTTGGATCAACGGCGAAAACTTCGCTTCGATGAAAAAGCAGGGCCTGCTAATGGGTGCAAACTGGGCAGAGCAATTGCCAAATTGGAAATATGTGGATTTCGCCGGCAAACCTACAGTGAAGACCGATTTCACCATTCCCGTCGAAGGCCAAGAATCGCCATGGGGCATGGCTAAGATGGTGTTTTTTTATGACAGCGCCAAGACCGATGCCGCCAGCCTGCCAAAATCTGCTGATGATTTATTGGCGTGGGCAACTGCACACCCCGGCCGTTTTTCTTATCCTACGCCGCCGGATTTTATCGGCTCTTCATTTTTAAAGCAGGTGCTGATTGAAAAGACAGCCGATAAAACCAAACTCGCCGCGCCAGTCAATGAGGCCGGGTTTGCGGATGTGACCAAGCCGCTGTTTGAATATCTCGATAAGCTAAACCCGGTCGCATGGCGTCAGGGTAAGGAGTTTCCAAAAAACTATCCCGATATGAAAAAGCTGATGGCCGACGGCGAGGTTGACATCACTTTTGCGTTCAACCCGTCCGATGGATCTGCGGCAATTGCCGCTGGCGAATTGCCGGACACGTTGCGCTCGTTCACGTTCCCGGGTGGTACGTTGGGCAACACGCATTTCGTTGGCATCCCTTATAACGCGACGGCAAAAGCGGGCGCTATGGTGCTGGCAGATTTCCTGATTTCGCCGGAAGCGCAGGCTCATAAGCAAGACCCGAAAGTCTGGGGCGACCCGACGGTGCTGAACATGGCGGCACTGTCTGCGGATGAAAAGGCGGCGTTTGATAAATTGGATTTGGGCGTTGCGACGCTGAAGCCTGACGATTTGGGACCGGCATTAGACGAGCCGCATCCATCATGGATGACGGCGATTGAGGTGGAATGGAAGAAGCGCTATGGCGCGGGGAAATAGGCATAGTTTATTGGCGCTACATATTACGCCGTCATTCCGGGGCCGTGCACGGAACCCGGAATCCAGAGTCGCGACGGTGCCGAATGAGACGCAACTCTCGATACTCCGGTAGGATTGAAAGAACGAACAAGTCAGGCTTGGTTGATAGTTTTCAATATCACAGCTCTGGATTGCGAGTTCGGCTTTGCCGCCCCGAAATGACGAACGCGGCGGTAGCGCTTATTCAAGGTAATCAACCATGACCGCCACAACCGAACCCCTAATCCGTCTCGCCCGCCTCACCCCGCTCGTCATAACCGCGCTCATTTCCATTCCCGTTCTCGCCGGACTAACCGGCACAATTCTTCCGGCATTGGGCTATCTGCCAGCGCTTGGCGGCACTGAATTCACGCTGAAATATTTTACGCAATTATTCGCAGAGCCGGGAATTTCCCGCTCAATCATCCTCTCGCTTTGGACTGGGTTTGCCGCCACAATTCTTTCCGTTTTTCTCAGCGGTGCAATCCTAGCAGCCGGTTACGGTACGCGTGGCTGGAGTATTTTGATGCGCTTCCTCTCGCCCATACTCTCCGTGCCCCATGCCGCTGCGGCATTCGCGTTGGCGTTTCTCATATCGCCATCGGGCTTCTTAAGCCGTCTTGTATCGCCGGAACTGACAGGCTGGATAAACCCGCCGGATGTGCTGATTCCCAATGATGCTTATGGCCTGTCGCTGATTTTCGGGCTGGTGGTGAAGGAAGTGCCGTTTTTGCTTTTGATGCTGATTGCGGCAATTGGCCAAGTCGATGCCATGTGCAGTCGCAATATAGCGGGGGCGCTGGGCTATGGAAAACTCGCCGGATTCATCTTCACCCTGTGGCCGCAGCTTTACCGGCAAATCCGCATGGCTACGTTTGCCGTGCTGGCGTTTTCGGCCTCGGTGGTCGATATAAGCATGATCCTTGGGCCATCAACGCCGCCGCCGCTATCAGTGTTATTGGTACGCTGGATGGGGGATCCTGAACTGATGTATCGCTTTGTTGCCAGCGCAGGCGCGCTGCTGCAATTGGGTTTGGTGCTGCTGCTGTTTGGCTTTTGGATTGTGATGGAACGGGTTGCACGTGTCATGG
The DNA here is from genome assembly GCA_043776635.1 of Phyllobacteriaceae bacterium. Taxonomy (GTDB): domain Bacteria; phylum Pseudomonadota; class Alphaproteobacteria; order Rhizobiales; family Rhizobiaceae; genus JANMEX01. Next base: position 32,879 of record JAYVRA010000092.1, read on the forward strand.
TGATGCGGGCCTGCCAATCAGGGTGGCGATATCAGCGGGATGGAGGGCTGCGTGTAATAATGCTTGCATCCGGCTGGGTGCTGACGCTTTCAGTCATTCTCGGCATTGCGCTGCTTGGCATCTGGTCGTTTGCGGGGCTGTGGAGTTTTCCCGATAGCTGGCCGCAATCGGTTAATGTGAAAAGCTGGATGCGGGCGTTGCCGTCTATTGGCGCACCGCTGTTGGCCACGTTTATCATCGGCTGTGCATCATCGCTGGTCGCCACGCTGCTGTGCATTTTGTGTCTGGCGGCGGATCGTCCACAAGCGCAATCACACCGCCTGATGGGCCTGACATTAAGCCTGCCGCTGATCGTGCCACAGACAGCCTTTCTGTTCGGGCTTCAAATTGCGGCGCTGAAAGCTAATGTCGGGTATGGCTATGGCGCGCTGATTTTCACGCATCTGATTTTCGTGCTGCCTTATGTTTTTCTGTCGTTTAGCCATGCGTGGGAAAGTCTGGATAAGCGTTATGTCCACATGTCGCTGGCGCTTGGGCGGACACAAACTGAGACACTGGTGCAAGTGCGATTACCGCTGTTGCTGCGACCTGTACTTACTGCATTTGCAGTCGGCTTTGCGGTATCAGTCGGCCTTTATCTGCCAACGCTGCTCATTGGCGCAGGGCGTTTGCCTACCATCACCACTGAAGCAATCGCGCTGGCGTCGGGCGGAAACCGGCGCACCATTGGTGTCTATGCGTTTTTGCAATCTGTTATCCCGTTTTTCGGTTTCGTCCTTGCCATCGCGCTGCCTGCATGGCTCTTCAAACGCAGAGCGGGGATGATAATCAGGTAATCTGTGCCAGCCACATTGATAGAACTAAACGCGCCGAACAGCTTGGAAACCAAAAGGCCTGGAAACAAATGTGTCAAGCCACCGCCTTGGCTTGCATCGCGACCAACTCATTGATGCCCTTACGCGCCAGACCCATCAGGCCAGAAAATTCTTCCTCCGAAAACGGATTGCCCTCGGCTGTGCCTTGGATTTCGACAATGCCACTTTTGCCGGTCATGACGAAATTGGCATCGGTTCCGGCGTTGGAATCTTCCAAATAATCCAAATCCAACACAGGGCCGCCAGCGACCACGCCGCAGGAAATAGCCGCTACATGATCTTTCAGCACTTTTTCAACGTTGAGCATTTTGCGGGCTTCCATCCATTTCAGGCACTGGTGCAGCGCAATCCAGCCGCCATTAATGGAGGCAGTGCGGGTGCCGCCATCGGCTTGGATGACATCGCAGTCGATGGTAATCTGGCGCTCGCCGAGCGCTTCGAGATTAACCACGGCGCGCAGCGAACGGGCGATCAAACGCTGGATTTCCAGTGTCCGTCCGCCCTGCTTGCCGGAAGCGGCTTCGCGGCCCATGCGTTCGCCGGTGGAACGTGGCAACATGCCATATTCCGCTGTTACCCAACCCTTACCGGAGTTGCGCATCCAGCCCGGCACTTTTTCGAGCAAGGACGCCGTGCACAAAACATGGGTGTCGCCAAAGCGCACGAGGCACGAGCCTTCGGCATGTTTGGACACGCCGGTTTCAAATGTCACTTTACGCATTTCATCAAAAGCGCGGCCTGATGGACGTCCCATGGAATATTCCTTTTCATTCGTTTCGCGCTTCTAGCCATCTCAGTTTGAATAGGCAAAGGAAAAGCGGTGCGGGCCACTTGGATAAACCCGCATTTGCCGCCTATATAGGTCTTATGACGCTGAAGAATCTTAATCTGTCGCAGTCCGCGCTGCCGTCCTCGCCGCTCTCGTTGGACCAGCGTGCGCGGGATATTTTCCGCACCATTGTGGAAAGCTATTTGAACGAGGGCGATCCCGTCGGCTCGCGCAATCTGTCGCGGCTGTTACCGGTGTCATTATCGCCCGCGACCATCCGCAATGTGATGTCCGACCTTGAGCAACTCGGCCTGATTTACGCGCCGCATGTTTCCGCCGGGCGTATGCCGACACATTTGGGTCTTCGGTTTTTTGTTGATGGTTTTATGGAGGTCGGCGGGCTGACGGCGCAAGAGCGCAATCTGATTGATGCGACCATCAAAGCCTCGGGCGACGGCCGTCCGGTCGATCAAATATTGAACGAGGCGGGCGAACTGTTGTCCGGCCTGTCTCGTGGCGCAGGTTTGGTTTTGGCGACAAAGCATGAAAATGCACTGAAGCACATCGAATTTGTGCGGCTTGATCCGCTGAAGGCTCTGGTCATTCTCGTCTCGCAATCCGGTGATGTTGAAAACCGCGTGGTGGATTTGCCGGCCGGCGTCACGCCCTCGCAATTGCAGGAGGCATCAAACTTTCTCAACGCTCATGTCTCTGGCAAGACGCTGAACGAGGCGAAGTTCGAGGTAAACCGCCTCATGAATGAAACCCGCCAGATTTTGGATGTAATGAGCCGGAACCTTGTCGAACAAGGACTGGCTGTGTGGAGCGGCAGCGAAAATGGCGAACCGGCCCACCTGATTGTGCGGGGCCGCGCTAATCTTTTGGATGGCATTGGCGAAGCGCAAGATATGGAGCGCTTGAAACTGTTATTTGATGAGCTGGAAAGCAAAAAAGGTTTGCTGCAACTGTTGGATATGGCCGAGGCCGGTTCGGGCGTGCGTATATTTATAGGCGCGGAAAACCGGCTGTTCTCTCTGTCAGGTTCGTCGGTAGTGGTCTCTCCGCTGCGCGATGCGCAGGAGCGCATTATCGGCGCGGTCGGCGTCATCGGGCCGACACGGCTCAACTATGGGCGTATTGTTCCGATGGTGGATTACACCGCGCAACTGGTTTCCAAGCTTGTGAGATAAAAACCGCCGAAGTTTTCCCCCGACAGTTCAATTTAGTCATTCAAATGGAACTCAATAAGGGCAAGCATTGTCTGCCATGAAGTCATGAACTTCGATTGTACCTGCAATGATGTCAGCCTTGGCTTTATCTACTGCGGCAACCATTTCCGGTGTTACCAACGCTTTATTGTTATCATCCATCGCATAGTCAATACCGCCTTCTTTGAGGCCAAGCGCAACGATGCCACCGGTGAACTTGCCAGCCTGCGCATCGGTAAATGCGTTGGTCACAGCCACGTCAACGCGCTTCAACATCGAGGTCAAAACTGTGCCGGGTTGAATGCCGTTCTGGTTTGAGTCAACGCCGATAGCCAGCTTTCCTGCATCTTTCGCTGCCTGCAACACGCCAAGGCCGGTCTGGCCGGCGGCTGCAAACACCACATCCGCACCGCGATCAAACTGGGATTTGGCCAATTCGCCGCCCTTCACAGGGTCGTTCCATGCAGCGCCGGTATCACCGGTCATGTTTATGAACACTTCGCCGCCTTTCTTCACGCTCTTAAAGCCACCGGCAAAGCCGCAGCCGAACTTGGAGATGAGCGGAATGTCCATGCCGCCCACAAAGCCGCCCTTGCCTGTTTTGGAAGCCATAGCGGCCAAAACGCCAACAAGGTATGAGCCTTCTTGTTCCTTAAACACGACGGAACGAACGTTTGGCTTGTCCACAACCATGTCTATGATGACAAAGTTTGTCTTTGGAAATTCATCGGCCAGCTTGGTGATGGCGTCAGCATTGGCAAAGCCAATTGCCACAACAGGGTTCGCACCGGCTTCTGCAAACTTGCGCAGGCCCTGTTCGCGCTGGTCTGCGTTTTGAATTTCGAATTCCATATAGGTCTTGCCGGATTCGGCTTTCCACTTTTCAGCGCCGTTGAACGCAGATTCATTGAAAGACTTGTCGAACTTGCCGCCAAGATCGAACTGCACAGCAGGCTCGCCATCAGCGAATGCCGCAAATGTCGAAAGCGTGAGCGCCGATGCAGCAAACAAGCCAGTGAGAATTTTCTTCATGATATCCAACCCTGTTGGTTTGTACCAAATTTGACAACTGAAGTTTCCCGCGCAGCCGTCAGCAGGAGGGTTCATCCCTCCGCGCCAGGGCGAAGTCTTGCATGGCTAAAAACAAATATCACCATGAATCTTTGGGTTTTAATAGAAATTTTGACCTTGCGGACAAATTTGCTGTCGTAAACTGTATAAAAATAAAAATACCGGAATGAAGGGTCTCCTCTCCATTCCGGTAGGCTCAAATAATGCGAGCTGTAACGTCAGCTTACATCTTCTTGCAGTTGCTCCGGAAGTGCTTGCGAGCCTTGCCATGCAGGCCCTTTGCATCAGCTTCCATTGAGCATTTCTTGGCAAGATCAGACATTGGTGCAGCGGGGGCTACGGCAGACATGGCTGGCTTCACGACGGCTGGCGCTGGCGCTACTACGGGGGGGGTGGCAGCAGCAAAGGCGGCGCCGCTGAATGCGAAAAGACCAATAATGGCAAGACTAGTGGTTATTTTCATAAAATAGACTTTCTTGATCTGTTGCTGCCTTAAACGGCGAGGTAAATCTTGCAGGCCGTTTGGCAGGGCCACACGATCCGCAAAATTCGAATAAGGCAACTACAGGGCAAGATTTAGCCCGCGAAACATACTTTTTTGTAAGGAACCGCTAATGATCAACCGGCCTTTACGCCGGTTGGCAGCGGGCACGACACGCCGGTGCCGCGCAAATTGCAGTAGCCACCGGGGTTCTTTTCCAAATATTGCTGATGCATTTCTTCGGCAAAATAGAAAACCGGATCAATGATGATCTCTGTCGAGATTTTATCACGGCCTGCCGCGCGCAAAGCGGTTTGGAACATGTCACGAGAGGCCAAAGCCTGCGCCAACTGGCTTTCATTCTGCGCATAAATGCCGGAGCGATAACACGTACCGATGTCATTGCCCTGACGCATCCCTTGCGTTGGGTCATGGTTTTCCCAGAAAATGGCCAAAAGATCATCATAGCTGATGATTTTTGGATCAAAGACAACAAACACGGCCTCAGCATGGCCGGTGAGGCCCGTACAGCTTTCTTCATAAGTCGGATTTGGCGTGATGCCGCCGGAAAAGCCTGCCCCTGTTACCCAAACGCCCGGCGTTTCCCAAAACAGCCGCTCCGCCCCCCAATAGCAACCCAGCGCAAACACCGCTTTTTCAAAGCCATCAGGGTATGGGCCTTTAAGTGGATTGCGATTGACGAAATGGTTTTTTGCGGTCGGTAAAGGCGTCGGGCGGCCTTTCAGCGCTGCCTTTTTATCCGGCATGGTGGTCTTGCGGTTAAACATCTCGGTGAGGAACATGGTACACTCCTTTAAAGATAAAAACGCCAAGGACAAGCAAGGGACAGTTTGGCCTTTGGACAGATTTAGATATAGGTATAGTGCCTCATTTTTCAAAGCACAGATGTGTTTGGAATTTGAAAGGGCTTAAGCCTGAAAGTCACCAAAAGGACTATGCCGCTTGGCTCCTATAGCGTAGAACACTATTGCAAGTGCCGTTAAAATCACTTCTACAGGCATGGTGAGTGCCGAGATCATGACCGGATCCCATATAAATACCGGCAAATATTGCTGAATATGAACTTGCATCCACGATAGGCTGGCTGGCGCAAAATCACTCCATCCCTTCAGAAGCGGCGTCAGAGTCAACGTGGAAGCTGCCAAACTGCGAGATGCATCTACGACAGCACATATTACAGCGATTGAAAGTAATATTAATGCCAACAGGCGGAACAACAGTTTCATGATGGCGCCTTAATATTTAAATGTGCAAATGCTGCATGGCAAGCACGATTTGATAATCTGTTCACGACTAAACGGCAATCCATAGCTTGAGATTATGCTTTATTCGCAAAGACAGCAAAATTTGCCGATTGACGGGTTGAACCTTGCTACTTTCCAGTTATAAGAAACTCGCTTCGAATGACCAAATTTTACGGTCACTCGATTTAGTGACAAGTGGCCGAGTGGTTGAAGGCGCACCAAATCCGGCTCGCCTGATTTGTACTCAACTAAAAAGGCGCGTGCGCCGTCAACCACCTGGCACCAACCGGCCAAGTGGCACTAATGCGGACAGGTGGCCGAGTGGTTGAAGGCGCACGCCTGGAAAGTGTGTGTACGTTAATAGCGTACCGCGGGTTCGAATCCCGCCCTGTCCGCCATTTTAAGGCAAAACTGGGCATTCACGGTGCATCTTCATTCTTGCCGCTGGTATCGTCCAAACAGCGTTGGCGAGGTCAAACTCGCTCCAGTGTGCCTGTCTGAGTTCGCCCAGCCTTGGATAGAGCAGCGCCATGAGCTTCAATGCTGTTATGGTGGTCTGTTGCCCCTTGAAGGCCTCGCTGGGCAGCCCATACAGCCATTTGCGCTTGCCAACGGTATGTTGCGAACAGCTATGGATGTAAAATACAGGAAATAGGGCTTAAAACAACAAAAACCGGCCTTTTGGACCGGTTTTGAACAAGTTCGAACATAATTTTGGTGCAAGAAGAGGCACCAAATTAGCCATATAAATAATTGATTTTTATCAATAAAATATTTTGTACTTTCAAAAATACCAACAAATATACCAACAATACGAAAAGTTACCCTGTTTTGAACCATATCGGACGCCATTGGCCGAAAGTCTGTTAACTTGCGGAAACCGGCTTCAGCTTAGCAGGGCAGGAAGCTTGGCTTGCCATTCACTCATAAGCACCAACGCGCATTCGACGGTTTCGCCGTCTTCCGATTGCAGTTCCAATGTGCCCGCCGTGCGCGCGTTTTCCCATGCGAAGCTTGCCGACAGGTTTTCAAGCAAATCGCGCTTGTATGCCGTGTCGAGATTGTCGAGCTGATCGCCCTTGGTTTCTAAAACGACTATCCTATTGCCTTTATCTTGGCGTTGCACTGCAAACAAAAAGTCCGGATAAATTTTGGTGCGCTTCCACCCTTGCAAGCCATATTGGCGCTTGGCAACGTTGCGGTGCCACCACTTCAAGGCCGGTTCGGCGTCGAGATAGCCAGCGACAGCTTGTTCATCATTGTTCAACTCGTTTTCATAGACCGACGCAAAAAGGCTTTTGGCCAACGCACCGCTCTTGTTCAACAATTGGAGTGCGCCTTCCGGTTCACTGGTTTCAATGGTGAAGGGCAAACGCCAGTTCTTGCCGTCAACGCGCAAGCGGAATTGAATTGCGCCGCAAGCCACTGCTTGCTTGAATATTATTTCCGCCTTTTCATTGCGGGCCGTGTCGAGTGCGCGGCGCAATTCGTCTATGATCCGGCTCGACAATGCGCCCAGCTTGGCGTCATCAAACCCGCGCGCCTTCAGTTCATCGAGCAAGCCGCCGACGATTTCGCGGCCAACAAACGGATTGGGCACAAGATCGGAGATCAGGCGCACGGCATAGGCTGGATCAAAGCGCATCGCTTCTTGCGCCGCGCCAATCAATTCCGTCTCAAAATGTTCTTCCGTGTCGATTATCGAAATGCGTTGAAGCTGGCGTTCCGCCGCTTGCACGTTGGCGGGGATTGCGTCGGCTATCGGGCGCGCATCAAAGCCGCGCCAGTCGATTACAGCGAGTATATCCGTGTCATAGTCAAGTTCGCGTGCATTGCTGCCGTCGATTGTCATCACCTTTGGCAGATAGACTTCCGTCGATGAATATTTGGCGCGCCGGTTGATTGTGCGGCTGGCGTTAACGCCCTTGACGCCTTCGCCCTGCTTGACCTGAATGACCAGATCGCCCAGCCCGTCATTTTGCAGCCCGTCCTTGATCTTGGCAACCACTTCGCGCGTTCCGGCTTGGTGCGTAATGACATGGCATTCATCGAGCGCTTCCCGTCCGGTTTTCATGGCGTGCGGCTGACGAAGGATTCGCCCTACCAATTGCGTCATGGCGTTCAGGTTGGAATTTGCAGATAATGAACAAAGCACATAGGCGAAAGGACAATCCCAGCCCTCTTGCAATGCCTGCTTGGTGATGATCGCGCGCACGCGGTTAGCCGGCGAAAGCAGGTCTTGGTTTTCCGGTTGGTTCAAATCGTTGGTTTCGGCGGTCTTGATCGCAATTTCCGCTTCGTCAAAGCCGGTGCGCAACAGCCAGTCTTTCACGTCGAGTGCATGAATATGCCCGCTGGCGCGTTGATCGCTTCCGGTGCGCTCCACCTGAACAAGCATGATCGGGCGGATATAGCGGTTGGTTTCCCCGCGTAAAATATCCGCTTCTTTCTGAAGCGCGCCCAGCGTCTCGATTGCCGCGTTCAGCGTTGCCTTCCAATCCGTCCCTTGTCGCGTGTCGAGATTGAGCGGCATTTTGATCATGCCTTCCTTATCAAGTTCAACGCCGGATACTTCCACAAGCACATTGGAATAGCGCCCCGCATGGGGAGTCTTGCCGCCCTTCGGCTCGACGTCATGCGGTGTTGCCGTCAACTCCAACACAAAGCAGGGATTAAAATCATAAAGCGTCTTAAAGGCCATATCAGACGTTGCCTTGTGCCCTTCGTCGAGCACCACCACGGGCCGGATGATCCGCAACGCGTTGCCCAGCGAATCCTTGATGCATGGCCATTGCACCGGATTATCAGCCAAGTCGTAAAGTGACAGGTTCGGAATGCGCGCGGCAAGGTCAGCATGGGCTTTCTGATCGCCGGTGGAAGGCGTGAAGCCGGAAACGTCGCCACGGTCCTGAAACATTTTCAGCGTATCTTTGGTTTCGCGGTTGGCAGATTGCAGCATCAACAACATCACGCAAAGCTGGCTTTCAACATCGCGGGCGTCGAGTCTATCCGTCTTTTCCAATATGCGCACGCGCCCCGCCGCCGCGCGGTCAAGCATTTGCCGATATGGGTCTTGCCGGTCCTTCAGGCGTTTCAGCGTTTGCGAATAGATCGCCTCATTTGGCACGATCCAGAGCACAAAGCCGGTGTTCTTGTTCAGCCAGCGCCCGAAAATCCGCGAAAGCCCGTTGATTGCCAGATAGGTCTTGCCGCCGCCGGTTGGCACTTTCAACACAGCATTGGGAACCGGCCTGCCTATTCCGTCAAGGCGCTTGGAGTGGGCAATGCCCGCGCGGGAAGGCGGCAACAGCCCGTCCTTGTGCAAGTCCTTCCAAGCCAGCTCCGAATAGTCCGGAATGTCCAAACCCAATGCCGGTTCACTTGCGGCAAGTTCGGCAACTTTGTCCGAACGAATTTTCTGCCGTTTCAAAGCATCAACATAGGCGTCGAGTGCTTTCAGCACCTTGTCCTGATAGGCAAGCTGGCGCATCAGCTTTGCTCAATGCGATAGAGCGCGAAGGGCAATGGCACGAATTCAACGCGCAAGCCTTCCTCTTTCAACAGCTTTTCCGAAACAAAGCGGGACGCGGCGAAAACCAGATGATCCTTGTCCGGATAGTCCTTCGCCAGCTTGCGCGCAAAGTTCAGCGTCAACGCCGCTTGCGGCCCTTTCAGCCATTCCAGATCAGGCTTGTAAATCAGCCACACATGGCGTCCGCCCTGTTCGCCAAGGTGGAAATCCTCTTGGCGGATCGCCGCGCTTTCAAGTGTGCGGTTTGTCGCCATGTGATAAAGCACGCCGCCCAGCGCCTCATAGGAAGGCAAGCGGTTGCCGGTCAGGATCGCGTCGAGTTCAACCGGTTCGCCCAGCGTGCAATAGGTGAATGTTCCGCCCAAGCCTTCCGTGCGTTCAGCAACCGCCTTTTCGCCGGTCACAATCAGTTCGCCGTCTTTCACCTGCTTGCTGATCTTGTCATATTCGTGCCCGTGCAAATTCTCGATTGCATTGACGCGTTGAACCAGATCATCGGCCTTTTGCAGCACCCGCCAATTCAGGCTTTCGCGCATCAGTTCGGTCTTTTGCGTGCCTGAAAATTCATAGCCATTGATAACACGGCGCACACGTTCAGCGGTCAATCTGTCGGCATAGTCTTCCATTTCGACAAGAATGAATTTGCGGTTGCCGCCGTCTCGCTTGTTGGCTTTGAGAACTGAATGTGCAGTTGTTCCAGAACCTGAAAAAGAATCCAAAATGGTGGCTTCGCTGTCACAAGCCAGCGAAATAATCTGATCAATTAATCGAGTAGGTTTTGGAGTTTGAAATTGGCCACCAAGACCAATCTCCTTGAGTTCTGAATTTGCTTCATGATTATGCCCAACATTTTCATAGTCCCATATTGTTATCGGCGTAACATCATCCTTCACCTCATCAAGGAAAGACTTGACTTGTGGTACTTGCCGACCGTCTACGCCGAACCATAATTCGTCAGCGTCGTACAATTTTGCCTTTGTGTCATCGCTAAGTCTGTGAAAAGTTCCGATAGGAGGAGACCATTTAACGCCGTTAGGAAAGATATATTCCTCGGTATTGGTTCCACTTTTGGCGTGCAATGGCGTTGGCTTCCAAGCACCCTTTTTATGTCCATCCGGATTTTGATAAGCGTCTTTTTGCTCGTCTGTTCGCTCTAGCCCTCGTATTTTGAAGCAATTTTTAGCAAGGCTCAACGGGTCATCTGATATTCGTTTGTTCTTCGCGTAACATAAAATATGGTCGTGATTGTCGGAGAAATAAGTGGCATCGTTTGAGCGGGTGTATTTCTTTTCCCAAATCACATTTGCAATAAAGTTCTTCTCTCCGAATATATCATCCATCAACAACTTTGCTCTATGGGCTTCGTTATCATCGAGTGAAATCCAAATACTGCCATTCTCCGCCAGCAAATCATAGAGGAGGCGTAGCCTTGGCCATATCATTGCGCACCACTTGTCGTGCCTTAGGCCGTCCGCCTTATCCACAAAATCATCGAAGGTTTTTGCGAACCATTCTTTAATCATCGGGGCATTTACGTCGTCGCGATATGCCCAGTCTTTGCTTCCACGGTTGTAAGGCGGGTCAATGAATATGCAGTCCACCTTGCCCGCATAGCGCGGCAACAGCGCCTTCAGCGCGTGCAGATTGTCGCCTTGAATGATCAGGTTTCCGTCAAGATCAACCTCGCCAATGCCCTTGTCGGCATGGGGAACAAGCGGGCGGAAGGGCACGGAAAGATGATGATTATAGACGAATTCCTTGCCCTTGAATGTAAGTTCAGTCATTGGTCCGTTTTCCCCGAATTACCGGTTGCATAGAATCGAAAGCAGCCAACGAATGCAAGCTCTATTGTCGGCTCAAGCGGCTTAAGGCCTGCCCTTTAATTGCGCCAGCATCACTTCCAGTGCCGCAATTGTTGCATCGTTTGAAACCGCGCGCGGCGCACCTTCTGTGTTTCCAAGGCCAAGAATGATTTCCGCTTGTCTATGCGCGGCAACGTTTCCATAGGCGTTGAATGTTGTCAGCACCCGTTCATGGCCAATGTTTTGCGACCAAGCCTTGAACTCTTCGGGTGTCTGTTCGCGGATTGTTTGCGAAGGCACAAGCCAAAGCACCGTTGGCGCATCGGTTCGCAGGAAACTATCAGCGGCAACGCTGATTGAATGCGCGGCAAGGATTGTTTTGCCGCCGCCCGTTGGAATGCGAAGACAAACATAGGGCAGTCCGGGAAGGCTTGGCGGTTGCACGAAAGGCCGCTTTGTCAGCGCATAAAATGCCGTATCGGCGTCTTTAAATTCAACGGTCTTTTCAAGAAACTTGCGAAGAGCGCCCAGCGTCTGGATTTGATATTGCTTGAGGCTGAAAACGGGCAAACTCATGTCGTCTTGCCCTTCGATTTCTTTGGCTTTGAAGCCGTCACCATTTTTGCGGTTTCGCGCTCAAAGTCACCTTCGAATGCTTTGTCTTGCGTGATCCGGTATTTTTCATACTCTTTTTCAGCCAGCGCCTTGGCGACTTCGTTGCGCACTTTGCCAGCATTTTGCAAAATGTCATACTCGTTGAACGTCAAGAACGCATCAAGCTTCACAACCCAGTCAGCCATTTTCATCGGGATTTGTCGTGCCGCCTGATTTTCAGCATAGTCGAGATACATTGATACAACGCGCTCAAGTTTTTTAATTGCGTCTTCAGGCAAATAATTTTTGGCTATCGCAACGTCGGATTTCAAAATCTTGCCATGCGGGGCGTTTTTCCACGTTTGCAGGCCCATATTTGTTTGGGTTGCGTCGGCGGCAACGGCAATGGTTTCAGCCGCCGTTTTGCCGGTTATGGCCCAGTGCAACTTGTTTTGAACGGTTTTGAAAAACGTTTGGGTAATATCCGTGTCTTTCAAATAGTCTATGCTGCACTGCTGATAAATATCTGTGATCTTGAGATAGAAACGCCTTTCGCTTGCACGGATTTCACGAATCCGCTCAAGCAATTCATTGAAATAGTCTTTACCGAACTTTTTGCCCTGCATCAGGCGGTCATCATCCATAGCAAAGCCCTTGATGATGAATTCACGCAAAACCGAAGTTGCCCATTTACGAAATTGCGTTGCTTGTTTGCTGTTGACGCGGTAGCCAACGGCGATAATGGAATCCAGATTGTAGAAACTTGTCAGATAGCTTTTACCGTCTGCCGCAGTTGTCCGGAATTTCCGGATAACTGAATCTTCGTCCAATTCGTCGGTATTGAATATGTTTTGCAGGTGTTCGCTGATCGTACGGACATCCACATCAAACAGCTCAGCCATGCGCTTTTGGGTAAGCCAGAAGCTTTCCTCTTCGAATAATACTTCGACACGTATTGCGCCCGTTGCGCCCGTGTAAAGCAGGATTTCGCCTTCGCGCGGTGGTGTTTTATCCGCCATGCTTACATGCCTCTCCAACGCGATTTCGGACGCAAAACCGGCTTCCACTTTTGCTGAAATCGCATCACAGCCCCTCAATTTGATAGGGGATTTGCTTAAATGGTACGCCAAGGCGGGAAAGCCGGTCTTCCGGCACGGTGCAGCCTTCGCCATAGACAATGCGCGCGCCGGTGAAATCCGCTTCCGGCAAGGGCAGCGTATCAAGAACGCCGCCCGTGAGCACATTCCCGGCATTGGTGCTGGCAACGCCGACGGCATCGGCACTGTGCAAGAGATAGATCGCGCGGCCTTGGAATGTGCCGATCAGCGGCGTTGAACCATCCACGCGGCGCGGCAAGGGCGAACCCGTCTCGCAAAAGAACACATGGGCGGCAAGGTCTGGAAACGTCACGGCGGGGTTCACATTGCCATCGGCATCAAACAGCGGTTCGCCAAGGGTGCAGAAACGAAAGCCGGAGCCGCCTTTCCAAGTCACATCACCTGAAATACCACCTTGTTCACCCTCAACCACTTTTTGGTAGCGCGGCACGATATGTGTTGCGGCATGTGCGCCCATTTCGATGCCAATGTGCTTACGCCCCAATTTGTGCGCAACGGCACCCGTTGTTCCTGAACCTGCAAAAGAATCTAATACAAGGTCACCATTTTGTGTTGAAATCTCTAATATCCGCCTAATCAACTTCTCTGGTTTTGGAGTGTCAAATACATCCCCGCCAAATAGTGTTACAATTTCTTTTTTTGCCTCTTGCGTATGTCCTGCCTCTTCGTAACTCCAATACGCTTGTGGAGTTATTCCTTGCTTGACTTCGCTCAAAAATATCTTGGGGGCTGGAACATTATTCCCATCTTTTCCCCACCAAATTCGATTGTTTGCGTTCATCTCCTGGAATTTCTCCCAAGATACTCGCCAATACGATCCCGGCGGCGGTCCTTCAATCACTCGGCCAGACGGGCAGGTGATTGGATAGGTTCCTTTGCTATAGAAATTCCTTGCCGCAAGGTTGTTTGGTCGCCAGAGGCCGCGAGGATCACTATCGGGATTTTTATAGGCCTTGTCCTGTTTTTCAGACCTAGCAATTGGATTAGGAACCCAAGAATCTGCGTTTTTTGCAAAAACAAGAACATAGTCATGGTCAACAGAAAAATGTCTAGCGCTCGATTTCGGCGCGTAGTTTTTCCGCCAAATTATTGAGGCAATAAAATTTGATTTACCAAATACGTCATCACATATGATCTTAAGTGTGTGGGCCTCGTTGTCATCAATTGAAATCCAGATCGAACCGTCATCACTCAAAAACTCTTTGAGCAATCTCAGGCGTGGATACATCATGCACAGCCATTTATCATGGCGCGACAGGTCTTCGGCTTCCTTGCCCACAACGGAGCCAAGCCACGCCTTGATTTCCGGTGAATTCACATTGTCGTTGTAAACCCAGCCTTCATTGCCGGTATTGTAGGGTGGATCGATATAGATGCACTTTACCTTGCCCGCATAATAGGGAAGCAGCGCTTTGAGGGCTTCCAGATTATCGCCTTGCACCAACAGATTGCCCGCATCGGGATCGCCGACGCTTTTGTCCTTGTCGCAATGGATCAGCCGGTAGGGCACTTCGCGGTGGTGGTTGACCACGGCTTTCTTGCCGATCCAATCCAATGTGGGCATTGTGTCTGTCTTTCCCGAAACTGCTAAGACTCAATCAATTGCCACGATTCGCGCATAAGTAACACTAGTGCGTGCGGGATAATGCCATGCGCCATAGAAAGCCGTGGATAAGCATTCACACGCTTGGCCGCAGGGTTTTTGCATTATGCAACAGGGCCTCCAGCGCCGCGATTTCAACAGCGCTAATCCCGCTTCCCGCTTTGGATGAATTGCTCAACCCGCGAATAATCTCGCTTTGCCTATGGGCCGAAACATTGCCGTAAGAATTAAACGTCGTCAGCACTTGCTCATGGCCAAGGTTTTGCGACCAAGCTTTGAACTCTTCCGGTGACCGGAAAATCTCTTCACCAAAGCGCACCAACGTTTTGCGGATTGAATGTGGATTGAAAGGCGGCAAGCCCGCTTCTGTGATGGCGCGCTTGAACACTTTGCGGATTGCATCCGCATTCTTCCAATGTTCGCGCTTAAGTCCTCTGGCGGCAAAGCATCCATTTTCATCCAAGCCCAGAAGCGTTTGCGGGAACAAGGGATCATCCGGTCCGAATTTGTGGACGTCTTTCAAATAGGCAATCCACTCAAGGACAATCTGTTCGGCCTGCCCGCCGACCTGGAAAAAATCCGTTTCAAATGTCTTGCGATTTTTCGTCCGCACAGATCGCGCATCCTGAAACACTTTGCGCGCGCCAATGTCAAAATGCCGCAATGAGAGCGAGGCGATTGCATCATCCCGTGCGCCCGTAAGCAGCGCAAAAGCAATGATCGCCCTATCGCGTTTTTCGATTGCCGTTTCGTGTTTCATGCCATCAAGCACAAAGTGAACTTGATCCATATCCGGCGCGGGGCGTTCGCGCTTGGCGGTGGCAATGCGCGCGTCATTGGCGTTGATATTGAAATAGTCACAATCGGAATGCTTGATTTTCGACTTATAGCCGGATTGATCCGCAAGCCATAAGAAGAAACCCTTCAACGCATCGAACCGTGACTTGATCGTGGCCTTTGCCATCGGCTTACCGGTCTTGGCATTGGTGGCCTCTAGTTGATCGCTCTTAAATTTCTTGGCCTGCCCGATATGAAAAGCCGCAAAATCCTTATGTTTGGTGGATAGTTCTAACAGCGCGATTGCCGCCGTGATTTGGTCAATGGAATGCGGTGAAAGACGCTTCGCCTCTTGTAGCCAAATGACATAGGCACGCTTGATCCGCTCGTTTTTTGGATGATGTTTTTGCATGGTAATTTATTCCCTTCCTAAGTGATCATTTGAACGGGGCTTCATGCCCTTGATTAGGGGTTCGTGTGCAGGCGAGAATGAAACCTGCAAAATAGCCTTCAAAGTCTCGATCCGCGCATAGGACGTGCCCCTGTTCATCACTGTTGAGCAAACGCAACAGAGCGCTGTTAGCATTCCGGACGTGGGTGTTCGTGGTGCATATTCCACCATGTTAAGCGCTGGCTTGCGCGGCGCTTTGCACGCGAAACAACGAAATTCGTCTGAAGCCATTTTCTGTTTTGGCGGCTTTCTCGCCCTCAAGAACGAGACCAAATCCCCGCCTAATATCAGGTAAGGCCGTTGATCTTTGATGAAAGGAAGGCCTGTCTTGAGCCAGCGAAGGACCGTGCCCTTCGCCACGCCTTGATTGTGCGCCACTTCGCCGACGGTGTAAGAAAGACCGCTTTTGACCGCGCGCCAGCCCTTAGCCCGTGCCATTCATCTAACCCCGCTTTCGATAAAAGCGCGAATGTCTTCCACCCGCCAAGCGGAAACGCGCGCACTAAGCTTAACCGGCTTAGGATAGCGGCCTGTCTTAATGCCAGCCCACCATGTGGACTTGGAAACAGGGATTGGACCATGGGGTGCAATGATTGAAGGAAGGCGAAGGAAGCCTGTTTGGGGAAGATGATTGTCCATTTTGATTCGGCCTTGTGCTGTGAACGACAAGGCGGGTTTAGGAAGGACAGATTGGTTTGAGGCCGAACTCGGTTAACCGAAAGACGAGTTCGGTTATGCCTTTTCTTGTGGCGGCAATAAATCTGCTCCCTCTTTTAGGTATTTGCGGATTGTGTCATCACTCAAAGTTATTCCTAGTTTCATTAAATCATCTGAGACTTCTTTGGCTGTCGGCGAACGTGAAGATTTTGGGTCAAAGCTATAACCAGCCACGGCCATTCCAATCACGATTTTAAGTAGACTTTCGCGCTCTTTTGTTCCTAAATTGCCAGAAAGAACTCCGTCAGCGGTTGCCTTTTCTAAGTTACTGACTCGCTCATTAAGCAATAGATTTTCGCGTTCGAAAGCCGTTGCTACCATTTTCCAGTCAACACGAGCACCGCTAAACTCCGTAAGTGCCTCTCGCAACGCCAAAGGGCAGGGTAGCTTTGCGCCAACGAGCCAGTTTACGAAGGCAAATGACGCAATTTCGTCGCCGTATTCGGTGTATGGAAAATTGGCACGCACCAACGTTTCAAGCTTGTCGAATGCGATTACGAAATCAGTTTTGGCGGTACGCCCCCGTTTTGCCGAATATATCCACCGTTAACATAGTTATTTGCCGAATCGGGTTCTGAACCAAGTGCGAGACTAACAGCGGTTGGCAAATCCCATTTCGGTATTCGACACCAATAACTAAATTCAGCGGCGGCAACAGTTGCGGGCAAGTCGTTGGAGTAATTGCCAAGCCAATCATTCGTCATTTAAGGAAAACCGTTCTTTGAGTCGCGCTTCCCACCAATCTGTCATTTTTTTGCGTTCTTCCCAATAGAGCGCCCTATGATAGGCTTTGCGCACTTCATCCGCGCCGACATGGCCTAGTTCGGCCTCTATCGCATCCGCATTCCAAAGGCCGCTTTCGTTTAGCAGTGTTGACGCGGTGGCACGGAAGCCGTGAGACGTCGCTTCTGTTTGAGCATAGCCCATGCGGCGCAAGGCCGAATTCATGGTGTTTTCGCTAAGCGGTCGTTCGGCATACTGTGTTGACGGAAACGCCAAGCGCCGGTTGCCGGTATGCTTTTGGAGATCACGAAGGATTTCGACGGCCAAGGCCGGAAGCGGCTTTCTGTGTTCACGGCGCATTTTTGTTCGCGCCGCCGGAATGGTCTAAATCGCCTTATCCAGATCAAACTCGATCCATTCGGCTTGGCGCAATTCGCCCAGCCTTGGATAGAGCAACGCCATAAGCTTCAGCGCCGCGCGGGTTTCTATTGTGCCCTCATAAGCCCAAATGGCGCGAAGCAACCCCGCGAAGGCTTCCCAATTGAGAATTGCAGCCCCGTGAGTGACCTTTGGCGACACTAACGCGCCTTTGAGGCCAAAGGTGGGATCGTTTGAGGCCATCGCGCTGGCAATTGCGTAACGAAATACTTGCCCAATCACCGCTCTTAAACGCTTGGCGGTTTCATAATTGCCCAGCCCCTCAATCTTTCGCAACGGGATGAGTATTTCAGAAGCGGAGATTTCGCCTATTGGCCGGTTTCCAATGTCAGACAAGGCTAGACTGATAAGCCAGCGCTTTTTCATCAATGTTACCTTTGCCAGTCCTTCTTTCTCGCATTTCATCAAAAATTCGTCGGCAACAAGTGCGAAGGTATTGGCTTCAGACGATTGCTTGGCGATTTTATCCAGCTTTGATTGGACCGAGGGATCAATACCAAAAGCCAATAGCTTTTTAGCCGCGTCGCGTCGTTCCCGCGCATCGGCCAAGCCTATTGCCGGATAAGCGCCAAACGACAAAAGTTTTTGCTTTTCGTTGAACCTATAGGCCATTCGCCACAGTTTTCCGCCGCTAGTGGATTGATTCCAACATTTGGAACCCCCGATTTCTGGCAGCGATGATTTCGTCTGGGTTTGCGCGCCATGTGAAGGGTTTGGCTTCGC
>JAYVRA010000093.1:0-50346 GCA_043776635.1 Phyllobacteriaceae bacterium
GGTGAACTCAATTCCTGTGCGCATAACCCTGAATCGCACATCCAGCAAAACAAGGGAATCCAAATCTGGACTCCTTCGTTGCGATCAATCCACTAGGCGCACTGGTGCAAGGCATTTCCGTGGCAAACCGTGCTTACACTGGCGGCTGGTGGAATTGGTTGACACCGTTCAGCCTGCTAACGGGCGTTGCACTTGTCATCGGCTATGCACTGCTCGGCGCAGGCTGGCTCATCTATAAAACCGAAGGCCATGTGCAAAGCGAGGCGCAGCGCTTTGCTAAAATCACGGGTATTGCCACACTCATACTCATCGGCATTGTTAGCCTGTGGACACCGTTCCTCAATCCCGCGTTCATGGAGCGCTGGCTGCGTTTCCCGCAATTGCTTTACGTCGCGCCGGTCCCGCTGTTAGTTTTGGCCTGCGCATATTTGCTCTATCAGGGCCTCGAAAAGCACTACCAATTGCAGCCGTTTTTAGCGTCACTCGCCCTTTTCGTGCTATGCTACATCGGCATTGGCATCTCGTTTTATCCTTACATCGTGCCCGGTTCTGTAACCATCTGGCAGGCAGCCGCGCCGGATAATTCGTTGAAATTCTTGCTGGTGGGCACACTGGTACTGGTCCCGCTCATTTTGGCCTACACCGCATGGTCATACTGGGTCTTTCGCGGAAAAGTCTCCACCGAAGGCGGCTACCATTGAGTAAGCGTCCGATTTGGTTCGCAGCTATCTGGCTCGCCAGCGTAGCGGGTCTGGCGCTGGTAGCATATATGATACGCTGGGCTGTTGCGGGGTAAAGCCCAATATTTGCGGTCAAATCACTTGCAAAAATAAATCTATCCACTAAATCTGCCGCGCTCTGCGCCTCCCGCCTTGGCCGTGAAGATGGCGACTTTAGTCGACGGATGGGGGGGTGGTCGGCGCATTGGCAGCTCTCACTCCGGTGGTAGTCATACTCGAAATAAGGGCAAGAGGATGACGATCCGTGGTGAGGCATGGTATTGTAACAACTAAATTTCAGCAACTTTATCCTGCATTTTTTGACTGGACAATGAAATATCGTTCGATGTTAACCATTAACATCATACAATTCTCAAAAATAACCCACCTAAACCACCTTTATTTCCCCCATTTTTATTGCCGCCCCTCAAACCTGATTTATCATGCCCCATGGTTTAAAAGGTAACCGGTTGCGCAACCGGCTACCTGGTGGGCGCGTTTACGGTGAACGCGTTTGCTTATGAGTTCGTACGCGGGGCTTCAGGCGGTAGTGTTGGGCATCTTGTGGTCAACAAATACTCCGTGTCGACAGGATGCCGGTCTGAATGCGTGGCTCAGCCACATTGTTACGGCCAACAGACGGCGGCCGCGCATTCTATTTTCCCTGCCTTTCAATAACCAGATGCTTCGGCAGGCGTGGAAATGAACAAACTTATCCAAAAAGCTGACTTTGCGTTGTTATTTTCCAATGCTATAGGGCGGCATCAAATTCCTTTTCTCCCAAAAGCGAGGCACAATGACTAAGATTAAAGTGGCAAATCCGGTTGTGGATTTAGATGGCGATGAAATGACCCGTATTATCTGGGACTTCATCAAGCAGAAGCTCATCCACCCATACCTTGATCTCGACATTGAGTATTACGACCTCAGCGTCGAAAACCGCGATGCCACCAATGACCAAGTGACGATTGACGCGGCCCATGCGATCAAAAAATACGGCGTTGGCATTAAATGCGCAACAATTACGCCGGATGAGCAGCGCGTTGAAGAATTTAAGCTGAAGAAGATGTGGAAATCGCCGAACGGCACAATCCGCAACATTCTTGGCGGCGTGATTTTCCGCGAGCCTATTATCTGCAACAACGTGCCGCGCCTTGTGCCGGGCTGGACCAAGCCGATCATCGTTGGCCGTCATGCCTTTGGCGATCAATACCGCGCGACCGATTTCAAATTCCCCGGCAAAGGCAAGTTGTCGATTAAATTCGTCGGAGAAGACGGCGCTACCATTGAACATGAAGTCTATGATGCACCAAGCGCCGGCGTTGCCATGGCCATGTACAATGTGGACGAATCAATCCGCGAATTCGCCCGTGCTTCGCTGAACTATGGTTTTCAGCGCGGTCTGCCGGTCTATCTCTCCACCAAGAATACAATTTTGAAGGCCTATGACGGCCGCTTCAAAGATATTTTCGAAGAAGTCTTCAACGCCGAATTTGCCGAAGACTTCAAAGTCAAAAAGATTACCTATGAACACCGCTTAATCGACGACATGGTGGCCTCCGCGCTTAAATGGTCCGGTGGTTATGTCTGGGCTTGCAAGAACTATGACGGCGACGTGCAGTCTGACATAGTGGCGCAGGGTTTTGGCTCGCTCGGCCTCATGACCTCGGTTTTGATGACGCCCGACGGCCAAACAGTTGAAGCCGAAGCTGCCCACGGCACCGTGACCCGCCATTACCGCCAGCATCAAAAGGGCGAGGAAACCTCAACCAACTCCATCGCGTCAATCTTCGCATGGACCCGTGGGCTTGCCCACCGCGCCAAGCTGGACGATAACAAAGAACTGGATCGTTTCGCTCAAACACTTGAAAAAGTTTGCGTGGCAACGGTGGAGTCCGGCTTCATGACCAAGGATTTGGCGCTGCTGATTGGCCCCGATCAACCTTGGCTTTCGACCTCAGGTTTTCTCGATAAGATCGACGAAAACCTCAAAATCGCAATGGCCGCATAATATGGCAAGTGGCGTGATTGCTCGTAAACTAAAGGCAGACGATCACGCCGCATGGCTCACATTGTGGGACAGTTATATCACGTTTTATAAATCCAAATTATCCGGTGAAATAACCGCGCTGACATGGGCGCGGCTCTTGGAAGATAAATCCATCCACGGCTGGTGCGCCGTTTTGGATGGTAAAGTCATTGGCATTTGCCACGCGCTGGAGCATGGCTCCAGCTGGTCCGCCGCGCCGTACGTCTATCTCGAAGACCTCTATGTTGACAGCACCATCCGAAACTCCGGCGCAGGCCGCGCCTTGATCGAGGCGGTCTATGCCCATGCCGACGCAATCGACTCAAAAAAGGTTTATTGGCAAACTGATTTCACTAACGTAACCGCCCGCAAACTCTACGAAAAAGTCGGCGGGCAAAGCGGTGCGATAGTCTATCAGCGAAAGCAGGCGTAGGGAGGGGGGGTAATATGAAAAGATTTATTAAGCTTAGTAGAATCAATGTAGTTTTAGCAATCATTCTATTCGCATCATTATCTCTGCCCTTTCCGGGTTACGCAGACCCCGTCGAAAAAGAAGAAACCATCACCTATGAAATTAGTGGCGACAGTACTGACGCCTTGGCCCAACAAATGAGAGCCGCTGGCCCGCAAGGCAGCTGGGCCTACACAAAATGGCAGGTGAAT
Source organism: Phyllobacteriaceae bacterium (assembly GCA_043776635.1). Taxonomy (GTDB): domain Bacteria; phylum Pseudomonadota; class Alphaproteobacteria; order Rhizobiales; family Rhizobiaceae; genus JANMEX01. Next base: position 3,412 of record JAYVRA010000093.1, read on the forward strand.
TGGACTGGAGATTGCACAGTCACCCTCGATGTTACCTACACCTACCCTGAATGGGTGGACCGCGAAGATGCGGACCAAAAAGTGATTGATGCTTGGGATGAAATGATGGACGCGCTAAAAACTCACGAAACGGGCCATGCGGAAAATGGATTAAACGCCGCTCAGGAAGTCGAAGACGCCAATTGTTCAGCAGATTCGCAAGAGATCGTCGCGAAATGGGCAAATCAAGACAAGATTTATGACGACGAAACCAACCATGGCTACACGCAAGGCGCACATTTTTAATTCGAAAATTAAATTAGTTTTTTATAAATTATTATATTAGATATTATCAATGTGTCGTTAAGATATACCACCCCATTTTCCGGTCTCCAGCCCCCTCACTATAGTGACCGGAAATGGGGCGTCCCTTTTAGGAAGACATCGCAGCCTTTACCGCATCAAGCGCCGCCGCAGCTTCCGAACCATCCGGCCCGCCTGCCTGCGCCATATCTGCCCGCCCGCCGCCACCAGCACCGCCGAGCGCTGATGAAGCAACCCGCACCAGATCAACGGCAGAAAACTTAGCAGTCATATCGTCTGTAACACCAACAACAGCGCTGGCCTTGCCATCCTCAGCAACCCCAATGAATACGACAACGCCGGAACCAATTGATTTCTTAGCGTCATCCGCCAAAGGCTTCAGATCCTTAGGCTGAACTCCAGTGACGACACGGCCGATAAATTTAATACCCGCCACATCAACACTATCGCCACCACCCGAAGCCCCGCCGCCAAGCGCAAGCGCCTTGCGCACATCAGTAAGTTCACGGTCCAACTTCTTGCGCTCATCCATCAGCGCCTCAACACGGCTCAAAACCTCAGCCGGGGTCGTCTTCAAAGTCGCAGCTAACGCCTTCATGCGCCGGTCCTGCTCATTAAAATAAGCACGCGCATCGCCGGCAGTCACCGCTTCAAGACGGCGAACACCGGAAGCAACCGCGCTATCGGCAAGAATGCGAACCAGGCCGATGTCGCCAGTGTGGCGCACATGCGTTCCCCCGCATAATTCTGTCGAATAAGACTTACCTTCTTTTTCGCCGTGAATAGCCGTGCCCATTGAAACCACGCGCACTTCATCGCCGTATTTCTCTCCAAATAGCGCCATAGCGCCTTCCGCAATCGCGTCATCCACCGCCATGAGGCGCGTGACAACAGGCGTATTTTGCACAATGATTTCATTGGCCATCTGCTCTACTTGAGCCAGTTCGGCATCAGAGATAGGCTTTGGATGCGAAAAATCGAAGCGCAAGCGATCTTGCGCCACCAGCGAGCCCTTTTGCGCAACATGCGTTCCGAGCACGTGGCGCAGCGCCTCATGCAGAAGGTGGGTTGCCGAATGATTGGCGCGAAGGCGCGAACGGCGGGTGGTATCCACACTAAGCTCGGCAGAAGCGCCGGGCTTTACAATACCCTCTTTAATGGTCGCCAAATGAATAAACACGCCCTCACCTTTGCGCAGGGTATCGCGCACTTGTGCTTTGAAACCATCGCCGGAAATAATACCGGTATCGCCCTGTTGACCACCAGATTCACCGTAGAATGGCGTCTGGTTAACAATAATAGCAACCTCATCACCTGCTGCAACCGATTGGATTTCCGCGCCATCCTTAACCAAAGCAGTAACAACGCCCTCGGCCTTTTCTGTTTCGTAGCCTAGAAACTCCGTTGCTCCCACGCGATCTTTAACGGTGAACCAGACCCTTTCAGTAGCAGTATCGCCGGAACCTGACCAGTTGGCCCGCGCCTCAGCCTTTTGGCGCTCCATAGCCGCAGAAAATGCGTTGGTATTTACCGAGATGCCGCGCTGACGGAGCGCATCTTGTGTTAAATCTAATGGAAAACCAAAGGTGTCGTAAAGTTTGAATGCAACCTCGCCATCCAGCTCGCCGCCAGACTCCAACCCTTCAGTCGCATCGCCCAACAAACCAAGACCGCGCTCTAATGTTTTGCGGAACTTCGTCTCTTCAAGCTTCAGCGTTTCGGAAATGAGAGACTGAGCGCGTACCAACTCGGGATAAGCCAGCCCCATTTCCTTGACCAATGCGGGTACCAATTTATGCATCAATGGATCATGCGCGCCGAGCAACTGGGCATGGCGCATAGCGCGACGCATTATACGGCGCAGCACATAGCCGCGACCTTCGTTCGAGGGCAGCACACCATCGGCTACTAAAAACGACGATGCGCGCAAATGATCGGCGATCACGCGATGACTGGCACGGTTTGCCCCTTGGGCTGGAACGTTGGTCAAGTCTTCCGACGCGCGGATTAGTGCGCGGAACAGATCAATATCGTAGTTATCGTGCTGGCCCTGCAACACTGCCGCGATACGTTCGAGCCCCATGCCTGTATCGATAGACGGGCGCGGCAGCGGTACACGCTCTTCCTTTGTCACCTGCTCAAATTGCATGAACACGTTATTCCAAATTTCTATGAAACGATCACCGTTTTCATCAGGACTACCGGGAGGCCCACCAGCGATTTTGTCGCCATGATCGTAGAAAATTTCGGAACATGGGCCACATGGCCCCGTGTCGCCCATCGCCCAAAAATTGTCAGACGTTGGAATGCGGATAATGCGATCATCAGGTAGACCAGCAATCCGCTTCCACAACGAGGCTGCCTCTTCATCAGTATAATATACAGTCACCAAAAGTTTGTTGGCATCTAAAGCATATTCTTTGGTCAGAAGGTTCCAGGCCAACTCGATAGCGCGCTCTTTGAAATAGTCGCCGAACGAGAAATTGCCGAGCATTTCAAAGAAAGTATGGTGGCGAGCCGTGTAGCCAACGTTATCCAAATCATTATGCTTGCCACCAGCACGTACACATTTTTGGCTTGTAACGGCCCTATTATATGAGCGTTGTTCCAAACCAGTGAAAACATTCTTGAACTGAACCATGCCCGCATTTGTAAACATAAGCGTGGGATCATTGCGCGGAACCAATGGTGACGAGCTTACAACTTCATGACCATTCTTCTTGAAATAATCGAGAAAAACCGACCGTATCTCATTGACGCCGCTCATAAATTCACCTTCGCCTTGTGCGATGCTTTGCACGCATCTAATCATGATGAAAGCTTTTAACCAGCAACCGGCAATCTGTCCAGAAAGCCAACATCATATAGTCGCCAAACAATAAAAAACGGCTGGAATATCCAGCCGTTTTGCAAAACTCAGATCAGTCCAACCGCAAATCAATCAGACGCTGTGTCTTTGTCATTGTCAGACATTTTATCCAGCAGCTTTTCCGCAATAAGACCTGAACTTTGGCGCAACGTCGCTTCAATTTCATTGGCAACCGCAGGATTGTCGCGCAAAAATATTTTAGCATTGTCACGGCCTTGACCCAACCGCTGCGAATTATACGAAAACCACGAACCGGACTTCTCAACAATGCCGGTTTTGACACCCAAATCGACCAATTCACCGGTTTTTGAAATACCCTCGCCGTACATAATATCAAATTCAACCTGTTTGAACGGCGGCGCCATTTTGTTCTTAACGACTTTCACGCGCGTTTGATTTCCAACTACCTCTTCGCGGTCCTTGACCGCGCCGATGCGGCGGATATCCAAACGCACGGAAGCATAGAATTTCAAGGCGTTTCCACCAGTTGTTGTTTCAGGCGAGCCGAACATCACACCAATTTTCATGCGGATTTGGTTGATGAAAATAACCATACACTTTGATTTAGAAATCGAGCCGGTTAGTTTGCGCAAGGCTTGGCTCATCAAACGAGCTTGCAAGCCCGGCAAGGAGTCGCCCATCTCACCTTCAATTTCAGCACGTGGAGTGAGAGCTGCAACCGAATCGATAACCAACACATCAATCGCCCCGGAACGAACCAAAGTGTCAGCAATTTCAAGCCCTTGCTCACCTGTATCGGGCTGTGAAATCAGCAGATTTTCCAAATCCACCCCAAGCTTGCGTGCATAAACGGGATCAAGCGCATGTTCCGCATCGATAAACGCCGAAACCCCGCCCTTCTTTTGCGCTTCTGCCAAAACATGCAGAGCCAAAGTGGTTTTGCCAGAGCTTTCCGGACCATAGATTTCAATGATACGTCCCTTGGGTAATCCACCAATTCCAAGAGCAATATCAAGGCTTAAGGAGCCGGTGGAGATGGTTTCAATCTCCACAATTTGCTCGTTGCGACCGAGCCGCATGATTGAGCCTTTACCGAATGCGCGCTCAATTTGCGATAGCGCGGCATCTATTGCCTTAGTTTTGTCCACTGAATTATCCTCAACAAGCCGCAATGAATTCTGAGCCATGATACTACACCCCTGTGCTATTCTTGAAGGGCGGATAATCCGTCCTGATTAGAAATATGTATCTGTTTTGTTCTTGTTTTGCAATAGTGATAACATATTGAATATATTGAACTAATAATTTTTGTTCTTTTTTTGTTTCAAATTTTGACAAAAAGATTTAATTCTAGCATTAGTCGTAGCTCACGCATTAACAACCAATCTCAGGCAGAATCACTTTGCATTGATCCGGACTGTTTTTTGCTGCCACAGTATGCATTGCGGACCGCTGCGAATAGTGTGCGCGGTAAGATCGGAATCAGTGCGGAAACGATACGGAATGAATACGGAAACGATACGGCCACAATACGTAATCGGTGTGGATGGTGGCGGCACCGGCTGTCGTGTGACGCTGGCGACAAGCGAAGGCAAGGTGCTGGGCAACGGCATCGGCGGCTCGGCCAACATCACGACGCATTTAGCTGGTGCGCATGAGAATATAATGCTGTGTGTCAGCCAAGCGCTCAAAGAGGCAAACTTACCAGAGATGATTTTGCCCGATTGCGCGGCGGTGCTTGGAATGGCGGGCGCAAACGTTGGTATGTTTGCGGCTGATCTGAAAGCCATCCTGCCGTTTGCACTTTGCGAAATTGTCAGCGACGCAACGATAGCTTTGCAAGGTGCATTGGGTGATGGCGATGGTGCGATAGCGATTTTGGGCACCGGGTCGGCCTTCATGTCCCGCGCGGGAAACGCGACGCGGCTGATTGGCGGATGGGGCTTCCAGCTGAGCGATGTTGGCGGCGGTGCGCGCCTTGGACGCGAGGCGCTGGAGATGACATTGCTGGCGCATGACAGGGTTGTGCCGCATACGGAACTGACGAAGGCCATTCTAGCACGCTTTGACGATGAGCCCGAAAACCTCACCTTGTTTGCACAAACAGCAAAACCTGTTGAATACGGCAAATTAGCACCACTGATCTTTGAATTTGCCGCAAGGGGCGACGGCAATGCCGAAACCATTGTCAAAAGCGCCGCGCAGAATATTGATGCATCAATAGTTGCAATATGCACAAGTAATATTATTAGGATTGCACTGCTTGGCGGATTGGCAAAACTATTTACTCCATATTTATCGGCAAAAAATAGGTCATTGCTGGTAGAGCCAAGGGCCAACGCGCTTCAAGGGGCCGTCGATCTGGCGCGCAAGTTGGCAGAACATGGCAAGCCGAATTCGGACGGCCCTAAACGATGATGAACGCTTCAAAAAAAAGACTGCTCGGAATTGGCGGCGCGCATATTGACCGGCGTGGCATGATGCGTGAGCCGTTCATCACGGGCGCATCCATTCCCGGAGCCATGATGGAGGAGCCCGGAGGCGGGGTATTCAACGCGCTGCGCGTAGCGGTGCAGTTCGGTGTCAATTCCTCGCTGATTTCAGTGCGCGGCGGCGATGCGGCGGGCGATAGTGTAGCGGCTGCGGCCAAGAGCTCGGGCCTTGAAGATCTATCGTCCACTTTCTTGGACAGAACGACAGCCAGCTATACCGCGCTGCTGACCAAGGAGGGCGATGTGGTGGCCGCGCTGGCGGACATGGATATTTACGAAACCGCCCTGCCCCGCCAAATTTCCCGCCGCGCCACCCGAGAGGCCATTGCGGCCTGCGATGCAATAGTGACCGATGCCAACATGCCGGAGGCCGCCATCCAAAAGCTGCTGTCGTTGGCGATCGGCAAGCCAGTGTTCGCGCTGGCAATCTCGCCTGCCAAAGCGGTGCGGCTGCGCCCCGTACTCGACCAACTTGCCGGACTATTCCTGAACCGCCGCGAAGCGCTGGCGATTTTAGCGCTTGAGCCCGCAGACGCACGTTCGCTTGATGAACTCGCCGCCGGTCTCGTCGTGCTCGGCCTGCCACGCGCTATCCTGTCGGACGGCGGTGCGCCTGTGTGTGTTATTGATAGTGGCATGGTCCAGTCGCTCACCCCGCCAACGCCATGGCGCATAGTAGATGTTACCGGAGCGGGCGATGCCATGGCGGGCGCAACGCTGGCGGCCTTTTTGAACGGCAATGCCTGGACTGTGGCCGCAGGCAAAGGGCTTGACGCTGCAAAGGTAACGGTGGAGTCGCCGTTGGCCGTGGTTAAGTTTGGAGGTTGATACTCGAGTTCCAGCTACCCTCTAGTTTTATATATGACTTATAATTTCTTTTAGACTGGTTTTTTGCCGGACACTGGTCCAAAACTACACTTTTAAATCAAACAGTTTTTGGTTGCATCATCGATTTATTTCGCGTTTATAGAAGCTTTAACGACTATCCAGTTGGCTTTATCGCACTGTTTTTTTGGTGCCGTTTATTTATGAGGTCGGGTTTTATTTCGCCCGCCGCCTGCTTCATGTGCCGGCGCTTTACCAAGTGGCGCACAAGCTGCACCATCGCAATATCAACCCCGGCCCATGGTCCGGCCTGTCGATGCACCCCATCGAGCACACTATTTATTTCTCGACCATTATGCTGTTTTTTATCATCCCGTCCCATCCTATCCATATGATAAACCTCAGCAATCGCCTCGGCGTCGGCCTGGCGCAAGGTCATACCGGCTTTGACCGGCTGGTTTTCAATGAAGAAACAAGTATGGAAGCTTCCACCTTTGCCCATTATTTGCACCATCGCTATTTTGAGGTGAATTACTCTGACGGCATGGTCCCCTTGGATAAATGGTTCGGCTCATTTCACGATGGCACGCCGGAGGCACACGAGGCGATGAAGGCGGGACTGGCCAAGCGCGGGAAGTTGGTAGCTGCGCAATAAGCCAAATGGAATTCAACAACGCCGTTAATTTTTTCGTTAAATTGTACGTCATAATACCGTACAAATCTTCAAGGAGATGAATATGCAGTACCAATCCGCGAGAACGGCCCGCCTTGAGGCACGAATTGCACCCGATGCGTTGCTTTTAGTGAAACGTGCAGCTGAAATGCAGGGGCGCAGCGTCAGCGATTTTGTGGTTGCTGCGGCGCAGGATGCGGCGAGCAGGATGATCGAGCAAGCGCACATCATACAGCTTTCAATGAAGGATCAGCAGAATTTTGCTGATGCTATTCTCAGCCCTGCTACTCCCAATGCGGCACTGCAACGGGCGGCCAATGCCTATAAGGCACTGGTAATTCACTCCAAGTGAATGCAAATTTCACTATTGAAGCACTCAATGCACACCACGACCGCAAGTCGTTTTCATATGACGTGGAGCCATTGGATTCCTATTTTAGGGAACGCGCCGCGCAAGATGTGAAACGTCGCATCAGCAATTGTTTCGTAATGTACAAAGGCGCAGGCACAATTGCCGGCTTTTACACATTTGCAGCCACCAGCCTGCCACTGAACGATCTGACTGAGGATTTAAAAAAGCGTTTGCCACGCTATCCTTTTGTTCCCGCAGGGTTAATCGGGCGGTTGGCCGTTGATAGCCGCTTTCGTCGTCAAGAAATTGCCGGTTCTATGATTATTGATGCGGCAGTACGCGCAGCACGCTCCGACCCCGCAATCTAAGCACTCGTTGTGGACGCCAAGGACCATACGGCAATCGCATTTTATCGGCACCTTGGCTTTCAACAATTTGAAAGTCGCCCTCACTCTCTTTATTTGCCACTTGCAATGGCATTGGCCGCAATCACCGCCTAATGACACCGGCAAACAATGTAGGGCCAACTGAAATCACTCTTGCCCGATTGTGGCAAGCCGTGCCAGACAAATGACAAATTAGCGTGCAATCGACTCAAAAATACCAAGTCAACAGTCCACGGAAATCATGCCAAACAGCCCTCAGGTACTGCCAGAAATCGCTAAAGCCCTTCGCGCCGGAAAGCCGGTTGTGGCGCTCGAATCCACTATCATAACGCATGGAATGCCCTACCCTGCCAATGCCGAAATGGCGGTGCGGGTTGAGGCGATCATCCGTGAGGAAGGCGCAATTCCGGCGACTATTGCCGTGATAGACGGCAAATTGAAAATCGGCCTCACAGAGGAAGAGATCCACGCCCTCGCTCAAGTAAAAGGCGCGATGAAGCTATCGCGGGCGGACCTTGCGTTTGCCGTCGCTATGGGTAAAACCGGCGGCACAACAGTTGCAGCGACCATGATGGCAGCGGCGTTGGCGGGCATCAAGGTGTTTGCCACCGGCGGCATCGGCGGTGTCCACAAAGGCGCCGAGGATACATTCGATATTTCTGCCGACTTGGAAGAGTTCGCGCGCTCGCCCGTCATCGTGGTTTGTGCCGGAGCCAAAGCGATTCTAGATCTTGAAAAAACCTTTGAAGTGCTTGAAACCAAAGGCGTTCCGGTGGTTTGCTACGGCGCTGACGAGCTGCCTGCATTTTGGTCCCGCCAGTCCGGCATGAAAGCGCCGTTACGCTTGGATCACGTTGAGGACATCGCAAGATTCCAAATTGCGCGGCAAACACTGGGCTTCGTCGGTGGTTTGTTGATTTGCAATCCCATTCCGCTGGATGCTGAAATTCCCGCTCAGGAAATGACATTTTTCATCAGCACAGCCTTAACTGCAGCACAAAAAGCCGGCGTGCGCGGCAAAGCCGTGACGCCTTGGCTATTATCGAAAATGCTGGAAATTACAGGTGGACGCAGCCTCGTGGCCAATATCGCCCTCGTAGAAAACAATGCGCGGGTGGCAGCGCATATAGCCATTGCTGCCTCGACCAAATCATAAAAAAAACGCCCGTTTTACAACGGGCGGTTTTACTTAAATGTTAACTATTATTGTAGTGGCGTAATTTGGATTTCCACGCGGCGATTCTGCGCACGGCCTGCTGAATTCGCATTCGATGCAACCGGCTGTGTATCGCCAAGGCCTTGAACGCGGAAGCGGCGGCCATCAACACGCTGAGTTGACAAATATGTCGAAACCGAGAACGCGCGACGTTGTGACAGGTCAAAATTGGACTGCGGGTTACCGGTCGAGTCTGTATGGCCGTTGATATCAACCAATGTCTGGGCATATTTGTTCAGTACCAGTGCTACGGAATTGAGCGTCGGGTAGAAAGCTGTCGAAATCGCGTCCTGATTGGTAGCGAAAGTCACATTAGATGGCATATTCAAGATGATCTGATTACCGTTACGGGTCACAGAAACGCCGGTGCCCTGAAGCTGCTGGCGAAGTTCTGCCTCTTGTTGGTCCATAACATTGCCAATAACACCGCCGGCAAGGGCACCAACCCCCGCACCAATCAGAGCATTGCGGCGATCATCACCGCCGGCGAGCAAACCAACGCCCGCGCCAGCCAACGCACCGATGGCAGCGCCGCCCGCCGTTTTAGAAATCTGCTGATCGCCGGTATATGGGTTTGTGGTGGTGCAGGCGGCCAAAAATGACGCCAATACAGCTAGAGTGACAGCTTTGATAACAGTATTCTTCATAATTCCGATCCCCGGTTTTGATTCATTGATCGGAAGCTAGCCCGATTATTCGCGGAACACTAGTGGTGAATGCGGCAAGATTAGGGTCAGCTTAGTATCGTTTTACGCACAACACAGCGTTAGTGCCGCCAAAAGCGAAGGAATTGGATATTGCAGCATCAACCTTACGTAGCTTAGCGATATTTGGTGTTATGTCTAAATCGCAATCTGGGTCTGTCTGTTCATGTCCGATGGTGGGAACAATCACGCCCTCACGAATGGCTTGAATACAGGCAATAAGCTCAATAGCGCCTGAGGCGCCCATGCAGTGCGCATGCATGGATTTAGTTGAGGAAATTGAAACCTCGCGAGCATAATTGCCAAATGCCAGCTTTATAGCTTGGGTTTCAATTATATCATTGGCTTTTGTGGCCGTGCCATGAGCGTTAATATAACCAATATCCGAAACATTAAGCTTGGCATCTTCAAGGCAATTTTGCATCGCCCGAGTGGGCCCTTCGACGCCGGGTGCAACAATGTCGGTAGCATCAGCTGTCATACCGAACCCGGCCAATTCAGCGAGGATAACAGCACCGCGCGCTTTGGCGTGAGCCTCCGTTTCGAGAACAAACATGCCTGCCCCCTCTCCCACCGACAGGCCCGCACGGTTGGCTGAGAACGGACGGCACGGTTCACTGGTCATCACACGAAGGGCTTCCCATGCCTTTAAAACGCCAAATGTAATTGGCGCATCTGAGCCGCCCGCCAGCATAACATCGGCACGGCCTGAGCGTAAAATATCGACAGCTGTACCGATTGCATGGTTGGACGATGCACATGCTGATGTAACGCCAAACACGGGGCCCTTGAGGCCCAAGTGCATACTAACCTGACCGGCAGCAGCACCCGGCATCGCCTTTGGGACGGTAAAAATCGGAGCATGTTTTTTCTTGCCTACCCACACGGATAGATAGGCCTCCTCAATGCTGGCACCACCAAATATGCCAACGCCGATGATTGAACCAATACGAAATGCCGAGGCTTCCGTTAGCGTCAACCCGGATTGCTTAAAGGCTTCATCGGCAGCAAGAACCGCTAAATGACTAAACCGATCCATCGTCACGAGGCGGCGATGGTCGAGACCAATACCAGGAAGTTGTTTTATCTCAGCACCTATATTCCCTTTGAGATTATCAAGGGGAATTGTTGTGAGAGGGCCAATACCGCAGCAACCTTTTTGCATCGAATTCCAATTTTCGGATGCATTTGTTCCCAGAGCCGACAAGGCCCCCATCCCGGTAATAACAATTTTTGGATATGACACTTAGGCTTTTTCCAAGGCAGATTTGGCAGCAACAAGCACTTTAACAGCGTCGATAATATCACCGACTTTTTGGAACGACTGCCAACTGTCAACTGTTGATAGATCAATATCAACACCGTATTTATCTTCAATATCCATAACAATTTCTGTCAGTTCCAAAGAATGAATACCTAGACTTTCAAGTGGAGTGCTCGCACCAATAACCTCACTGGCCTTATCAGCATGGTTGCTGAAAAGCTCAATAATACCATCTTCCAGATCGTTACTCATTGTTACTCCCCTAACCACTTTAATACAAGATTACGTATATATTAACCAATGATCAACCCCATTCGCCGGACAAGCTTAACAATGCAATGGTATTTTTACAGACTGGCTATTGTTTAGATTCCAGCATATCTTTGACGGCAGCCGCTAACTGCTTCAGTGAAAAAGGCTTTGGCAAAAATCCGAACTTTGAATCGGCCGGCAAGTTTTTGGCAAAAGCGTCTTCCGCATAACCGGAAACAAAGATAAATTTGATGTCGCCATAAGTTTTGCGCAGTTCCCTCAACAGTGTCGGGCCGTCCATTTCCGGCATAACCACATCTGACACAACAATATCGACCTTGCCCTCAAGAGCGAGCATAACTTCTAGTGCCTCCACGCCACTGGCAGCCTCATGGACTGTATATCCGCGCGATTGAAGGGCACGAACACCTCCCATGCGCACAGAATCCTCGTCCTCAACGAGCAACACAGTAGCGGTACCGGAAAGGTCCATCGATGGCGCAGGTTTGGCTGACGAGGCGGCAACAAGACCAGTGCTCACTAAGGCACCAACATCTGTAGATTCCACCCCGGCCGTCACATTGGAGATATATCGCGGCAAGAAAATATTAAATTGCGTTCCTTTGCCTTCTTCCGATTCAAGATAAATGAACCCTCCGGTTTGCTTCACAATGCCATAAACCATGGAAAGGCCAAGCCCTGTGCCCTTGCCCACTTCTTTGGTTGTAAAAAAAGGTTCAAATATTTTCTCGCGTATCGCTGCGGGAATGCCGGTGCCCGTGTCAGAAATTTCTGTCAGGACATAATCGGCCTCAATCAGCTCACGATAACCAAATGCCGCAACTTCTGAAGCCTCCAAGTTACGGGTCTTAACTGCCAAAGTTCCGCCGCCCGGCATCGCATCACGCGCATTTACCGCCAAATTTACGACAACCTGCTCAAGCTGCCCGACATCAGCCTTAACTGGCCACAAATCCCGGCCATGCTCAATTTTCATCGAAACATCCGGACCGACAAGACGAATAAGCAACATACGCAAATCAGCCAACACATCCATCATGCTGACCACCTGAGGGCGCAACGTTTGTCGGCGTGAATAGGCAAGAAGCTGGCGAACTAAAGACGCCGCACGATTGGCATTCTGCTTGATGTTCATAATGTCCGGAAACGAAGGATCCGATGCACGATGATTTTGTAGCAATAAGTCAGATGACATGATGATCGCGGTAAGCACATTGTTGAAATCATGCGCTATACCTCCAGCCAACTGACCGACCGCTTGCATTTTTTGACTTTGGGCAATCTGCGCTTCAAAGGCCCGTTGCTCTGTCGTATCGACAGCATAGACAAATGCCGCCTCACCGCCCGCTTCCGGCGATTCGTCCGCAGTCGTGTTGAAATAGATTCGCAAATGACGGTTCTCGTCATTGGGCATAACACTGTTAATCGGTGCAATATCAACTTGACGAGCCACAGCGCTGGAAAGGGCATTTCGGAAGGCATCTCTATCACGCTCGTGAACCACTGTTTCCAGCGCCAAATGCCGATCCACCGCATCTTGATTGAACAGGTCGGAGAATAATTTGTGGAATGGCCCATTGGTGCGCAGCACCTTGCCGTCCTTGTCAACGGCGGCGATTGCCATCGGAGCGGAATTGAAAAATCTGGCAAAACGGACTTCAGCCGCACGCTGCTCCGACAAGCCGTCCTCGCCAGGCGACCTATTGATAATGATAGTGCGCGATGGGCCGGCAAAACCGTCTTTAGCCGTCTGGACACGATGATAAAAACGCACGGGAAGCGCTTGACCGTTCTTCTTGGCCAAATCTAAATCAATTACTGTATTGCGTGCAGCCCCTGCTTCCGCTTTTAATGACGTGATGAGATCCATGCCCTGCCCGGCGACTATATCAGACAAATCAAGCACACCCGGCCGAAATGTACCTAAATCTATACCAAGCCAGTCTGCCAGCGTAGAGTTGAGATAAGCAATCGTACCATCAGAATTGGTTGATAAAAATCCCGCAGGCGCATGATCAAGGTGATCGATAGCCAGTTGCAAATCTCTAAAAAACCGTTCTTGTTCCGCACGCTCGCCAGAAATATCACTGATTTGCCAAATGTTGAGTGCTTCTTTGCTATCTTCCAGCCTGAGAGACTTTGTTTTTATCCGATACCAATTACCGGCCTTATTTGCAGCATCTGACAAACTGCGTGTTAGCCTTAACTCCTCCATACCAGCGGTTCCGGAACGCAGTCCCTCGCCAAGTCGCAATATTGCATCCGATGCTTCCGGATCACCATTCAGTACGCTCTCCAGCGAGCGAACTTGATCTGGATTTTGAGCGCCGCAAATATCTGCATAAGATTTATTAGCGTAAATGATGCGGCCGCGCTCATCACTAACCACCGTTCCCTCTCCTGAACTGTCCAGTAATGCACGGGACATTTCATTGCTTGTAGAGCGGGGCGCAATCCGAATAATGCCGATAACTGAAGCGAACAGGTAGAAAATACCGACCATGGCAAAAATACCGAGTATTCCAAGACGGAATCCCTCGTCCAGCCTATCCCCGAATAGAAAGAAAAGTGCAGCAACGCAAATGAGGACCAAACCCAAAACTAACAGGCGCAACGCTTCGCCTGGACGGGAATCGCGATCTACGACAGGAGATGCGTGAGCAGAGTTCCCGTTCTCTGATACCATCCGAATTTCCCCCGTTTTGCAAAATTGCCATTACGCTTGAATCACATTCTCAGCCAAGTCGAAAGAGGCCAATTCATGGTTTTTACGATAAGCGCAGACATATGCCGGTAAACGCTGGAATGGGGAGCCAAAAACTGCTGCATCATCCCAAAGCCGGGGAAAATCACAAAACTTGTCCAAATAGAATTGTGCAGCTAGTCTCGTTTGCGGGAAACAAAATTGGGGACGAATATGGAAACGTTTATCAACACAAATTTTGGAACAAATTTCACGCCAGCCGTTACGTTCACAATTTACTTTGCGTTAATTTTACTCGCAGTGCTGATTTTGATTTGGTTGGTACGAAAGCTGATGGGTGGAACATTTGTGAGCGGCGGCCGCTCCCGCCAGCAACGTTTAGCGATTATGGACGCAACACCGGTTGACGCAAGACGTCGATTAATTCTGGTGAGGCGGGATGACGTCGAACATCTAATTCTAATTGGCGGTCCCACAGACGTTGTAGTCGAGCAGAATATTCGTATGCAGACACCCCGCCAAGCGCAAACACCGCAACAGATGAGACAAGAGCCGGAAGCTCAGCGGCCCGTCATCATAGCGTCTCGCGTCGAGGATGCAGTTCGACCGGCTGATCCGGCAACGCCAAGATCGCAGCAGCCTCTGCAACAAGCATCTACCCCTCCAATAATCACTCCGGCACCGCGCCCAGTAGCGCCCGCAGCTCCGATGCGACCATCACAACCAATGGTTAGTCAAACGCCATTGGTTGTGGCACCGAACGTTCAATCACCTGTTACGCGAGCGCCAGATGCACAATTACCCGCCTACGCACCACGCGCTGTTTCACCTGTATTTAACGCTCAACCCGCAGTACAGCCGATGAGAGTGCCTCCCTTGGCAACGCAAGCAATTGCGGCTGCTACAATTATTAATGCGCCTGCAGTAGATTCAGCAGTTTTAAGGTCAGAACCAGAACTTGAGGAGAGTATGTTCCAGGACTTGTCAAATGACATTGGCATAGATACCCGCAGTAATGCCAATGAAATATCGTTAGAAGACGAGATGGAGCGTCTTTTATCAACTATCGACACAAAGCGCGATTGAGAAAAACACAGCCAGCCGACCAATAAAAATGGCTCGAATGGGCCATTTTATTTAATGGATATTTTATTCGTCACGGTAAACTTTTTCGCGACGCTCATGGCGCTCTTGTGCCTCTATCGAAAGCGTCGCAACGGGACGCGCGTCCAAGCGCTTCAAACTGATTGGCTCGCCAGTTTCTTCGCAATATCCATATGTCCCGTCGTCAATACGCTCCAACGCTGAATCAATTTTTGAAATCAACTTACGCTGACGATCCCGAGCCCGAAGTTCTATTGAACGATCAGTTTCAGACGAAGCCCTATCCGCCAAATCAGGGTGATTAGTATTTTCTTGGGCAAGCGCATCTAAAGTCTCACGCGCCTCACGAAGAATATCAGCTTTCCAATCCAATAATTTAGACTTGAAATAAGCTTTCTGACGCTCGCTCATAAATAGCTCGCCAACAGCTGGCTGGTAGGATGTTTCATTCGCCCGGAGCATCTGATTCATGTGCCTAAACCTTCCCGTTTAGGCGCGCTTATAGTCTGCCCGTATAAAGCAAACAAGACACTCCTTTACCGTAAAGTAAAAAATCTCAACTATTTGAACAACTTGATTGATGACCTTGGGAGAGAAATAGAGGCGAAACTACGAAACCCCGTCAAACATTTGACATTACGCCACAAGAAACATCACAATGTCACCGACGTTCCTCTATCTTTTCAAAGGCGCTTTATGAGCCGCATCTTTCTACTTCGCCATGCAAAAGCGGCGGCTGCAATACCCGGTCAGCGGGATTTTGACCGTCCATTAGACAGCCATGGCCGTGAAACTGCCCGAAGTCTTGGCAGTACCCTCATGGCGAACGGGCTTAATCCAGATTTGGTGATTTGTTCGCCCGCAAAAAGGACGCGGGAGACCTTGGCAATTATCGCTGAATTTTTCGCTTTTGAGATTAAAACGCGCTTTGATGGAAGCTTGTTCACCGATGAATGGACAAGCTACCTAAGTGCACTGCAGTCCTCAGATGGCGCTAACAATGTCATGATTATTGGTCATAATCCGGCAATTGAAGAAACAGCATTACAACTGACAAATGATGGCACACGCGATGCTTTAAAGGCGTTGCGTGCAGGTTTTGCGCCCTGTTCATTGGGAGTTTTCACATTCGAGGGACTGCTTTCGGAGCTAAAACCGCACCAGGCTTTTTTGGAAAACTTCCTGCCTGATGGCGGGAACGTTTAAACTAAAAGCCACTGGTTTCAATCAATCCCCGTCAATTCGTTCAATCCAGCAACTAAATCAGGCTTAATAGTGAAGGAAACTATCATTGCTGACTTCCCTACAAGATGAACTGAAACTATCACTCGGCACGCTTTCGGAGCGGCTGGTTGGGTTAGCCAATCCATCGGTGCGTGTTGGCGTTTCCGGCCTTTCACGGGCAGGAAAGACCGTACTCATCACGTCCTTGGTACATAATTTGCTCCATGGCGGGCGATTGCCGCTGTTTGCCCCCTATCGTGACGGGCGGATTTCATCGGCAAGGCTTGAGCCTCAACCGGACGACACTGTGCCCCGCTTTGCTTATGAGCCGCATATCAAGGAACTGCTGGATAAGCGTACGTGGCCGCAATCCACAAGAGCAATATCCGAGCTGCGGCTGACAATTCAATACGAGTCAGCGTCAGGCTGGAATCGCATGTTCGCGCCGGGTAGTCTTAGCGTGGATATTGTGGATTATCCCGGTGAGTGGCTACTGGACTTACCACTACTTTCAAAATCCTACGCCGAGTTTTGCGCAGAGGCGCTGGAACTCAGCTCACTTCCTTTGCGCGATGACCTCGCCGGAAAGTGGCGCAATCTAACCGCAACAATTGATCCCGCAGCGCCGGAGGATGAGATTCTCGCGCAAAAACTTCATGCGGAATTCACCGGTTATTTGCGCGCTTGCCGCGCGGATGAAAGAGCACTTTCGACCCTGCCGCCAGGCCGTTTTCTGATGCCGGGAGACATGGAAGGATCGCCCGCACTCACCTTCGCACCGTTGCAAAATCGGGAACAGAAATTATACTCCCGGGGTTCACTGTGGGCCATGATGGAGCGACGCTATGAAGCTTATAAAACCCATATTGTAAGACCATTTTTCTTGCACCATGTCGCGCGTTTGGATCGCCAAATTGTATTGATTGACGCTATGCAAGCGCTCAATGCGGGCCCCCACGCACTGGCAGATTTGGAGCGGGCTTTAAGCGAAATTCTGACCTGTTTTCGCATCGGAAAATCCGGCTGGTTACCAGGCTTTTTCACCCACCGGATAGACAAGATTTTGATCGCCGCAACCAAGGCCGATCAACTGCACCACACCTCGCACGACAGACTGGAATCTCTGGTGCGCAAGCTCAGTGACAGGGCCATCGAACGTGCTGAATTCTCAGGCGCAACTGTGGATGTTTTAGCCCTGGCTGCTGTGCGCTCCACCCGCGAAGCTGGCGTCAAGCAGGGTAAGGTTGAGCTGGAAGTCATTGTCGGAACACCACTCAAAGGTGAGACAATTGGTGACGAATCATTCGATGGGAATAGCGAAACCGCTATATTTCCGGGTGACTTACCAGAAAATCCAGACTCACTTTTTGAAAGTTCAGACTCAACTTCTAAAGACGCTCACGTGAAAGATTGGTCGCCCGTGCGCTTCGTGCGGTTCAAACCACCCAAGCTGGAGGCAACAAAAGACGGGCTTCTCCTATCACTCCCGCACATCCGGCTGGACCGTGCTTTGCAGTTTCTAATTGGAGATAAATTGGCATGAGCGAACAACGTAAACCTGCCGCATTCATGCTGGATGAAAAGCCGGAAACTAACGCAAACAACAAGCTTGAAACACCGGTTAAATCACCACGCAAACCGGCCGTTTTATTAAGCGTAGAATTGCTGGAACAGCCCGATGCGTATGAAGCTGAATTGACCACTTTGATACCAGCAATTTCACTTGAAAAGCCATCCGGCTTCAGCCTTGGAAAATTGTTCATCAGCGCTCTTGGATTGCTCATTTCGTTGGGCATCGGCCTCTGGGTGGACAGCCTCATTCGCGACCTTTTCTCGCGGGAGGACTGGCTTGGATACACCGCCTTCGGACTGGCAATAATCGCCGGCATCAGCTTCCTTTTCATGCTGGGAAAGGAGCTGGCAGGCCTTTCCCGATTGAACGCTGCCAGCCGGCTGCGTAGTCAAGCAGAGCATGCTTTTGTTGGCAATGACACCAAGGCCTCCCGCAAAACTGTTAGCGAATTGGAAGCCTTATTTGCAAACATTCCGCAAACTGCGGCAGGACGCAGAACGCTGGAACAGACACATGGCGAAGTCGTCGATGGACGTGACTTAATCAAAATCGCAGAGGTTCTACTACTTGGACCACTGGATAAAACCGCTCGATCAATGATTTTGGAAAGCGCCAAACGGGTGTCAATTGTCACCGCCGTTTCACCCCGCGCACTGGTGGATGTCGGCTATATATTGTTTGAATCCGCCCGGCTAATCCGCCGTTTGGCCGCGCTTTATGGTGGCCGCCCCGGTACGCTGGGCCTGTTCCGCTTATCCAAAACAGTGATCTCACACCTTGCCGTCACTGGTACAATTGCTGTGGGTGACAGTCTCATCCAGCAGCTTGTCGGTCACGGCATTGCCGCTAAATTTTCGGCACGGTTGGGCGAAGGCGTCATCAATGGCCTGATGACCGCGCGGGTTGGCATTGCGGCAATGGATGTCGTGCGCCCTCTGCCCTTCAACGAAATCAAGCGGCCTGGAATAGGAGATTTCATCAGCGAGTTGGTAAAATTGAATGCTCCGAAATAGGGGGAACAAACTACTCGGCAAAAGCTTGAGAAGCGATCGGCAATCGCATGGAGTGGATGCGGAAAGCGTACGGTAGCGATGCGGGGACCGATTGAAAGCCGTTCCACATATACTTCGTTTGAAAATTGCCCTTGCATGATGCTTTCCGCCCGGTCACAAGGTTTTGGCAACCAAGCATTAACCATTGCAATGCATGGTTAAAACTTAATTTACGAAAAACCCCGGGTGCTTGTGATGATGAAATTTGCCGCCACTATTCTTGCCTTGACAGCGCTTAGTGCCACGCCCGCATTAGCAAACGACAGCGACAGTGCTTTCTTCAAAAAGGTCACAGGCAAATGGGCAGGACCCGGCGAAATCGTTGCAGGAAAATATAAAGGCACCAAATTCACGTGCAATTTTGACGGCTCAACTGCCACTGCCAGTAATGGCATGACAATGGACGGCACATGCCGCGTTGGCGTTTTTACACAAGCCATGAAGGCAACTGTGGCAATGTCGGGCGGGAGCTACAAGGGCTCATTCCTTGACGGCTCAGATGGCAAGGGCCTTGACATTACAGCAGGCAATGTATCGGGCAACCGGGCAACATTCGCATTGAACCGCAAGCAGCTGAACGGCGCGATGCTGGCCCGCCTCAGCGGCGATGGCGCGATGAACGTGACCATATCAGTGCGCGTCAATAAAGACATGGTGCCAGTGATTGGCATGAGCCTGAAACGCTTGGACGACACCGCGACTGGCACTATTGCCAAGAAATAGGCATAGAATTTTTAAGTGACTTCAAACACACTATGATTAAAAACAAGGCGATAAAATAAAAAACTCTATGCGGGCTGATACCAGCCTATTTTTTCTACCACACTCATATTTATACGATCTGAAAGAACGGCGAGCTCATGAACTGACTTGCCATGATACCTCGCGTCGCCCGCGATTTCCGCCAAGGGAACGAGCACAAACGCGCGGTCGCCAATGCGCGGATGCGGCACGACCAGCCCCGGCTCATCAATCATCTCGCTTCCAAAAAACAAAATATCCAAATCAAGGGAGCGCGGCCCCCAGCGCACATCACGCACCCGCTTAAGATCCTGCTCGATTTGAAGGCAAAGCTCTAAAAACGCCCAAGGCGTGAGCAATGTGGAAATCGCCGCGCAGGCGTTGAGGAAGTCAGGTTGGTCTACCAGCCCCCACGGCGGCGTGCACCAAACGGATGAGGTGCGCAGAACGCGGCAAGATTCATGAGCGTCAAGTCCAGCAAGTGCCGCGCGCATTGCATTCAGCGGTTTGCCGAGATTGCCGCCGAGGCCGATAAGGACAGTGGTTGATAAAGTCGAAGACATACCGGTTAGAGTTTCGCCTGCTTCAAGACTTCGTTCATGCGGCCTGCCATCCTTTTCCAGCTGCTTTGAATTTTTCCAAAACAACTGAATCCAAACGTGGACAAACCAGTTTTTTCGGACGTTTCAGCACAGGGCGACCACCTGAATTACGGCGCATGTTACGCGCCAATTCAGGAAAAGCCATACCAAATGGCCTTGACTTGGCAAGTTGTTCAGGCATCGCAGCGGGACTGTCCACTGAATCCCAATCATCTTGGCGATAACCGGCGTTTGCATCAGCGGGTTCGGTCATAACAAAATACTCCTTTCATTTGCCTCCGTCGGATCGTCATTATGGACAAGCGAAGCGCAGATCCGGAATCCAGAGATGGTAAGGCGGGACAATTATCCGCATTCTTTGTAAACGCTACAATACAACCATGAAAACTCACGACTCTGAATCACGGGTTCCGCTACTCGGCCCCGGAATGTCGGCAGAGCGAGGGTATTTGGCAAACTAACGTGCCACTTCGCACATCATAATTGCAAGATGTTTCCGGTCCTCAGCGCGGCTCGACAACCGTTACCTCGACATAATCCAAAACACCCGGCACCGGCGCATTCGGTTTGCGCACAGTAATTTCAGTCCTGGTAATCTGAGGAAAGGTTTCGCGCAGCGCCCGCGCCACGCGCAGGGCCAGCGCTTCAATCAGATATCGCCGCTCGCCCTTGATGATCTTTTCGATCACTTGGAAGGCCTTGCCGTAATCCACCGTGCCGTGAATGGAATCTTTTTCCATCGCATCACCTGCCGAAACGCTCAAACGCGCATCAACATAAAAGCGTTGGCCCAAAAACTCCTCTTCATCATGCACACCATGACGGGCGAAGAATGCGCAGTTTTTCATGAAAATTTCGTACATTTGCCAGTCCTTCAAGCCCTAGCCGATGGTTTGCCCGGCGCACGTTTCAAATCCATCATAGCATCCGCTACCAAAAGCGCATCCCTGTTGAAAGCGACATTGTGCACCCGAAAAAGGTCAGCCCCCGCCAATCTTAAGATTGCCGACGAAGCGGCAGTCGCCACATCGCGCTCTTGCGCCTCGCGTCCGGTAACAGTGCCAAGAAACCGCTTGCGCGATGTGCCGACCATCAGCGGAAAACCAAGGTCTTTCAACTCGCGAAAGCGCACCATCAGCTCGATATTATCCTCGCTGGTTTCCTTCGCAAACCCAAAGCCGGGATCAAGCACAATGGATTCCGTGGCGATGCCAGCCCTCATGGCGATTTCGAGAGAGTGGCGCAGAAAGTGCCGCTGGTCATCAATGGCATCTGCAAGTTTGGCGCGATCCCGCCCCGTGTGCATGATGCACAGCCCTGCCCCGGTCTCTGCGGCTACGTTTGCAATGCCTTGTTCGCGCTGCAATCCCCACACATCATTGACAATGTGCGCACCCGCCAGCACCGCCAACCGCGCTGTCTCCTCGCGGTAAGTATCAATGGATATAATCGTCTCGCCCGCCAACGCCTCGATAACCGGCAGTACGCGGCGTTGCTCATCTATAGCGCTGACAGTAACTGCATTCGGCTTTGTGGATTCGCCGCCAATATCAATGATCGTCGCGCCATCTGCCAGCATAGCGCGGGCTTGGGTAAGCGCCGCATCAACCTGCGCAAACTGCCCGCCATCAGAAAAACTATCTGGCGTGACGTTAAGAATGCCCATGATAATCGCTTCTCGCCCGAGCCGAAGGGTGCGGTCATGCGCGAGTTGCCAAGTGGTGTTCATATGTCTGGGAACCGGTTTTCAATCATAGATGTTGCTTCGGTGTCCAGCATTGACGACGGGGGTCTTAACCAATTTGTCCTGAATTTCGCAAATTTTGCGATAGTCGCCAACGCGATATCGCCACGGTTCGCCAAGCCTTGACCCGGTCAGCGCGACACCAAGTGCTCTGGGGTTGTCCGAACTTGCAACACGTTCAAATAGAAAAAAAAGTATGCGGCGTGCCGGTCCGGAGCCTAGTTTTTCGATTTTCTTCTCGGCAACTCGAGAAAGCTCATTTTTCCATACCATACCGCTTCATCACTTCTTCCAATGGAACGGTAGTTATCTTTCCTGACTTTATATCTTCCAAAAAATTTTCTGCATCATAAAAGTTCTCAATATCCTCCAAATGCTGCAAAATTGCTTGGCGCGCGTAATAAGTTTTCGTCCGCCCCGTGCGCTTGGCCAGCTCATCCAGACGGGCTTCGATCTCTTCAGGTAGCCGTATTGCAAGCAACAAAAAACTCCTTCGCTATACGAATATAGCAAGGGATCGTGGTCGTCTATTGATATGATACGAATATAAGTCACTACCCTGGCAGACATATAGAGGTTGGCAGATCAATATCTTACAAAAATCATATCTTGAAATCCGTGTCATTTCCCACACCCAGCTTCTTCTGCAAATTGGTCGATGAGGTCGTGTACTGGAACACGATGCGCTCGCCCGGGTTACAGATGCGCTTGGCGGCTTGCGTCATCAACGCGGCTTCGTGGAAACCGGACAGGATGAGCTTTAGCTTGCCCGGATACCAGTTGATATCGCCAATAGCGAAAATGCCGGGTGTAGTGGTTTGAAATTTTTCAGTGTCCACATGGATAAGGTTTTGCTCAAGATTGAGGCCCCAATCAGCTATCGGGCCAAGCTTCATGGTGAGCCCGAAAAACGGCAACATGCGCGTGGCATTGATGACTTTCTCGCCGTCCGCCGCCTTGATGGTGACGGATGAAAGCTGGCCGTCTTCGCCGTGCAGAGCGGAAAGCTGACCCGCCTCAAACTTCATCTTACCGGCCTCCACCAGCGCAAACATCTTTTTAACGCTATCAGGCGCGGCCTTAAATTCCGGACGGCGATGCATCAGCGTCACACTTTTAGCAACAGGCTGAAGGTTCAGCGTCCAGTCCAGCGCACTGTCGCCACCGCCGACAATGAGCACATCCTGATCACGGAATTCTTCGATGCGGCGAACCGCGTAATATACACTCTTGCCTTCGAAAGCCTCAATGCCTGGAACCGGCGGGCGCTTTGGCTGGAACGAACCTCCGCCAGCCGCAATCACCACGACCTTGGACAGGAACACTTCGCCCTCGTCCGTCACAGTGCGGAAACGACCGTCCTCTTCCTTGGACAATTCCGAAACCATGCGGTTGAAATGAAATGTCGGGTGGAATGGACGGATCTGCTCCATGAGCTTATCAGTCAGCGCCTGGCCGGAAATTTCAGGCCACGCTGGAATGTCGTAAATCGGCTTTTCAGGATAAAGCTCAGCACATTGCCCGCCCGGACGGTCGAGAATGTCGATCAAATGGCATTTCAAATCATATAAACCAAGCTCAAACACCGCAAAAAGGCCAACTGGCCCGGCGCCAATGATTACAATATCGGTCTCAATTGCAGCAGTCATGATCAAATGTCCGTATGGGAGGGTGGTTTAGTACGTGTGTGCGATTAACCGCATCTGGCAGCCGTCTGGAAGCAAATTCATTCCGGAAATGCCAAGATATCCGGAATTTTTGTCCTTACGCCTGCCGCTCAGGGATAGAAACAACCAAACCCGCAAGCGCATCGTTCACCTTGATTTGGCAGGACAGGCGCGAATTGGGGCGCACATCATAGGCAAAATCGAGCATGTCCTCTTCCATCGCCTGCGGCTTGCCGACGACATCAGCAAACGCATCATCGACATAGACATGACAAGTCGCGCAAGCACAGGCGCCGCCGCATTCAGCATCAATGCCGGGCACGGCGTTCTTGATAGCGTTTTCCATCACAGTCGAACCATTAACGGCATCAACGTCAAAACGGGTGCCATCAAAGGCAATAAAAGTAAGTTTGGTCATCGTTCACCTGACAAATTTTGTTGGCAGGGAGATATAGGCTTATGCGCAATAGTCAATCGGGCACGCGGTCGCGCCGACCTATCTGTTGATGGCGGCAATAAAATTCAGGACTTGAGCAATTTCATCTTCAAGATCACGCAAAAGCGCACTATTGAGCGGCGCCTTCTCCATGCGCCCGGCAACATCGGCCACACGAAAAGCGCCGACACTGGCAGCCGTGCCGCGAATAGTATGCGCCAATCGCTTGCGCTCGTCGGCATTGGAAAGCGCAATGCTGACCTTCGCGCCTGACATTTGGCGGGCAAACATGCCGAGAATTTCCGCTTCCAACGCACGGTCGCCCATAGTTTGGCGTGCAAGATGAACCAGATCCACCGGTCTGCTAAAGGCTGACGCGGGTTCAGGGTGTTTGAGTTGGGCTTGCATAAGAGTTTACCATCCAATGACGCGGGAACAAGGTATGGTTGGATTTTAGCGGCAGATAGTTAAAATTGTCTATTTTTTGGTATCACATTTACCGATACTCAAGGCTGTGGCCAACGATCCGTATCATGATCCGGATGTTGAAGGTTTTGTACTGATTGCAAAAACTCAAAGGCCGGTGATCCAGGTGCATCATCACGAAACGGCAGGTCATGTAAGCCATCGGTGAACGAAAGCTTGTCCGCTGCGTTAACCTGCAAAACCGGCGCGGCATCTTCAGGCCTGTCAAGTGAACCGATTGCGACCTCTAGCGGACCACCGTAATCATAAGTGAATGGTGTGCCACATACGCCGCAAAATCCACGTTTGACTTTGTCGGATGAGGCAAAAATCTGTCTTTCGCCGCGTGTCCACACAAGTCCGTGGGCCGTGACCAACGGGCCGTAAAACCCGCCAAAAGCCTTTTGGCACATGCGGCAATTGCAAAGATGCGCCGTATCGGCTTGCACTTCCGTAGAATAACGCACCGCACCGCATTGGCACCCGCCGGATTTGGATGGGGTCATTGGAGTGACCTTTCTTCTGAGGCAATGACGATGTGGTTACACACGTCCTCAATGTCTTTCAACACGTCATTGTTTGTAATGCGAAGCACTGTCCAGCCGGATTGCTCCATGAAAGCAGTACGCCTTGCATCGTAGGCCTGCGTTTCGGGATCGTTATGCTGTGCGCCGTCCACCTCGACAATAAGGCGTCTTTCGGGACAAGCGAAATCGACGATGTAGTCGGCAACGGGAAACTGGCGGCGAAAACCAAGCTCCAAGAGGCGATGGGCGCGCACAGCATTCCATAGTTTCAATTCGGCATCCGTCATGACCTTGCGCATTGATTTCGCGTTTTTCGCAAGCGCGGGGGAACAAGATCATGCGGCATGGGATTGCCTTATGCAGGAGAGTTTACGTCGGGGCGTTGTATTTTCTGTCAGCAAATTCGGCGCTACGGATTGCAAGCTCACCGCTTTACCTCCCAAGTTGTCACGCGGTTGCCTTCAGCGTCTTTGCCGTCTTTTAGTTGGATGCCTTGGGCGAGCAGGTCATCACGGATGCGGTCGGCTTCGGCGAAGTTTTTGGCGGCAAGTAAGGCGAGGCGTTGATTGATAAGTTCATCGACGTACGAAGCTTTAATCCCAATCTTCGCAAGATCATCAGAACGAGCTTGCTCGAATGCCCTAGCTAAGGCCCCCTTTATTCCGGCGCTTTGCTCTGCGGCAGCAACTCGTGCATAAGCGAAGGCGCCATCTTCTACCAACCCAAGAAAATGAATAGTTGCGGCGATATCAGACTTGGTATGGCGACCGCTAAATAGGACTTGAAGTGCCAGCGGTGTATTCAGATCGTCAAATAGAGAATTCAACACTTCAGCAATAACCACGCCGCTCTCCGGTGCATATCGCCGAACTATATTTTGAATATTCAAAAATCCAATGTTGGCCTCCTCCAACCTCCGCACACTAAAATCAATCGGCTCACGATAATGCGTCATCAGCATCGCGAGACGTAGCACTTCGCCAGGCCATTTGCGTCCTCCGAATTTGTCCGTGTGCAACAGTTCATGAACCGTCACGAAATTCCCATCACTCTTACTCATCTTCTTGCCCTCAACTTGCAAGAAACCATTATGCATCCAGACGTTGGCCATCACATCAGTGCCATGGGCACATCTTGATTGGGCTATTTCATTTTCGTGATGCGGGAAGATGAGATCCAGTCCGCCGCCGTGGATGTCGAAGGTTGTGCCAAGATGAAACGCGCTCATGGCTGAGCATTCGATGTGCCAACCGGGGCGGCCGAATATTGAGGTTTCTTCACTATTTTCGACAAACGAGGCGTGCCAGCCGGGCTGGTCGGCTGCGGATTCTTTCCATAGGACGAAGTCACCCGGATTGCGCTTATGCGCCTCCACCGCAATACGCGCACCGGCTTGCTGATCTTCCAGCTTGCGCTTGGAAAGCTGGCCGTAATCAGCCATCGAACCAACGGCAAACAGCACCTCGCGGCCCTCCCCGCCAGCGGACACATAGGCGTTTCCACTTTTCAGCAACTGATTAATGATTTTCACCATACCGTCGATATGTTCGGTCGCACGCGGCTCGAAATCCGGCTCAAGGCAGCCCAGCGCTTTGACATCTTCATGGAATTGATTGGCAGTCTTTTCTGTAACTTTGCGGATTGCGTCATTCAGCGGCAAATCCGGAAAATCGCGCAGCGCACGGGCGTTGATCTTGTTATCCACATCCGTGATGTTGCGCACGTAGGTGACGTGAGTCTCCCCATAAATATGGCGCAGCAGGCGGTTGAGCACATCAAACACGATTACAGGCCGCGCATTGCCGATGTGGGCGAAATCATAGACCGTCGGGCCGCAGACATACAGCCGCACATTCATCGCGTCTATTGGCGTGAACACTTCCTTTGTGCGGGTGAGCGTGTTGTAGAGTTTCAATTCCGTTGTCATGGTAATGCTTTCTCAAAGTCCGCCAGCCGGAACCTTTTCCGATATTACTTAAAGAACATGAGTCGAAAACGGCCGGCCAGTAAATGCTAGCGAATAATTCTGGTGCTACAAATGGCGCAAAAGCGCTTTGCCGTTTTCATGTGTTTAGCATCGCGCGTTCGCATTGCGCGGTCAAGTGCCGGATATTTTCAAAATAGTTTCAAAAAACTACCGGCATACCCCAAACGGGTGATGCGCAGAGTTTCAATCTGCCGCAACGTAACCCCGACGCTGGACGTGAATACGCTCCGGCCTTGCAGATCCCGGGCTAATTGCGCCCCACTCAATGCCCGGGCTAGCCGTCTGCCTTCCTTCGGACCGGAATGCAGACGGCTAATTTCGTCAAATTCCATAAAATCACGTTTTACTTGATGCAATGCCCGTTTTAGTGCCACAAGCGCGAAACAAATTATTTCGCCGGTTATGCTGGACCTCGAATCATGATGACATATCTTGACGCAGCGCTTGCCCCGCTCAAAAACACCGGGCAAATCCGCTTGCATGGCAGCGAGGCGTTTTATGGTATGCACAAGGCTGGACAACTAACGGCTCGGGTTTTGGATGCCTTGGCAGACATGGTTCAGCCGGGCGTAACGACCGGCTCTTTGGATCGCTTCATCTATGAGTTTGGCGCGGACCAAGGCGGCCTACCCGCAACGCTGAACTATCGCGGTTATACAAAGTCATCCTGCACCTCGATCAACCACGTTGTTTGTCATGGTATTCCTGATGACAAACCGTTGCGTGAAGGCGAAATTGTCAATGTTGACGTGACTTATGTTGTCGATGGCTGGCATGGCGATTCCAGCCGGATGTATCCGGTCGGGCGGGTTAACCGCTCGGCTGAACGGTTGATGGAAGTGACTTACGAGTGCCTGATGCGCGGGATTCAAGCGGTGCGTCCGGGTTCCAAAACCGGTGCCATTGGCGCGGCCATTCAAACTTATGCTGAAAAAGAGCGCTGTTCTGTCGTGCGCGATTTCTGCGGCCACGGCATCGGCCAGCTTTTCCACGATGCCCCCAATATATTGCATTACGGCGCGCCAAACGAAGGCGTGGAAATGCGCGAGGGTATGATTTTCACCATCGAACCAATGATAAATCTTGGCCGCCCGCATGTAAAAGTGCTGGCAGACGGCTGGACAGCCGTGACACGCGACCGGTCATTGTCGGCACAGTACGAACATACGGTTGGTGTTACATCTAAAGGGTGTGAAATATTCACAACGTCGCCAAAAGGCCTCGACCATCCGGGAATTTCGTTCTAACTTCTCACCGGCAGGGTGAAGCATGAATAAGTATGACAACTTAACGACCGACGGATTTGACGAAGCGCGCCAAAGACAGGATGCAGGGTTTACTTTTGCCTCCACCGGCGCGGCGGCCGCTGGCATGAACGATGATCTGGCAGGGCATAGGACACGCCTTCGCTCGCGATTTAAAGTTGCAGGCGACGCCGGGCTGGCGGATTATGAGCTCTTGGAAATGCTATTATTCCGCACAATTCTTCGCGCGGACACTAAGCCGATTGCCAAAGCGCTCATCAAAAAATTTCACTCGCTCGGCGGTGTGTTTGCGGCTTCCGAGCGCTTGCTTTGCGAGGTACCTGGCGTTGGTGAGGCCATTGCGCTTGATTTGAAACTGGTATTTGCGGCCTCACAACGGTTAATGAAAACCGAGATTACCGGACGCGAGGTATTGGGATCATGGAGCCAAGTCATCGGCTATTGCCGCGCCAGCATGGCTTTTGAAAGCCGCGAACAATTCCGTATATTGTTTCTGGACAAGAAGAATGTGCTAATCGCCGACGAAGTGCAGCAAACCGGAACCGTCGACCATACGCCGGTTTATCCGCGCGAGGTGGTAAAACGCGCATTGGAGCTGGCGGCGACGGCGATTATTTTAGTCCATAACCATCCATCAGGCGATCCGACACCCTCCCGCGCCGACATTGAAATGACGCGCACCGTAATTGATACTGCAAAGCCGCTGGGCATTTTGGTGCATGATCATATCATCATCGGGCGCGAGGGCCACGCGAGCTTAAAGGGCTTACAATTGATGTAACCTTATCACAGCGCTCAGTCGTTGATGTAAACCCTAACCGTTCGATCCCGGCAGGCAGTTGAAGGCATGCCCGTAACCAGGGACTATCTAATATGTTGTATTTTCCTACCCGCCATACCGGAAAATCCAGCAAAGTCGCTTTCCAAGATCCGCTTCGGACAGGAAAAAGCTACTCGCAGCGAACCCAAGTTAGTGCTTGATAATGACCAGTGCTAAAAGTTCCGGTCGTCTTTTGGGCAGCAAAATTTATGCTCATGCGCGTCCGGACATTACCACTGGCATAGATCGGTGTGGTGCGTTCGGCGAACGTGGCACCGCTGTTTTGGTCAAATCCGGAAAACAATACTTGGCGTGTTACATTTGTATTGGCATCGAATGGTCCAACATCAAAAACGGGCGGCGTGGTAACTGAGAGCTGATAAGTACCAATCGAGTTCACGTCGGCCATACCAGACGTGCCACCAGCGAATTTCGAAGACATTTGTTTCACATCCGGGCTGACTTTCAAGCCACCGGTCTGCGTAACAACGATAGTGCAAGCACCGGCAGTTGGAATATTGCCGACAAATACAACATTTCCATACGCGGCGAATGAGGGAGTGGCAAAAACAAAGAGTGTAGCGGCGAAGGAGATTGCAATCGCGGCCCGGTCGGCAAAGCATTGCCTTGGAGCGATGGAGACCGCCCTTCTTTTCGATGTATTGCTCATACCCTGCGTCATTCATTTTCTCTTTTTTAGACCACCTTATTTTTTGGCGGTTCTATTTAGTCTCAAATCTCACTCACATCTTAGCGTTAGTTCCGCCCTGTATCGTCCTGCTGGAAACGGACCGGATTGCTTGGCCGCCTCAAGATTTATTTCAATTTTGGTCAATCCGCTTTTCAGTTTCACCCGGCTATCACCCGGTGCATCCCCGAAACTTGTCTTGCCCCTACCCGATATTGTCGTTGTAAAAACAACATCAGAATTTCCGCCATTCGGTGCCAACGAAAAACCGTTGGGCCTGTCTGTAGAAACGTAGAACGAACCGGTGTTCGTTGTCAGATCTACCCTTCCCGGTTCACCGCCGTATCCTTGAGAGGATAGTTTGGTTGCACCCACATTCGCTGTCATCAAGCCTGTTGTCTGAACAACAATTTCACAAAACTGCTGCCCCGGCACCGCAGTAGCCGCTGAAGTAAAATCGTTGGCAAAGTCTGAGCTCACCGCCGTTTGTGACAACGCCAGGCCCCCGGTTCCTAATAAAATCAACGCTGCTACCGGCAACTTTGCGCTTTTGATCCAGCAGCTCACGAAACGTCAGCTCCCGTCCTTCATGCCTGCATCCGACCAACCATCGTCGGCCCACGCGGCATTACCAATTTTCTTCTTGCCCTTCCCCGCCTTAGGGGTGCTATCGGCATAGGCTGCCTTTTTCTTCTTCGTTGGCACCGGCACAGCGCCATTTTCCAACACTGCGGCCTGTGCGTCCAAAGTGTTTGCGTCAACCTTCTTCTTTGAAGACTTTTTCTTGAGCGCAGGCCTTGGCACAGTGTCAGGAACAGTCTCCGGGCTGGCCACATTTTGTGCCGGCTCTGCTTGCCCTCCACTATCGCCATTGCTGGTAGATGACGTCTGCGTATTATCCATTTCTGGATCTTGCACCCGGCCCATACCCGCCTTGGCAAGCTCCAGTTCCATTTTAAGACACTCAACTTCGAGTTGATAAAGCTGTGAGCAATCCAACCGCTTGGAACTTGCGCCGAGCGGAATAAGTATACGACCGTAAACGGAACCCGATCTCAAATTATCAGACGGTGTTCCTATGGCACCCATATCCAAATACGCACCATTTCCGCCCACAGCAGACCGGCAAGATGTACCGTCGGCCGCCCGTACTTCGTCAGTGCCCTGCGGCAGGCTCACGCCCGGCAGTGAGAACGCATTGTTCTGCGTGGTAGCCGCCTGCTGCGCACCAGCCGTTTGTGAGATAAGGCAACCAAGCGCAACAACAATCCCCGTTGTTATCGTGCTCTTTGACCCAAAAATTTCCCGCATATTTGAACCTTTATGTTGCTCGTTTTCCCCGGAAACGGCACCGCCTCCGCACAGACGCGGATTTTTCTTTCACTTGCCCCATCAAACGGGATCAAAACATTGACCGGTCGTGATGTGTTCCCGCCAAGTGTGAATTCTGGAGGCGAAACCCGTGCATTGACCAAATGAAAATCCTGGTCATAGACTTTGACTTCAATGCGAATTCTGTGGCCGTATGGGTTTGCTGGAAATACCCGCACAGCAAACGCATCTGTAAAGCTCTTAACCGTGCCGCGCATTGGAGAGAGCGCTTGCGCTTGCGCCACCGTTGGCAGCAGGCTAAAAGTAAATGCAGAAGCGATAACGCCCAGAATGATTTTTGATGAAAGTTTCAATGTCATGATGATCCCCAGGCGTCAGTTAATCTGATTATTCGCAGCGTAGAACAACGGTTGCCGCATAGGTTCCGGTTGGAAATGAACCGGTGGCCTTGATGGCAGCTAAATTAACCTGAACATTGGTCGTGCCAACCGCCAGCGGATTAGCCGCTGTTTGATTTGTATAAACCGAAGCTCCGGTGGTGGAATATTTTGCAGCAAACGAAGTAGCAGCGCCGCCTATTGGAAATGTTGAAAATGCGGTCGGTGCGTTGACATTGACTGAATAGGCAGACGATGTCGTGGCGACAGTCGCAAGACCGGCTTGACCACCCGCATTTTCTGAACTCAGTTGTGTGAGTCCGACGTTACCCTTCATAATACCGGCATCAACGATCGTAATGACACATGTATTATTAACATCGGCGTTGAATAAAACATTACCTGTAACCGCATGTGCCTGAACCGGTGCGCAGAGCGCGGAAATTATGACCGCAAATTTGATAGTCTTCTTCATTATTTGGTCCCAACTTTGTTCTGCTTCAAATTGCCAACAATTCTAACTTGCGCAGGAAATGTGAAACCCGATTTGAGAACTGCGAACGCACCCGGATGCAAACTCAATAACGTTTGACTGTTCATGATTTTGCTCCGGACGCTTCGCATTCAGATCACTCGCAGCGAAGAACTACGGTTGCTGCGTATGTGCCTGTTGGAAAAGCACCAATTGCCTTTGTGGCGGCCATGTTAACCGATACATTGGTTGTACCTACGCTCAGCGGCTTTGCAGTTGTCTGGCCGGCGGCCAGTACAGTGGCACCAGTTGTGCCGTATGACGCTGCGAATGTCGAAACACCGGCTGTTGCAGGCGATGTATCAAATGCTACTGGTGCGTTTACAGATACTGAGTAAGCAGCTGATGTAACTGCAAGAGTCGCAGAACCGGCTTGGCCACCGGCGTTTGTCGAAGACAATTGTGTCTGACCAACGTTAGTAGTCAAAATACCGGCGTCAACGATTGTGATCGCGCAGGTATTGCTGACGTCCGCATTGAAGATTACATTACCTGTCACGGCAAACGCTTGAGCTGGAGCCAGCAATGCGCCTGCTACCAATGCTACTTTTACAAAATTTTCATACCCTGTTAACTCCATTGTTGCCTTAGGCAATCTGTTACTTCACGCAAAATCTACCGAAATATTTGGATCAAGCTATCTCCCTTTACGGGTTAAATAAATTGAAACCGCCCCATTCCGGTATGCCATGAATACGCGCAATGAGTTGCGGCGGCCTTAATTCACATGGTTAACCGGATGTGAAATTGCTCCGTTTGTTACTTAAGTAAATTTCAAGTAAATTTGCATCATATAATTTGTGACTAATATCTCGCAGGGTAAATTGAGGCTTACGCACTGATGAAATCGCCAACCAAATCCAACCTGCCGCAGAAGCCATGCCAACAGTGCGGACGACCAATGAATTGGCGAAAATCATGGGCGAAGAACTGGAATGAGGTCAAATATTGCTCGGATCGCTGCTCAGCGGAGGCAAAACGGGCCAGATCAGCTAAATAATAGTGCCGCCAGCCGCTATCACCGCTTCAGGCGTATCCACGTCTAAACTCGCGGCCAATCCTAATTCAACATCAATTATAATGCCTCCAAAACTCTCAATAATGGCGCGCGCGCCCATGTCGCCTGTTAATTTTGCCACCTGATGAAACACAGATCGCGGCAAAATTACAGGATTGCCACGCTTGCCGCCATGGGTTGCCCGTACAATTGCGGCACCGCCAGCCTTCAAAAACGAATCGTTTAGCTTGGACATATCAGCCACTGTCAGGGCAGGCATATCTGCAAGATGGATGAGCACACCATCGCTGGATGACGGCACGGCACCGATGCCCAGTCTTAATGACGTCGACAGGCCCTCAGCGTAGTCTGGATTTATCACCGTCTGCGCATCGGTACCGGCAAGCAGCTTCAACATCCCGTCCGCATCATGCCCCAGCACAACAATAGGCGCATGAGAAAGGCCAGAAGACAGAACGCCAACCGCCCGTGCAATCAACGGAACACCATCGAACAGCGCACGAAGCTTATGCGGCCCGCCCATGCGGCTCGAACTGCCGGCGGCAAGAAGAAGACCGCAAACTTGTAGTTCCCTCTTGAGCGCTGAAACCTCGCGTGGCCGTGGCCGCGTTTCAATTTCCATCAACAATCCGCCCACGCCCATCTGCGAGAAATCTTGGGCGCTGATCTCAATGCCCGCAATGACCCGCTGTAACACCCAATCAAACCCGTTCTCCTTCGGGCTGCGCGCACAGCCCGGCGCTCCAATAACGGGAACCGCACCATGATTGCCCAAGACCAGGAGATTGCCGGGATCGACCGGCATCCCGACTTGAATGACATTGCCGCCGCTGAGACGAATGCCTTGCGGTATCACATCCTGCGCATCCACAACCGCCGAAGCGCCGAACACGATGATAAGGTCAAGCGCATCGTCGGACATCGCTTGAATGGCATCCGCCACCGCCATATCATCATGGGCCACACGCATTTCCCTGACAATCGTTGCGCCAGTTGGCATCAAGCGCCCTTGCAGCACCCGCGTCGTCTTGTCGATAATCTCCGGCTTCAAACTTGGCAGCGTTGTTGAAATCAAACCGACGCGCTTCGCCGCCCACGGCGCAACGCGAAGAACAGATTTTGACTCAGTTTCAATGAGTTGCTCAACTTTGCGGATTCTATTTTTCGGAACGGCAAACGGAATGATCTTCACAGTCGCAACCATCTGCCCGCGAGAAACGGGAGCGAACGCCGCCAGCGTCGCTATCGTGATGGAGGGGTCAACAGCGTTGATGGCGTCAACGCTGGACTTATCGACGACGAACAGCCCGTCCAGTTCCGCATAGATATTGACCCTGCCGGTAGCAGCAATTCCAAGCCGCACAGTGTCATTCGCCACAAGCCCCGCCAGCCGCGCCGCCGCATTATCTTCGTTGACATCCCCATCCGCCACCCGCGCCACAATGACATCGGTGATGCCGGCAGCTTTGATGCGGGAGATTTCATCGGGGCCAAGCAATGTGCCTTTTTTGATCTTCTCCCCGCCTGCGTTTAGCGAGTGGGCAAGAAACGAGCCTTCAGCTTCGGATAATGGGATGCGTCCGAATTTCACGATTGGGTTTCATACAAAGCGCGATTTCTAAACGCATCAATAATTTGCGCCAGCGTTGCTACCGCAATCTCCGCCGGACTAGCCGCGCCAATGTTCAAGCCTATCGGCGCCTTAATACAATCCAGCTTGGCTTGCGAAACACCGTTCGCAGAGAGCCGCTCGCGGCGCTTGGCGTGGCTCTTCTTGCTGCCCAGCGCACCGACATAAAAGCAACTTGCCTCCAGCGCCGCCTGAATCGGAAAATCATCAATCTTCGGATCATGTGTCACCGCCACCAGCGCCGTGTAAGCATCAAGCGGGCGATCCTTTAAGATTATCTCCGGCCATTCAGCATGAAGTGCGACGCCGCCGAAACGCTCTGGCGTGGCAAAAGCCGTGCGCGGGTCGATCACTTCCAGGTTATAGCCGGCAATCGCTGCCATTGGCGCGAGCGCTTGAGAGATATGTACAGCACCGATCACGACTATTCGTGCAGGCGGCACATGAACATTGAGGAAAAACTCTACACCATCCGCCATCACCATACCGGACTTGCCGGACCTGAAGGATTTCGTCAGCGCCTCACCCAACGCGCCGCCAATCACATCGCTCTCGCAGATAACGCGGTCGCGGCCTTGCGCGATTTCGGTCACTAATATTGCGGCACGCCGTGCGTTCCGTTCAGCGTTCAGCTTTTTCAGATTAAGCGGCTCCATCAGCCTACCCGCTCGACATAAACGCGGATTTTGCCGCCGCATGACAGCCCGGCGCGCCAGGCGGTCTCGTCCGCCACGCCAAATTCCAACATACGCGGCTTTCCATCGGCAATCACGTCCATGGCCTCAGAAACCACCGCGCCTTCAACGCACCCGCCGGAAACCGAGCCATGAAAATTGCCATCCTCATCAATAATTAAATGCGAGCCGACAGGGCGAGGCGCAGAGCCCCATGTTTCCATGACTGTGGCAATGGCAACCTCTTTGCCTTGCCCCATCAATTGCTCCGCCATCAATAGCGGATCGAGCGTGTTATTGGTTTGCATTAAACTCTCCCTCACGCAACGCGCCGCCTCAATGTTTCGAGAAACCGGAGCGGATCACTGCCTGCACTATGTGTCTCACCCAGCGATTTGCACAAGTCCGCCAGCGCATTTAAGTTATGAACCGCGCGCAACTCATCGACATGCGGCAGCATGGCTTTCACCCCCCGTGCCCGTGCTTCAAAGCCCTCAAAACGCAGCAGCGGGTTAAGCCAGACCAGACGACGGCAGGATTTTTGTAAGCGCTCGCAAGCCTCGCCAAGATCGCTGACATCCTCCCGCTCCAGCCCGTCCGTAATCAAAAGCACCACCGCGCCCTGCCCCAACACGCGCCGCGACCACAGACGGTTAAACGTCTGCAACGTCTCGCCAATGCGTGTGCCGCCGGACCAATCCTTCACCAACTCCGAACAAAGCTCCAGCGCCTCATCGGGATCGCGGTAGCGCATCTGGCGGGTGATGTTTGTAAGTCGCGTACCGAACACAAATGTATGCACCCGCTGCCGGTTCTCCGTCAGGGCGTGGAGAAAGTGCAAAAATATCCGCGTGTACTGGCTCATGGATCCCGAAATATCAGCCAGCACCACCAGTGGCGGATGCACCTTGCGGCGCTCTTTGAACTTGGGCAGCACCATATCTCCGCCGGTGCGCATAGCGCTGCGCATCATGGCACGCGGGTCAATACGCCGCCCGCGCACATCCGCCTTGAAACGCCGAGTGCTCACTTCATCAAACGGCAGTTTGAGCCTCGAAATTTCATTCTTGGCGTCGAGAATTTCCAGCGCGGTCATTTGCGCGAAATCTTTGGCGCGCAATATCTCCTTGCCGGACAGCGTGAACCGGGCGTCCACTTCTATATCCGGCTCTTCAACATTCGCCCTATTCTTGTTGTACCCCTCAAACAGCGCTTGGCTGACTCTCGTTTCGCCAGCCTTCTGCCTTTCCTTCGGGCGCTTATCCATGGCGATGGGCAAGAACATGGAAATGAGTTTTTCCACCAATTCCCGCGAGCGCCAATAAAGCCGGAACGCCTCATCAAAAACAGGCCGATCCTCGCGGCGTTTCACGAAGACACAATGCAGCGTCCAATAAAAATCATCCCGCGAGCCAATACCGGCAACGAGCAAAGCTTCGATGGCATCCTTGATGGAAGACGGCCCGACGCGCATCCCCGCCTTGCGGAGCGTACGCCCGAAATAAAGGATGTTGTCGGCGAGGCGGCCGCGGGTTGGTGATATAGCTGTGATCATCGGGCCTCAACCGCTTGCTTCTGATGGCGAAACATCGCGCGAGACGCGCATAAAAACAAGCTGGAATACCAAGGTACGGACATGTTAATTTTGGTCATATGACCTTAAGTATCATATCGCCGTAAAGCCATTATCGACGAACAAATGTGTGCCATTAATAAAGCTGGCGTCATCGGAAGCCAAGAAAAGCGCGGCTTTGGCGACTTCTTCGGGCTCGCCGATGCGTCCTTGCGCGGCTATGATTGCGGCATCTGATACGTCCACGCCGAGCTTCGCCAAATCCTCCACTTCACGGTTTCCGTGGGGTGTGCGGATGAAACCCGGGCAGACCGCGTTGCAGCGGATATTGCGGTCGCGGAACTCGACAGCGATGGCGCGGGCGAACATATGCACTGCGCCTTTAGTGGTATCATAAAGCACTTCCATCGGCGTGCCTGCCACTGCCGAAATCGACGATGTGCAGACAATAGCGCCGCCCCCCGCCGCAATCATTTGTGGAAGCACAGCTTTGGTCATCAAGAACATCGATTTGACGTTGACGGCGTGAAGCCAGTCCCATTCCTCTTCCGTTGTTTCCAAAAACGGCTTGATAACGATGGTCCCGGCATGGTTGAACAGCACAGTGACAGGCCCATAGGAATCGCCGATTTTGGCGACAGCGGCGTTGACTTGCGCGGCGTTGGAAACATCCGCAACAGCAAACATCGCCTCACCGCCAGCGGCAATGATTTCAGCCACTGTGGCAGCCGCAGCCTCCGCATTGCGGTCGATGATCCCGACCTTTGCGCCCTCCGCTGCAAACAGCTTTGAAGCCGCCCCGCCCATGCCGGTGGCGCCGCCGGAGATGATTGCGATTTTGTTGGCGAGACGTTTGGTCATGATTGTTAATGTCCAACAACACTTGGAGGTACAAGAGGCATTCGTGCTTGTGCTGCCGCTTCTGGCTCACGTATTTTTAATAGGGGCGAACCGGTTACGCTGCTCTTTTTAATTAAATCCTTATCGAAGGTTTCGAGTGCATCACAGACGTAAGCAATTGCGGTAGCAACATGAATGGCATCTTTTGGTCGAATACCATTATCCCAAACTACATCTTGGGCCGACTCGGCAATTTTTCGAGTGACGTTAACAACACGTATGAACGATCGTTTGAAGAATTTTTGAACGATGCTCACTTTATCCCGTGAAATTCTTGGTCCTCCGCGCATCCATAGCACTTCAGCAAGGGTGAGTGCGGATGTTACAATTAATACCTGACCGCGTTCGGCCCGTTCTATAACACCATCGCACTGTTCAACTTTTCCCACTTCATTTTGGAAATATGCGGTAAAACAATCCGAATCCCAGTATAACTTTTCAATTGTCATGCTACCGCTAAAATCCCTCTAACTTCAGAAGCGCTCGGCAACTCACTATCGTCTGGAAGAGTTTCAATCTTCAATACATCAATGCTTATTGGTGTACCGTCGGATCTGTAGTGGATATTCCCTTCTATCTCCACTCTTTTTCTAAAATTCTGCAATGCTTTTACAACTAAATCCTCACGAATTACGCACTTTATTGCTTTGGCATAAAGATTATCTTTTATTCTTATTTTTATTACACCGGAAACATCAGATATTGTTTCCAGTTTACCTTCTACTGTCCCAAAATCGGTGTATGTTGGTTCGGAGACATCACTAATTTTCTTAGCAATTAAACCGCTTATATTTACCGCTTGACCTTTGGACCAAATGTAAACTGATTGTGTATCACCGTTCCTTTCGGCAATCTCCGACAAAACTTTTAAGTGGCCTACGGCTTTTTCAGAAATTCCGGCAGACCGATAATTGCCACTTTCAATTGCAAGCGGTGCATTTCTTACGGTTTCATAGATGGCGCTAAGCGTGCTAGGGGGTGGATTATTAAAGGGCTCTAGCCCGATTAGTGAACTACCAGCTTTAACTCGCACATGCCAAGTTACTGCCCCATCATTGCTTTCCAATGCGTGCGCAATTTCATTTACATAACCAAAAAAACTTCTAACTGCAGACAGGAACTCGTCGGGCTCTAAATTATCTTTGAGCGCGATTGTCAGATCTGCAGGCATGGTCTCATTGTGTGCCACTTTGCTTGCCTCCAAGTTTAGACATATGACACCTTCTCTCATAGGTAAAGTAGTCAGATATGGGTTGTTTCAGACTGCTACCCAAACACCCGCGCGAAAATCGTATCGACATGCTTGGTGTGATAAGCCAAATCGAACTTCTCGCGGATGTCATCTTCCGATAGCGCGGCCCGCACTTCCGTGTCGGCCAGCAATTCAGTCAAGAAATCAGCGCCCTGTTCCCAAACGCGCATGGCGTTGCGCTGGACGAGGCGGTAGCTATCTTCGCGGGATACGCCGGCTTGTGTCAGCGCCAGCAGCACGCGCTGGGAGTGGACGAGGCCTTTGAACTTGTTCATATTTTTCATCATGTTGTCCGGATAAATGAGCAGCTTGTCGATGACGCCGGTGAGGCGGGATAGCGCGAAATCCAGCGTTATCGTGGCGTCCGGGCCGATCATGCGCTCGACGGATGAGTGCGAAATATCGCGCTCGTGCCACAGCGCGACGTTTTCCATCGCCGGCATGGCGAACGAGCGCACCATGCGGGCGAGGCCTGTGAGATTTTCAGTCAGCACCGGATTGCGTTTATGCGGCATGGCGCTGGAGCCTTTTTGGCCGGGCGAGAAATACTCTTCCGCTTCCAAAACTTCGGTGCGCTGCAAGTGGCGGATTTCGGTGGCGAGGCGCTCGACGCATGAGGCGATAACACCCAGCGTTGCAAAGAACATGGCATGGCGGTCACGCGGGATGACTTGCGTGGACACCGGCTCTACAGCCAGCCCCAATGCTTTGGCGACATGCTCTTCCACACGCGGATCAATGTTAGCAAACGTGCCGACCGCGCCGGAAATGGCGCAAGTGGCGATTTCTTTGCGGGCATTGACCAGCCGCTCGCGGCAGCGCGAAAACTCGGCGTAGGCCAGCGCCAGCTTGATGCCGAACGTGATTGGTTCGGCATGGATGCCGTGGCTGCGGCCGATGGTGACTGTGTCTTTATGCTCGTAGGCGCGCTTTTTCAGCGCGGCCAGCAGGCCGTCGATGTCGGCCAAAAGCAGGTCCGAGGCGCGGGTCAGCTGCACGGCAAAGCAAGTGTCGAGCACGTCTGATGAAGTCATGCCCTGATGGATGAAGCGCGAATCCGGCCCGACGAATTCACCAAGGTGGGTGAGGAACGCGATCACATCATGCTTGGTAACAGCTTCGATTTCGTCAATCTTGGCAACATCAAATTCTGCCGCGCCGCCTTTTTCCCAGATGGTTTTGGCAGCTTCCTTCGGGATGACGCCTATTTCGGCCAGCGCGTCGCAGGCGTGTGCTTCGATTTCGAACCAGATGCGAAAGCGGGTCTCCGGAGACCAGATGTCAACCATTTCCTTGCGTGAATAGCGCGGGATCATTGGCTCGTCTCCATGTTTGATGATGATATTGCAAGCGCTCTAACAGAAGCAATTTAGAATCTCAAATGCGCTTTATGGCAAAAAGCCAACTTGCCCCCAGTAATCCGATGAAGCCGATGGGGAAATAGTTGCGCAGGGCCAACACGAGAAATTGGTAGCAGGCCGACAGGATGGTGAAAACCGTTTCAAATAACAGCCGCTTGGACAAGTGGTCGTCGTGCCACCGCGAATAATAGTCCTGAAACTGGTAGGCAAACAACATCGCCGTGAGGCCAATCGTTGTGCCGCATAAAATAATGAATGCAGCGGCGAAGCGCTGGGTCGGCAGCCATTTATCGGATGTGAAGTATAAGAGAACGCGCGAGAGCAGGTAAGCCAGCGCTGCGCCGAGGCTGAAAATCAGCACAAGAAGATCCGCGCCCGGGGTAATGCCCCGCCCTTGCAGGGCAAGACTGACAATGAGGCTCAGCGTGTTCACCGCTGACCATACGATCATGCCAAGCACCAAACCTTTAATGTTTAACCTCATGGCGCGGGTACGGGTGCGGCAGCGAAGGGCACGAAAAGTCCATTCACCAAATGAGTCAGCGCATAGTTGTTTTGCACTAAGTCACCTTTGGCGTCGAAGCTTAAGGCACCAATCGCGGTGTGGAAATTTCCCGTTCCAATGCGTTCGCTCAAGGACTGTGCGGGGTCGGCGCTGAAGGCGGCGTTGGCGATTTCGACTGCCGCGTAAGACCGCAGCGCGTTGCCATCCGGATCTATGCCCGCTTGGCGGAGCTGCGTCGCCGCGTTTATGGATTCCTGCAAGGCGGACGGATCTTGCGGGGTGACGCTGAGGATTTCGCCGTGGTCGCCGCTGGCATCAAGCGGATCGTCGCTTTCGCCGATGGCTAGCTCCAAGCCTCCCAAATCTTTAGAAAATAAATCTTTGGCATTCTTGGAGAGCACGAGCGCGTCGCCGACATCGCCGCCGACGAACACGTTTGTCGCACCGGACTTTTGTAACCGCCGCGCCAGTGCGGCTTGGTTTGTCAGACCCGGACGGAAGGTGTCGGTGAATACCGGTTTCAGCCCCGCATCAAGCGCCGCTTGGTGTAGCGATTCTGCCAGGTCGCGCGGGTGGACTGTGCCATCATCGATGATAGCAAATGGCATGTTGCGCCAGCGGGGAAGAAGCTGCGCGGCAAGGGCGTCTGCTTCCATGCTGTCGCGCAGGCTGAGGCGGTACACCAGAAAGCCGGATTTTGGTTTGTTGTCGGTCAAGCTATTGGCGCGAACACCGGAAGTTATGGTGGGAATGTTGGCAGCTTTAAGCGCGGGCAAGGCCGCTGTAATGGTTTCAAAGCAGGTAAAGCCGATGACGGCATCAACCTTCTCCGCCACAAATTGTTCCGCCGCCGCTTTGCCGCCGATGTCCGTGCATTGGTCGTCCACGATCACCAGCGTTGCGCCAACTGAGCCGGCGGCGGCTTGTGCTCCGGCTTTCATTTGTCTGCCCAACAGTTTGAACGGGCCGGATAAGGGTGCAGCCAAACCTATTTTTATGCCGCCAATGCTGACTTGCGCTATTGCTGTTCCAATCGGGAGGAACAGTAATCCGGCAAATAGACTGATCGAGAGGGCTGTTTTCAAACGCATAGCTGCACCATATGCGAAATCCAGGCCCAGCGGCAACACCCGGTGTCACCAAACCAGTCTATACAGACAAACCTGCCTGTACAGACATGCCACGATGGCACTATAGGGAGATTTGGAAACTGCCCGCGCAGAAATATTGTTTGGATGCCCAATTTGTTGAAATTGAAAAATGTTGATTCGGTAGCATTCCGTGAGGCGATGAGCCGGTTTGCGGGGGCGGTCCATGTGGTGACTACTGATGGTGCGCATGGACGTCGCGGCGTCACCGTGTCTGCCGCTTGCTCGGTTTCAGATAATCCCGCCACGCTGCTGGTTTGCCTCAATCGCAACAATCCGCTGAATATTGTGTTTGAGAAAAATGGCGTTTTCACACTTAATACTTTGAGTGCGGAGCAAAAGCCGTTGGCCGTGGCTTTTTCGGGCAAGGAGCATCTCACCCAAGACCAGCGCTTCGCGTTGGGAGAGTGGGAGACGATTGACACCGGCGCACCTGTGCTCACCGGCGCTATTGCCTCATTTGAATGCCGTTTGATTGACGCCACAGATGTTGCCACCCATCGTGTACTATTTGGCGAGGTGACAGCCATTAAGACCGGCGCTAGTCTGTCGCCGCTTGTCTATCTTCATCGCGGCTACCATACGATTTAACCTGAGCGGAACCACCATGACTGCCACGCTACCCTTGCCAATTTCAATCGATGAGACCTTGGCGCTGCTGGAGCATGGCAACTATGTTGGCGACCGTGCGCTGGCGACCGTGCTGTTTCTGGCACTTAAAATGAAGCGGCCTTTGTTTTTGGAAGGCGAGGCGGGCGTTGGCAAAACTGAGATTGCCAAGGTGCTGGCCGCAACGCTGGGCCGTCCGCTCATTCGCCTGCAATGCTATGAAGGGCTGGATATTTCGTCAGCTGTGTATGAGTGGAATTACGCTGCGCAGATGATTGAAATTCGCATGGGTGAGGCAACCGGCACCCATGATCGCAGCGCGATTGAGCGCAATGTTTTTTCGGAGAAGTATCTCATCCGCCGCCCTGTGCTGGAAGCGCTTTCTGGCAAGGCGGGCCAAGCGCCAGTGTTTCTGATTGACGAACTCGACCGCACCGACGAGGCGTTTGAGGCGTTCCTTTTGGAAGTGCTGTCAGACTTCCAAGTGACTATTCCCGAACTTGGGACGATAAAAGCCGAAGAGCCGCCGATTGTCATCATCACCACCAACCGCACCCGTGAAGTTCACGATGCTCTGAAGCGCCGCTGTCTCTATCATTGGGTGGACTATCCAAGCGCGGCCCGCGAGCTCGACATCGTGCGCCGCAAAGTGCCCCGCGCCAATGATCGCCTCTCCGCAGAAATCGTCGCCTACGTGCAAAAGCTGCGCGAGATTGAATTTTTCAAAGTGCTCGGTGTTGCTGAGACGATTGATTGGGCAAGTGCGCTCACCGAGCTCGATAAACTGGTGCTCGATCCTGAGACTATTTCAGATACGATTGGCGTCCTGCTGAAATATCAGGATGATATCTCGCGGATCAGCCAAGGCGAGAGCGCCAGGATTTTGGCTGAAGTGCGGGCGTCGCTGAAATGAAACGGCGTGGATTTCTAAAACTTATCCGGTTAATTGCCATGATCATGGCGACCATGGCCCTGCCCGCAGCCGCCCGCGCCAATGCCTACATCATCCACATTGACGCCGCCAATTGCAGCACGTGCGGCGCGTTCAATCAGAACGGCTTGTCCGCCTTGCAAAGTACAGCGGCAGCGCATGGCTATGGCGTTAAAAGGGTCAATGTCCGCTCGTTCCAAGACCTGCGCGAAGATGCCGCCCGGCCGCAAAGCCTTAAGGCAATCCGCGATCAAATGCAGTCGACCGGCGGCGCACCGCGCTTCCTTGTGGTTTATCACGGCAAGGTATATCGCGATTTCCTTGGCGGCGACGATGCGTTTGCCTATTTCGCGCGCTGATATTCAGCCGGGAACAACCCGTATCTCAGTCCCCCACGGGTCTTCCAAGTTCTTGGAAACACCGGCTTTCGATTTCATCTCCACCCAGCCTACACCCGTGCGATCCACATCGCGTTTGCCCGCACCTTTAGAGTGCCAGACATTCGCTCCGATATGGTGGTGGTAGCCACCGGTGGAAAGAAATACCGCCTGGCCGCCATAATGGGCGACTGTGTCAAAACCCATGGCCTCGTGCCACCAGATTTCAGCATCCTCAGTATTGCCGACGCGCAAGTGGACGTGGCCGATCATGCTGCCGTCCGGTGCGCGCTGCCAGCCGGATTTGCCATCGGCAATTTCCGTAAGCAGATTTTGGAAATCGAGCCGCTCGGTCGCCATTTTGACATTTTTGCCATCCCGCTTCCAGCCCTCCGGCTTGCGGTCGGCGTAGATTTCAATGCCGTTGCCTTCCGGGTCGGTAAGATAAATCGCTTCCGAAACCAAATGGTCAGACGCGCCGTCGATCTGGATTTTGTTGTCAATCGCATGCTGCGTCCAGCGGGCAAGGTCAGCGCGCTTAGGTAATAGAAAGGCAGTGTGGAACAGACCGGCCGAGCGCGGATCATCCTGACGCAGTGATTTCACTTCCTCGATTTCAAAATAGCCGTCTTCAGCCGAGCCCAAAACAATAACGCCGGGGCGGCGTGACACCTCTTTAAGGCCCACAACGCTCTTATAATAGTCAGCCAAGGCCTGCCCGTCGCGGGCTTTGAGGCCGACTTTACCCACGGAAACC
The DNA here is from genome assembly GCA_043776635.1 of Phyllobacteriaceae bacterium. GTDB lineage: Bacteria > Pseudomonadota > Alphaproteobacteria > Rhizobiales > Rhizobiaceae > JANMEX01. The sequence continues at coordinate 48,305 of JAYVRA010000093.1, forward strand.
GGCGTGGTGGCGGCAAATTGTAATTCAGACATGGTAATCTCCTAAAACTTGTTACCGCTGATATCGGGCATTTCATTGTTCACCGCAAGTAAGGTGCATTACGACAAGTCGTTCTATAATTGTGAACAATAAATCTATCTTGCGAAGCAGCCGGCCAATCGCTATTTCATGCCCATGAAAGTTACAGACACAGATATTCTCATCGTCCCGGGCTACATGAATTCCGGGCAGGATCATTGGCAGACCCGCTGGGAGAACAAACTCTCCACAGCACGGCGCGTGCAGCAAAAGGAATGGTCCAAGCCAAAACTTGAGGATTGGACCCGCGAGATTGCCGACGCCGTGAACATGGCCACAAAACCGGTGCTTATCGTCGCCCATTCGCTCGGCGTGCCGACATTCATCCACGCGCTGCCGCAAATGACCACGCGCATCGCAGGCGCATTTCTCGTCACGCCCCCGGACGTGGCAGACCCGACCATACGTCCGAAACATCTCATGACATTCGGCCCCTATCCGCGCCAGCCACTGCCGTTTCCAAGCATCTTGTTTGCAAGCCGCAACGATCATTATTGCAAGTTTGAAGTGGCGCAAGAGCTGGCAACAGCATGGGGCTCGCAGTTCGTCGATGCCGGTGAGGCCGGACACATCAATGCTGATTCAGGCCATGGCCCGTGGCCGGAAGGCTCTATGATGTTTGCGCAATTTATCCGGCGGCTTGAGTAGAGAATACCCCTCACGGCGATTGACCAATCCTGCGAAACTGCGACACATAGCGCACAGCATTTCTATGGATTTTTGAAATATGTCCCAAGTCACCCACCCTGCGCTAAATCCCTTCGTCACCTCACTTGCCGCACCGCCGATATCGACTGTGCAAGGCTGGGGCAAAGCCTATGGGGGAGCCCGCGGGCCGTTGATTGATTTGAGCCAAGCGGTTCCCGGTTATCCGCCGCATGATGATTTGCTGGCGCTGCTGGGCAAAGCGGCATCATCAAAAGCCTATGCCAGCTATGGATCAAACGAGGGCGAAATGTCACTTCGAGCGGCCTATGCCGCTGAATGTTCGGCGATTTACGGTGCAAATATCCTTGCAGAAAATATCAATATAACAGCAGGTTGCAACCAGGCCTTCGTGTGCGCTGCAATGCTGGTGGCGGGCGCGGGCAATGCCATATTGATGACCAATCCCGGCTATTTCAATCATGAAACCACGCTGGCAATGATGGGTATTCGCGTTGACCGGGTGGCTTGCCCGGCGGAAAACGGGTTTCTCCCGACGCTCAAAGGCATCACTGCAGCCATCACGCCGACCACCAAGGCGCTGGCGCTGGTTTCGCCCAACAATCCGACCGGTGCGGTCTATCCGGCAAAGCTGTTGGCAGACGTTCTGGAACTGTGCCATGCCAAAAACATTTGGCTGATACTCGACGAAACATACCGCGACTTTTTGGATAAGTCCGGGCTTCACTCGCTATTCTCGCAAGCCAAATGGCAGGACAGCCTCATCGGTCTCTACTCATTTTCCAAGAGTTTCTGCATTCCCGGACACAGACTCGGCGCGGTGATCGCAGCACCCGCGCTCATCGCCGAAATCGCCAAAATTATGGATAATTTGCAAATCTGCCCGCCAAGATCGGCGCAGGCGGCAATTGCGGAAGCAATACCGCTGTTAACAGATTGGCGAGAGGACAACCGGAAAGAAATTACGAACCGCCAAAAGGCTCTACGGCAAACTATGGCATCGCTGCCGCAGCTAACGCTCGCTACATGCGGGGCATATTTCGCTTTCATCGGGCATGGCTGCACCAATGAAAGCTCCGAAAGCGTCGCCAAGCGCCTTGCATTTGACTATGGCGTTTTGGCGCTGCCCGGTGTCTATTTCGGCGAGGGGCAAGAGGGCTATCTACGCTTTGCCTTCGCCAATGCCGACGTTGCCACGATCACTAGTGGATTGATCGCAACGAAGGAGTCTGAATTTGGATTCCCTTGTTTTGCTGGATGTGCGATTCAGGGTTATGCGCACAGGAATTGAGTTCACC
>JAYVRA010000094.1:0-17010 GCA_043776635.1 Phyllobacteriaceae bacterium
GTGAACTCAATTCCTGTGCGCATAACCCTGAATCGCACATCCAGCAAAACAAGGGAATCCAAATCTGGACTCCTTCGTTGCGATCAATCCACTAGCGCCGCTCCCACATTTCCAAATCTGCCAGCACGTCTGCCTGATGCTCACCCAATTTTGGCGACGGCGTGTCATAGCGCAGCGGCGTTTTCGACATCATGATCGGTGTTCGCACTCCTGGAATCATGTTGCCGTCATTGTCCTGAAGATCAACGCGAAGAGCGCGGGCTTTGACTTGCGGGTCATCAAACATTTCGCCGATTGTGTTAATCGTCCCTACGGGAACAGCGTTGGCCTCGCAAGCGGCGAGCAATTCGGCGCGGGTGAACTTTATGGTTTGCGGGGTGATGTAAGTACGCAGCACCACACGGTTGGTGACGCGGGCTTCATTGGTCACGAAGCGGACATCCACAGGCAAATCGTCCAACCCTAGTATCTTGCAAGCGCGGGCGAACTGACCATCATTACCGACTGCTAAAATCAAATGGCCATCGGAAGTGGGGACGACTTCATAAGGCACGATGTTGGGGTTTTCATTACCGATGCGAGAAGGCGAAATACCGGTAGCAAGAAAATTCATATTCTGGTTGGCGAGCACGCCAGCTTGTGTATCGAGCAGCGACATATCGATGTGCTGGCCTTGGCCGGTTCTCTCAGCGTGGCGCAAGGCTGCCAAAATGCCGACGACGGCATACACGCCGGTAAACAGATCGGCGACCGCAACGCCAACTTTCATCGGCTGGCCGTCGCGCTCGCCTGTGATGGACATGAGGCCGGACATGCCTTGCACGATGAAGTCATACCCCGCAAATGAGGCATAGGGTCCGGTGTGGCCAAAGCCGGTGATGGAGCAGTATATGAGGCGCGGGTTGATTTTGTTGAGGCTGGCATAGTCCAAGCCATATTTCTCCAAGCCGCCGAACTTGAAATTCTCGATAAAAATATCCGACTGCGCAGCGAGGCGACGCACGAAATCCCGGCCTTCCGGCGTCTTCAAATCTGCCGTCACCGAGCGCTTGTTGCGGTTGACGCCGTGATAGTAGGCAGCACCCAAATCCGCGCCGTCTTTGCCGGTGATAAACGGCGGACCCCATGAACGGGTATCGTCGCCGCTGCCGGGGTTTTCCACCTTGATGACATCCGCCCCAAGGTCCGCCAACGTCTGCCCCGCCCAAGGGCCCGCCAATATACGGGCCAGTTCGAGCACGCGAACGCCTTTTAGCGGTGCATTTGACATGAGGGGTTTATCCGTCTGCTTGGAAATTATGGCTATATTCTACCCGTTAGCAAAGCCGGAGCCGCCTGTCACGGCGCAACCTCTTCAAGCCAGCCCCCAAATTGCGCCATCACTTCATCGCGGTTGGTGTCATTCAAACATTCGTGGCGGTTTTCAGGACCAATCACAGTCGTAACGTTGCTGAAGCCCATTTTTCCAAATCGGTCAGACAGCGCTTTTGTCGCTTTGGCAAAATCCGTTGCCGGATCATGCCCGCCGCCGCGCAGGTGGAGCGCGATGGATTTGTGCAGACCGGCGAAGTTCCGGTTATCCGCACCGTGGAAAATCATGCGGAATACATCTTGCCACATCCCAACTGAGGCATCCCAGCCGCAGAGCGGATCGTTCACGTAAAGGTCCACCTCGGCGGCATCGCGGGAGAGCCAATCGAAGGCGGTGCGGCCGTCGGTTTCTTTCTTGGCCCAATCTTGAAACGTGAGTTTCGGTAACATGATGGATGGGACATCCGATCCGAGTAACATGCGCTCTACGGCTAGGATGCCTTGGCCAACACGGCCTAATAGTCCGGCGGAGAAGTTGGCATTCCAGATGGCACCGGCGGTGACATTTTGCGGGTCGCGGTTGAGCGAGTTCAAGGCGATGAGACCGCCCATGGAGTGGCCGAAAACGATGAGCGGAGATATAGGGTGGTTGGCGCGCGCGGTTTCGCGCATGAATAATGTATCGTCTAAAACCAACTGCCAGCCTTCACCCTTGGCAAAGCTGCCGATTGATGCGTGGGGAACCTTTGTGTTGCCGTGGCCGCGATGATCGTGCGCGTAAACATGAAAACCCCTGGCACTAAGCAATTCTGCAAAGCGGGCGTAACGCGCGCCATGTTCCGCCAGCCCGTGGTTGATCTGGACGATTCCACGTGTCCTGCCCTGCGCCGGCTCATAATAAACGCAAAGATTGGCGCCCGATGGTGACAAGATATGGCTGGTTTGCGCGAACATTTGAATCCCCTTCAACTTTACATAATTGCTTTACGCTTACGCATTAGTCAACTGCCCAAATTCAGTTCAAAACATTTGCACGATAATGTGCAATTGCTCATTTTTAATGCAAGTCTCTGAAAATATTGAAGAATAAAAAAATAAACCTTGTGTGCACTGCAAAAAAATTCCAGTCTGGCTTTGCCGGGATAACACCAAGAGCACCGGTCGCTGCAAAATTGCAGGTCCGGTGCTCTTCGAATTTTGCCAGTGCTGACGAGGCCAAGCCGGCTTCTATGCGCTGAAGAGTTCTGTCACCGTGAGCGCGACCCCATCCTTGTCGCTTGCGGTGTCCAGAGGGGAGAGCCGGACACTTGGAAAACCAAGGTCCGGCTCAGATTTTTTGGCTGAACTGGAGACCACAAACTCAATTTTCAAGACAAACTTAATTTCCAAGACAAACTTAATTTCCAAGACAGGGCCGTCATGCTCGGGTGCGCAGCGGAACCGGGCATCCAGATGTGTGCAGGAAATAAGGATGTGTAAAAAAGGAAATCCGGCCCTTGTAAATATGCTTCGTTCGCCCTCAGCTCTGGATTCCGGATCAGCGCTTTGCCTGTCCGGAATGACGGATATATTTATATTTTTCAATTATTTATGTAGATTTTGATGTTTAAGATATATTGCCATATTTGTCCAAATGCCATCATGGAAAGTGAATAGTTTTCGCAAACCTTGCTCATCCATGCCTTTACCCTTATGAGTGCGCCAACTTTCCTTCCAAACGTGGAGTGCAGCGCGCAATGGCTCGCCAGTTTATCTATCATATGTCCGGCCTGACTAAGGCTTACGGTGCTAAAAAAGTCCTCGATGATGTGCATTTGTCTTTTTACCCCGATGCCAAGATTGGTATTTTGGGGCCGAACGGCGCTGGCAAATCCACCATCCTGCGCATTATGGCGGGCACCGACAAGGACTGGACAGGCGAAGCGTGGCTGGCGGAAGGCGCGACTGTCGGCTATTTGAGCCAAGAGCCTTATCTTGATCCGGCTCTGACAGTGCGTGAAAACGTAACGGTCGGCGTTGCCAAAAAGCAGGCGGTGCTGGACGAATACAACGCGCTGATGATGGATTATACGGACGAGAACGCCGACAAGGCTGCCAAGCTTCAAGACGTTATTGACGCTGAGAATCTGTGGGATTTGGATAGCCAAGTTGAGATGGCGATGGAAGCCCTGCGCTGCCCGCCTGCCGAAAGCGAAGTGACAAAGTTATCCGGCGGTGAGCGCCGCCGTGTGGCGCTGTGCCAGTTGCTCCTGTCCAAGCCGAACCTGTTGCTGCTCGATGAGCCGACCAACCATTTGGACGCCGAAACTGTTGCCTGGCTTGAAAAGCATTTGCGCGCCTATGCAGGCTCCGTGCTGATCGTAACCCATGATCGCTATTTCCTTGACAATGTGACAGGCTGGATTTTGGAGCTGGATCGCGGCAAGAGCATTCCTTACGAGGGCAATTACTCTGCCTATCTGGAATCCAAAGCCAAGCGTATGCGCCAAGAGGGCCGCGAAGACGACAGCCGCCAGAAGGCCATTGAGCGCGAGCGTGAGTGGATTGCTTCCAGCCCCAAGGCGCGGCAAACCAAGTCCAAGGCGCGTATTAATAAGTTCGCCGATTTGGTGGCAGAGGCCGAGAGCCGCCGCCCGACTGAAACGCAGATTCTCATTCCGGCAGGCGAACGTTTGGGCAAGCTGGTTATTGAAGCTGAGGGTCTCACAAAAAGTTATGGCGACCGGGTGCTGATTGAAAACCTGTCATTCAAACTGCCGGCTGGCGGCATTGTTGGCGTTATCGGGCCAAACGGAGCGGGTAAAACCACGCTGTTCCGCATGATTACGGGGCAGGAGACGCCCGATAACGGCACGATACAGCTCGGTGATACCGTGCATCTTGGCTATGTGGACCAGAGCCGCGATTTGTTGGTGGGCACTAATAATGTCTGGGAAGAAATTTCCGGCGGCAATGATATTATCAAAATCGGCAAGTTTGAAATGAACAGCCGCGCTTATTGCTCGACGTTCAATTTCCGTGGTGGTGACCAGCAGCAAAAGGTGGCAAACCTTTCCGGCGGCCAGCGCAACCGCGTGCATTTGGCCAAAATGCTGAAAACCGGCGGCAATGTTATCCTGCTCGATGAGCCGACCAATGATTTGGATACGGAAACCCTATCGGCGCTGGAAGACGCACTGGAAAACTTCGCCGGTTGCGCTGTTATCATCTCCCATGATCGCATGTTCCTCGACCGTCTCGCCACGCATATTCTGGCTTTTGAAGGCGATAGCCATGTTGAATGGTTTGAAGGCAACTTTGAAGAATATGAGCAGGATAAAATCCGGCGTTTGGGACCGGAGAGCGTTAATCCCAAGCGGGTCACGTATAAGCGGCTGACCAGGTAAAAATTCTTGACCTTCCGGGCATACTGATCAAAATGGGCCTGCGGGCCCATTTCCATGTGATACACGTTGACGATTTTCCCGATTGAATTCCTACCCTCTAAAGTATTGCAAAGTTAAAATTAACCGGTTGAAAAGTCACGGTAATTACCGTCTTTATTTGCCCTAAAATTGTGTTATTTTGCACATGCTAACCCGCACTAAGCGGACATAACCGGAGATATATATGACCAAGACCATGCTCGCCACCACTGCATTTTTTGCAATAGTTTCAACTGCGGCTTTCGCCGAAGAAGTGAAGTTCAATCTTACGAATAACAGCTCGTATCAGATAGACGCTTTTTATGCGTCACCTGCCAATGAAGATAAATGGGGTGAGGATATTCTCGGTCAAGACGTTCTTGAGGGTGGAATGAATGGCACTGTAACCATTGCCGACGGCAGCGCGGAATGTCTTTATGACCTGAAAGCAGTTGATGAAACAGGTGCTGAGCATATGCTGACGGATTTGAACATTTGTGAAAATCCGGAAGTGACATTTGATAAGTAAGTGATTGAAGTAAGTGATTGGAAAAGCGGCGTAAACGCCGCTTGCCCGTTCTAAAGCCTTACATAAAAACTTCACTTGAAAACTTCACTTCCCTTATCATCGAAACGATAGTTTAACCCGTAAATTTACCGCACCTTAGGGGAACTCATGAAACTTACTGCCAAGTTGGCTTTTGCCGCATTCGCTTTAATGTCTGCAAATTCCGGTGCCTTCGCATACGGAATTGAAGAGATAAATAAAGATAGTCTGCCCAAGGAATTTGAAGGGCTGAGTGAAGATCAGCAAACCGAAGGCCTTCAATTTGTTTTTGGTAATGCGATTTTCGTACTGTTCCATGAAGCGGGTCATATGCTCATCTCGGAAATCGGAATTCCGGTTCTCGGCAAAGAAGAGGATGCCGTCGATTCGCTCTCTACACTTATATTGTTGGAGGGCCATGATGAGACGCTCGACAAGGCGCTGACGGACGCTGCTGACGGCTGGTTTTTATCCGACGAGGCGGCGCAAGCGGCTGGAGATGAATACGCATTTTGGGACGAGCACAGCGTCGACCAGCAACGCGCTTACGCGATGGTGTGCCTGATGGTTGGTCAGGATCCTGTGCGCTTTAAAGAGTTTGCCGACGGTGCCGGACTGCCGGACTCGCGCCGTGAAAGCTGCCCCGGCGAATATGAAAGCGCTAAAGCCAGCTGGACGAAAGTTTTAGAACCAAGCGTTATCACCGATAATTCCGAAGATGATTTTAGTATTGTCTATGACGACGTGCCGTCCGGCGAACTTGCGCCCTACGCCGCGCTGGTCAAGCAGGCAGATCTGCTTGGCGTATTAAAGGCGGGAATTTCTACAACATATAAGCTCAAGCCGGGAATTGTGCTTCACGCCAAAGTTTGTGGGGAAGCCAATGCCTACTGGAACGCCGGCGACCGCGAACTGACATTTTGCTATGAGCTGGCGCAGTTTCATGCGGGCCTGTTGGCAAAACACTTCGCCGATAATGCTACAAATAACTGATAGTTGATTATGTCTGCCATAGATTTGCTTGCCGCTACCGCCAAAAAAAGCCATCGTGTAGTCGAGCGTGCATCGCGTTGAAGCTGAAGCAGAATTGGGCTCAAGAACAGGGCGAATCTGGATATTTTGGATTTATTCGAACAATGTACGCTCTGGAGCATAATTCGCCCGAGGAACCGGGCGAATTCTGATAAAAACGGGTTCAATTAAACGCACCTTGCTCTAGTTGCGATACTCTTTAGTAAATTGCGGTGGCCTTGCCGTAAGCGGGCTTAGGCGGATCAGGATTTTTTCAAATGACAATAAGAGTTACCTGCTTATCATTGGCGGTTGCGGCACTTCTGGCATCGACGTCAGTTATTTGGGCGGCTACGGAGACCCTGACGCCAGCGCGCACGTTAACGGGTGCGTTGCTTTCCGCGCAGGTGGCAGACGCGGACAATGACGTTCCCGACATGGTTGCATTTTATAAGCAAGCATTGGGTTTTGATGTTGGCAACACAAATTTTGAGCAAAACCTGCTGATGGGGCTGATTTCAAACGGGCAGTTTGAGGTAGCGCTTACCTATGCGGAAAAGTTAAAGGCGGTTCCTGAAATTGAACGCATTTCGCGCGTTGCACTGGCAATTGATGCGGTATCCAAACAACGATGGGATGATGCGGAAACACTATTAAAACTATCGCAACAAAGTGATCTTGATCGCTTGGTAACCAGCCTGATGACGGGATGGGTAAAACAGGGTGCGGGTAAAAGTGCCGATGCCGTTGCTGTGATTGCCAAAATTCAGGGCCCGCAATGGGTAGAGCTGTTCAAGTCAATCCACAAAGCGCTGATATTAGATGCCAGCGGCGACAAGGTTGCAGCGGCTGCGGCTTATGAAGACGCCGCAAACAGTACGGAGGTCGCCACCCAACCGGACAGCTGGCTTCGGATGATGGAATCATATGCCCGCTTTTATGCCCGCGATGGCAAAAAGGATTTGGCGTTAGGCATTATTGCGCGCGGCCTTGAAATTGCGCCAGAGCGGCCGCCTCTGATCGACTTGAAAAAAGCGATTGAAGCAGGTGCGACGCCTGGTCTTTTAGTTCCTGATGCAAAAGCGGGAATAGCGGAAGTGCTGTTTGATATTGGGTCTGCGGTCCACCGTGAGGGCTCGGAACAATTTTCGAAAATGTATCTGCAAATGGCGTTGGCCGCGCGCCCCGGCAACGATGCCACGCTACTGGAACTGGCCTCAATTGCCGAAAGTTTAAAACAACCGGAAATAGCTATTTTCTATTATGCGCAGATTCCGGATGGTTCACCCTACAAGCGCGGGGCGGAATTACAGCGCGGATTGAATCTTGCTGATTCTGATAAAAATGACGAAGCTATAGCGCTTTTAACAAAACTAATGGAGGCTGTTCCAAACGATCCGCGCGTCTACACGGCGCTTGGCGGCGTGCAGTCATCCACCAAAAATTTTACAGCTGCTGCGGCCACTTATGATAAGGCAATTGTCGCAATTGGCGCACCTGAACGCAAAGACTGGAACCTTTTTTTCCAGCGTGGAATTGCTCACGACCGTACTAAATCATTTCCTGTTGCTGAGGAAAGCTTTAAAGTTGCGCTTAAGCTTTACCCAGATAATCCGCAGGTGCTGAATTATCTGGGTTATTCTTATGTTGATAAAAACATCAATCTTGATGAGGCGCTTGGAATGATCCGCAAAGCCGTCGAGCTTCGGCCTGATGATGGATATATCGTTGATTCACTGGGCTGGGCTTACTATCGTTTGGGCAGATTTGACGATGCCGCCAAAGAGCTGCTGGATGCCATCCGTCTTCGTCCCGACGATGCAACGATAAACGATCATTTAGGAGATGCCTATTGGCGCGTGGGCCGGAAATTGGATGCAAATTTTCAGTGGCAACATGCACTGGATGCTAAGTCGGACGAAGTGGATAATGTAAAAATAAAAGCCAAAATGGCCAACAGCAAGCCGCTGGTGGCGGAGGCGAATACGGACAAGAAGGGGTGATAGACAGGGAGAATTGGCGTGTTATTTCAGCTAAGGTCTGGACCTGTTAATTTTGACGGGACATACTTGCCGAAGCCACGGCACTATTCGCCAATTTTGATGATGCCTGCGCTGCGCGGGACTTTTAGTTGCTTCCCGTGACTGCTGCCCACGCCGCCGCTGCATTTGACAACAGTCATCGCGATCCCTTCGACAGGTTGATTGCCGGCCAAGCCCCCGTGGAAGAACTTACAGTGGTTTCAATGGATAAATCACTCCAGCCATTTGGCTGCAAGCTGCTCTGGCAGCCGGTTTGGCTTGACCCTTAACGCCCGACTGAATAGAGACTGTCAAACATTTTGCCCCAACACGGGAACGCTATTTTGACTGACATTGCGCCACACATGCACCCGAGCCGCTCGTTTCAGGGGCTGATTCTCACCCTTCACCGCTATTGGGCGGATCATGGCTGCGTGGTGTTGCAGCCTTATGATATGGAAGTGGGCGCGGGCACGTTTCATCCGGCAACGACGTTGCGTGCACTGGGGCCAAAGCCGTGGAAGGCCGCATACGTTCAGCCATCGCGCCGCCCGAAGGACGGTCGCTACGGGACAAATCCAAATCGTTTGCAGCATTATTATCAATATCAGGTCATTCTGAAGCCCAACCCGTCGAACCTGCAAGAGCTGTATCTTGGCTCGCTGGCGGCGATTGGCGTGGACCCGCTATTGCATGATATCCGCTTTGTGGAAGACGACTGGGAAAGCCCGACGCTGGGCGCGTCGGGGCTGGGGTGGGAGTGCTGGTGCGATGGCATGGAAGTCTCGCAGTTCACTTACTTTCAACAGGTTTGCGGCATCGAATGTGCCCCTGTGGCGGGCGAATTGACCTACGGGTTGGAGCGTCTGGCCATGTATGTGCAGGGTGTGGACAATGTTTACGACCTCAATTTCAACGGTCTCGAAGGCGATGAAAAAGTCACATATGGCGACGTGTTCTTGCAGGCCGAGCAGGAATACTCGCGGCATAATTTTGAATATGCCGACACCGGAAAGCTACTGCGCCACTTTGAAGATGCCGAGGGCGAGTGCAATGCGCTTTTGGAAGCAGGCGCAAACCGCGAGGCTGGCACGCCGCACCAGATGGTGCTACCGGCCTACGACCAGTGCATCAAGGCCTCTCATGCCTTCAACCTTTTGGATGCGCGCGGCGTGATTTCTGTAACCGAGCGCCAAGCCTATATCTTCCGCGTGCGCGACTTGGCAAAAGCCTGCGGTGAGGCATATTTGCAAACAGAGGCTGGTGGCTGGACCAATAAAGCGGAGGCCGTGTGATGCCCGATCTACTTATCGAACTTCGTTCCGAGGAAATTCCGGCCCGTATGCAGCGCAAGGCGGCTGGCGATTTGAGAAAGTTGCTGACGGATGCGCTTGTGGAGGCGGGACTGAGTTACGAAGCCGTGCGCGAATATTGGACACCGCGCCGTTTAACACTGGATATTCGCGGGCTTTCGGCTCGTTCATCCGATGTGCGCGAAGAGCGCAAGGGGCCGAGCACAAGCGCGCCGGAAGGCGCGATCCAAGGCTTTTTGCGCGGCGCGGGTTTGACCGATATTAGTGAAGCTCATGTGCATACAGACCCGAAAAAGGGCGCGTTCTATGTTGCCCATATAGTAAAACCCGGGCGGACTGCGGCTGAAGTTATCGCCGAAGTAATGCCGAAAATTATCCGCGAGTTTCCGTGGCCAAAGGCTATGCGTTGGGGCAAGGCATCGGCAACAGCGGGTTCGCTGAAATGGGTGCGTCCGCTGCAATCTATCATTTGCCTGCTTGGCAGCGAAGGCCAAGAGCCTGAAATCATTGACTTTGAAGTTGAAGGCATCCGTGCCGGCAATATCACCTACGGCCACCGTTTCCATGCGCCTGCCGCAATCACGGTCAAGCGCTTTGATGATTATGTGGCATCATTGGAAAAGGCCAAGGTCGTGCTCAATGCGGACCGGCGCAAGGAAATTATTCTTGCCGACGCCAAAAATTTGGCTTTCGCTTCCGGCCTTGAACTGGTGGAAGACGAGGCGCTGCTGGAGGAGGTTTCCGGTTTGGTCGAATGGCCTGTTGTGTTGATGGGCAGTTTCGAGGAGGACTATCTGGCAATCCCCGCCGAGGTCATCCGCCTTACCATTAAGACCAATCAAAAGTGCTTCGTGACGCGCGGTAAGGATGGTAATTTATCCAATAAATTCATTCTGATAGCCAATATTGAAGCGCGAGACGGCGGTAAGGAAATTGTGCATGGCAATGGCAAAGTCGTGCGCGCGCGGCTGTCTGATGCCGTGCATTTCTGGAAGACTGATCAGGCCAATGTGCCAGATTTGGACCAGTTGAAAGCCTCAGCGGCGAAGTTTAATTTGAATTTGGATAAGCCGCTGGACCAACGCATGGCGCGGCTGGACCATTTGAACGTGACGTTCCACGCCAAGCTCGGCACACAGGGCCAGCGGGTTTTGCGAATTGCGAAACTGGCGGAAGAATTGGCGCCTTTGGTTGGCGCGGATGCCGCACTCGCCCACCGCGCGGCAGTGCTGGCCAAGGCAGACTTGCAATCCGAAATGGTCGGCGAGTTTCCGGAATTGCAAGGCCTGATGGGCCGTAAATATGCGGTGCTTCAAGGCGAAAACCAATCCGTCTGCGCGGCCATCGAAGACCATTGGAAGCCGCAAGGCCCAACAGACCGCGTGCCGTCTGATCCGGTGGCGATAGCTGTGGCACTGGCAGATAAGCTGGACACGCTGGTGGGCTTCTGGGCGATTGATGAGAAGCCAACGGGGAGCAAGGATCCGTTTGCCTTGAGACGCGCGGCGTTGGGGGTAATTAGGATTGTGCTGGAGCGGGGGGTGCGGGTCGACTTGCTTACCATAATGATTCCGGCGATGGCCAGAGTTAAGAAAACTCAATTTGAGGCAAACAAAACCGCAGACCAAACGCAGCACTTCTTCAAGGCTTCTGGTCAATTGACCCAGTCCCGCACAATTAATGGTCGAGATGTTAATGTTGATGTGATTGACCTCCTTGCCTTCTTCCACTATCGCCTGAAAGGCTACCTCCGTGACCAAGGTGCGCGGCATGATATTATTGAGGCGGTGATGTCTGGCGGAGTTCAGCACTCAGTCGCGCTCCCCTCTGTCCTGTCAGACATCTCCCCCGCAAGTGGGGAGACCGGCCATGCGGGCAACGATGATTTGCTTATGATCACCCGTAAAGTCGAGGCGCTTTCTGCCTACATCAACTCCGACGAGGGTCAAAGCCTTGTAGCGGGCACGAAGCGGGCGGTGAATTTTTTAGTGGCTGAAGAGAAGAATGGCCCGAAAATCGAGTATGTTATCGATGGGAGCCAGTTTAACGAGCCCGTGGAAACTGCGCTGTTTGAAGCGCTGAATGATGCCACCAATAAGGCCGGTCTTGCTGTTGAAAGGGAGGATTTCGCAGGCGCTATGATGGAACTTTCCAAGCTGCGCGGACCCGTTGATGCGTTTTTGGATGGCGTGATGGTGAATGATCCGGAGGCTGACATCCGCGCTAACCGTTTGGCATTGTTGGCAGAAATAAGAAAGGCGACCACAAGGATCGCCGATTTCTCAAAAATTGTTGGCTGATTATTTTGGTTCTTCTGCGGCCACACGAGGGACTAAAGCTCCATCGGCAGCGGGGGCAGCGTTAACTGGCGCTGTGTGATCTGCGATCGTTTTTTTTGGCGTTGGCGCGGCTGGAGTGACCGGTGTTTTAGCATTGGCTGTTGCGGCCACTGCCGCTTTGGCAGCGGCGGTTGCCGCCGGTGTGCCCTGATCCATGCTCGGTCTCATGATGATTGGCATATGTGTCGGCATACCAAAGGCATCGACCAGCGCGGCATTTTTATCTGAAACAGGCTCTGCCGCCGCCTCTTGCGGCTCGCAGGCATTGTTGCCGCAAGGGTCCGGATCACCCAAATAGATAATTGACGGCCACGCTTTTTTTTGCATTGGGCCATCGCTTGCCAGCGAACTGGCTGACGCTGAGGATAGCGAAAAACCGGCCGCCAACAAGCCAAGTGCCAGTGTCTTAAAATGGTTCATAAGGCTCTCCCGCCTGTTTGTCTGTTGAAGCAGAATAGCAATTATAGATTTCAGTCCGTTTGAAATGGTCGATACAATTTTAATGAATATTGAAGTTTGCTTGCAGCGCTGGTTTGGGCGTTGTAGGTGCAAATGGGCTGTCGGGATTGATACGGATATGATACGCAAAGCGGACGAAAAGGGTGTTGCGGCGGCGCGAGGATTACTCGAGGCCGGTCAGCTTGTTGCCGTGCCGACGGAGACGGTTTACGGACTGGCGGCGGATGCCACCAACGGGCTTGCCGTTGCCAAAGTTTACGAGACCAAAGGCCGACCGTCATTCAACCCGCTTATATGTCATGTGTCTGATATGGAGATGGCGCGGACGATTGCGGTGTTTGATGAGATGAGCCAGAAACTGGCGGAAGCCTTTTGGCCGGGTCCGCTGACGCTGGTATTGCCGCAGGCGGCAGGCTCCAAAATTGCCTCGCTGGTAACAGCGGGGCTACCGACGATTGGCGTGCGGATACCGCAAGGGCCGACGCGGGAACTGATTGCGCAACTGGGCAGGCCGCTCGCGGCGCCAAGTGCAAACTCATCCGGCAAAATCAGCGCAACGTCGGCTGAGACAGTAGATGCGGATCTGGGCGGGAAGATTAAGTTGATTTTGGATGGCGGCGCATCGCCGGTCGGGGTCGAGTCCACCATCATAAAAGTGGAAGAGGGCAGGGTGCGGATGCTTCGCCCCGGCGGGATTTCGGCGGAACAGATTGAGGCGGTACTTGGCGTGAAGCTGGAGCGGGAGGACCAACGTCTGGCGATTGAAGCCCCGGGAATGTTGGCCTCGCACTATGCCCCTAGAGCAAAAGTGCGACTGGACGCAGTGCGGATTTTGCCTGGTGAAGCGCTGCTGGCATTCGGCCCGAGTCGTTTTTGCGGCGTTGAAAATGCGACGCTGGTGCTTAATTTATCCGCGACTGGCGATGTGAACGAGGCAGCGACGAACCTGTTTGATTATTTGAACCGGCTGGACCAATCCGGCGCGGCGACGATAGCCGTAGAGCCAATCACCATGAGAGGCCTGGGCGAAGCAATCAACGACCGGCTGACCCGCGCTGCGGCACCAAGGGATATAATATGAGCTTGGATCAAGATCTGATTGTGCGGTTTTCGACTATCGTCGGCGCGGCCAACGCGCTGGTAACAGCCCACGACATAGCGCCGCATCTCACTGAAAATCGCGACCTCTATCACGGGCAGTCATCGCTGGTTTTGAAGCCGAAAACGGTGGATGAAGTGTCTGCGATTATGAAGCTGGCCAGCCAGACCAAGACGCCGATCGTGCCGCAAGGCGGCAATACGGGCCTTGTCGGTGCGCAAACGCCGGACAGTTCCGGCACCGCAATAATCCTCTCGCTCGCCCGCATGAACCAAATCCGCGATGTGGATGCGACCGGCAATACGATGGTGGTTGAAGCCGGCGTGGTGTTGAAAACCATTCAAGACGCGGCGGACAAAATCGACCGTTTGTTTCCGCTTTCGCTGGGTTCGCAAGGCTCCTGCATGATCGGTGGCAATCTCTCGTCCAACGCCGGCGGCACAGCTGTGCTGGCGTATGGCAACACGCGGGAACTCTGTTTGGGCCTCGAAGTGGTGCTGCCCACAGGCGAGATTATGCATAGCTTGAAGCGCCTCGCCAAAGACAATACCGGCTATGATTTACGCGGTTTGTTCATCGGCGCGGAAGGCACGCTTGGCATTATTACTGCGGCGGTGCTGAAATTATTTCCCAAACCTAAAGGCCAGGCGGTGGCATTTGTTGGCACGGAAAGCCCGGCAAAAGCGCTGGCGCTGCTGAACGCCGCCAAGGAGAGCGGCACGCTTACAGGTTTTGAGCTTATCGCCCGCATAGGCATGGAATTTGCCGTTCGCCATATTGACGGCGCGCGTGACCCGCTTGAAAAGCCTCACGCTTGGTATGTGCTGGTGGAGTTTTCGTCTGTGCGCTCGCATGAAGATGCGCACCATGGCATGGAGGAATTTCTGTCGGTTGCGCTGGAAAGCGGTGACGCTGACGACGCCGTGATTGCCGCCTCGCTGGCGCAAGGCGATGCATTCTGGCACCTGCGCGAAAATCTATCTTGGGCACAAAAGCCGGAGGGCGGGTCGATCAAGCACGACATTTCTGTGCCCGTGGCAAGCATTCCGGCGTTTATTTATGAGGCGGGCGCCGCCGTTGCGGCACTGATACCGGGGGTGCGCTTGTGCACTTTCGGCCACATGGGCGATGGCAATTTGCACTATAATATCTCGCAGCCTGTTGACGCGGATAAAGCCGCATACCTTGCCCGCTGGCACGAGGTGAGCGCGCTGGTGCATGATATTGTGGCCAAATACGACGGGTCTATTTCTGCCGAGCATGGCATCGGGCAATTAAAGCGCGATGAGCTAGCGCGATTTAAAGATAAAACCGCGCTGGATTTAATGGGCCGCATAAAGGCCGCTTTTGATCCCAAAGGGGTGATGAACCCGGGGAAAGTGCTTTAGCTAAATCAGCTCCAAGCGGCACAGTGGCATTCCTATCGGCCAGCCAAATTCGGCCACACGAATGTCATCACCAATTGACTTGCGATCATCCGAAGAAAGTGAAAGCAACCATTCACGTAATGGAATTTTCCGGAATCGGATTAAAAGAATTTTGCAGTTAACCTTTTGAGATCATTCACTAAAATACGTACCAAATAAAGTGCACAATGTCAAAATATCGTTGCATAACCCTCCCCTAATGAATGACGGGGAGAGTTGAGCAAATTTCCTCAATACCCCGACAATCTCCACAACATCAGCGCCAAGCCCAAGAGCGAGCCCACCCACAACCCCGTGCGCACGTAATTTATGCCGAACAAATAGCAGGGCAGATACGCAATGCGGCAGATGACCCAGATGGTTGCACCGATGCCGCCGGTGTTGCTGGTGGCGATCAAGGCTAAATCCAAGGCGGCAAATGGTGCGAAATTTTCAGTGAAATTTTCCAGTGCGCGGCATGCGCGACCATAGGTGAGGCCCTTCACCGGTAAAAATTTATCACGCGGGCTGAAGAGATAGGCATCGCCAAACTCGCGCTTGGCAGACATAGCTTGTATAAGCACATGCGCATACCACAGTAGTATTGCCAGCTCTAAACATAGTAATTCGCTCATATTATCCACCTCCATGCGGCTTTTCCGCGATTCAAGTGGTTAACAATGCCTTGGAACGCTTCGCATCGCAAGCCGCATATCCTAACGCGATTTCACCTCCCTTGCCAAAACTATGACCGGCAACTTGCGCTGGTTCCATTTCGGTAACCAAACCAAAAAGCAGTGAAAATTTAACCTAAAAATTTAAGCGGACAGACATGTGCTTGGCGTAACTTCCACTCCAACGAGGCCAAAAATAGCCCGACGGGAAGACCGGAAAACCGGCTCTCAAGAGTTACAGGGAAATAAAAATGAACCATGCACTGAAGCCCGTTTGGGCTGGAACACATATGCGGCTGGATCCGTTCCGGCTGCCGCAAATCGTCTCTTACGCCGGGCGTGAAGACAATGGCGATGTGTCGATGACGATAGATCGTCGCGGCGTGGTGATTAAACGCAAATTGCCAAAAAGTGGCCTGCCGCTGACGATCGCGCTGCCTGCGCGGGCCTTCAAAGGGGTGGCTGCACGGGCGCTGGAAGATGAATCCGGCGCGGTTACAGTGACGCTTGAATTGCTGCACAACGACCCGCAATTGTCCGTTCCGTTGCTTGTGGCCGATACATTGGACGATGTCGCCGCTGATTGGCGCGCATGGTCCGAAAGCTTGGGCCTGCCAATGTTGCTCATAGAAAGCGACGGCGTGGCGCGTGCACTGGAAGATACAATCGGCCAAGTAAAAGTGGATGCAAGCCACACCAAACGCCGCCGCTTGGGCTATTCCGTAAAGCGCCCGAGGTTCCTCATGCGCCGCAAGACCGGCGATTTGGGGGTGAGAATGGTGGTTGCGGGCGAAGAGATCATCGCGCGGCGGTGAGGGTTAGGCGTGGGCCTAATAACCAAACGAGCCAATTCGCAGTGTGTAGTGAGAAAATATTTTCATCTCAAAGGCCAGATTATTATGCTCTCTTAAGCCGAGCACCGCACAGATTATCCCTACCATAAATAGAGCTAAGGCTAAGGCAACGACCCGATATGTCCAGTAATGATACTAAGTAGCGGTATGGGAGCCGTTCCCATATTGTAATTGGGTTAGATAGGCGAGCAACATGGCCACCGGCCCCATTGCTGCTCCGAGTGCAAAAAAACCATGCTGCAAACAAAATAAACGGAGCCATCTTTTACATTGGCTACGAATGTAAGAATTGAGATGGTGGCAGCACCGTTCAAAAGAAAAAGTAGTTTAATGCCCTCGTTGGCATACCTCATACCTTCTGCCCAATGAAATTTTGTTTTTTCGTCCATACGGTTCCCTCATCAGATCAAGAATATTTGTAGATATTGTGTCCCGATGCACAAAATACAATTAGGCAGAACGCGAGGTAAAAGGACACTAGTGGATTGATTCCAACATTTGGAACCCCCGATTTCTGGCAGCGATGATTTCGTCTGGGTTTGCGCGCCATGTGAAGGGTTTGGCTTCGCTGT
>JAYVRA010000095.1:0-17007 GCA_043776635.1 Phyllobacteriaceae bacterium
CCCACTGCAATACCCGCGCTTCCGGAGAAGCGCCCCGCTTCCACTTTTTTTGAAGATCGCCAGAGGGGGGACTCCGTGGCGGGGTTTGGAAGAGGTGTGACAATAATTCGATACTAAATGACGGCGAACTTTACGATACTGGAATTAAGCGGCGTGCCAAAAGACGACACAGCAGTCCAAACCCGATCGAGATAGCGGCGCCGCCGAGCGTCACTATTGCCATGACTAAACACCTAATCAATGTCTTGAACATCCGCGTGTCCGCCTTGCACCCGTTGCGCAAGGGCGGCTTGCATAAACCCGTCCAAATCACCATCCAGCACATCTTGCGGGCTGGGGCTTTCGAAGCCGGTACGCAAATCTTTGACCATTTGATAGGGCTGCATCACGTAGGAGCGTATCTGATGTCCCCAGCCGATGTCGGTCTTTGACGCAGCTTCCTTATTGGCCTGCGTTTCGCGCTTTTCCAATTCATGCTCATAAAGCCGCGCACGCAACATTGACCATGCCGTAGCACGATTTTTATGTTGTGAGCGGTCAGCCTGACACTGAACCACAATATTTGTGGGTATGTGCGTAATACGCACGGCCGAATCTGTAGTGTTGACATGCTGACCGCCTGAACCCGATGCACGATAGGTATCAATGCGGCAGTCAGATTCGCTCACCTGAATATCGATGGAATCGTCAACAACAGGGTAAACCCAGGCACTTGAAAATGAAGTGTGGCGTCTTGCATTGGAATCATAGGGAGAAATTCGCACCAGCCGGTGAACACCGGATTCAGTCTTGAGAAATCCATAGGCGTTGAGGCCCTTAATGAGCAAAGTTGCAGATTTTATTCCCGCTTCTTCGCCATCATGATATTCAAGCATTTCGACTTTCATGCGCTTGCGTTCAGCCCAGCGCGTGTACATACGCAATAAAATTGACGCCCAATCCTGACTTTCAGTTCCACCTGCACCCGCGTGAACCTCAATATAGCAATCATTCTTGTCGGCTTCGCCCGAAAGAAGAGCGTCCATTTGACGGCGCTTGATTTCAACCATGATTTGACGGATAGCCTCTTCAGCCTCCGCCACAACCTCATCGTCGCCCTCATCATCGCCTAGTGCAATCATATCAATGTTGTCATTAAGTGATGTACCAAGACTGTTGATCGCGTTGATGCTGTCGTCAATTTCCTGGCGTTCACGCATCAAGCTCTGCGCCTCTTGCGCGTCGTTCCACAGATTTGGATCTTCGGCCCGTTCGTTTAAATACCCGAGCCGCTTAACCGCTTGATCCCAGTCAAAGATGCCTCCTCAGCAGGCTGAGTGCCTGCTTAATTTCTTCTACGAGAAACTCCATTTCCGCGCGCATTTATTCAATCCCGACATAATGAGTAACGTATTTGGTCATTATTGCCCCAAACTACGTGTGTAAAGTGTTCTATAGTTAAAATAGACCGCCGCCACCATCTTGGATAACTTTGGCCGCAGTTGGAGAAATTTCCTTGGAGCCCCCCCCGGCAATTTCGTCGCCGCCAATCACAGAATACGAATCGGCGGGTCCGGTGCCCGGCTTGAATGCTTCCATAATAACTCCGGCGCCAGCGCCAAAAGCCTGCATACCCGTCTTTCGATCGATTGCAACAATAGTCATGCCGTCCGGCACCCTAAAATCAACAGGCGGTCTACCCGCCAATGCTTTCTGCGTAAATTCCTTGAATATCGGAGCTGCCAACGCTCCCCCGGTTGAACCATGGCCCATAGGGGTGGGTTGATCATATCCGATGTAAATTCCGGCAACGAGGTCTGGTGTATAACCAATAAACCAAGCGTCTTTTTCATCGTTGGTTGTTCCGGTCTTACCGGCGGCTGGAAAACCAATATCCTTAATGTTTGCAGCCGTGCCGCGCTGGATAACGCCCTCAAGCATAGAGGTAACCTGATAGGCAGTCATTGGATCAAGGACTTGGTCGCGATCATCGGTAAGTTCCGGTTCGGGTTGGTCGAGCCAACTGGTGGCATTGCAGGCTTCACAGCCGCGTTCATCATGTTTGAAAATTGTTTTGCCAAATCGGTCTTGTATCCGGTCGATCAGCGACGGTTTGATCGCACGCCCTCCATTAGCGAACACCGCATAGGCCGAAACCATGCGCATTGCTGTCGTCTCTCCAGAACCAAGTGCCATCGAGAGAACCGCCTGCATCTTGTCATAAACACCAAATCGCAGCGCATATTCAACGACCAGCTTCATACCCATGTCTTTGGCCAGGCGAACCGTCATCAAGTTACGGGACTTCTCCAGTCCACCGCGTAATGTGGATGGCCCGGCAGCCTCACCGCCATAATTTTTAGGCTCCCAAATCCCAAGTCCCCCGCCTTGATCAATTTTGATCGGCGCATCGAGAACAACAGACGCAGGCGTATATCCATTGTCAAGTGCTGCCGCATAGACAAAAGGCTTGAACGACGAACCGGGCTGACGCTGGGCCTGCATGGCGCGATTAAATTGCGATTGCGAATAAGAAAAACCGCCAACCATTGCCAGCACGCGCCCGGTATGCGGGTCCATTGCGACCAATGCGCCGGATACTTCCGGTATTTGACGCAGCCGCCAGTCACCATTCTCCTGCTTCTCAATATAGATGACGTCACCAACTTTAAATTCCGCGTCAAGTGATGGTGCTTTTTGCCTCTTGCCGCCCACGCGCAAGGTTTGGGCCCATTTCAAATTATCAAGCGATATCGTCGCCGTGTCTCGATTTGGTGTCAAAGCTCCCGTTGCATCGCGCAACGGATGCAGCCCGACTGAAAGGCTGTCGCTTCTTACTTCGAGCACCACCGATAGGGTCCATTCGGGCACATCCGGCAAGCTTTCAAAGGCACCGAGCGCCTTGCCCCAATCTGCCCCGATATCGACTGTCTTATAAGCACCACGATAGCCCTGTTGCTCGTCATATTTAACCAAGCCGCGCTGCAAAGCGGCGCGCGCGAAAACCTGAAGCTTCGGGTCCAGCGTGGTGCGGACTGAAAGGCCGCCCTCATAAAGCGATGTCTCGCCATATCGGCTAACAATTTCACGACGGACTTCCTCTGTGAAATATTCAGAGGCAAACAAATAAGAGCTGTTAGTGCGAATATTCACCCCCAAAGGCTCGGCCTTGGCAGTCGCTGCCTCATCAGCCGAAATGTATTTGTTCGCCAGCATTTGGTCGATCACATAATTTCGTCGTTCAATCGCTCGCGCCGTCTCGCGGAACGGATGGTAGTTTGCCGGTCCCTTTGGAAGAGCCGCCAGATAAGCTGCTTCAGCAATAGTCAACTCACTCACAGATTTATCATAATAAGTTAGGGCTGCACCCGCTATCCCATACGATTGCAGGCCAAAGAAAATTTCATTCAAGTAAAGTTCCAAAATTCGGTCTTTGGAATAAGCTTGTTCAATGCGCAGCGAAAGAATTGCTTCCTTGATTTTTCGATTGTACGTCTGATCGGAAGACAGCAAAAAATTCTTAGCCACCTGTTGTGTGATTGTCGAAGCACCAATCGGACGGCGTCCTGAACCAATGTGTTGCAAATTGGTCGCAATCGCACGTGCTAAACCATAGATGTCAATGCCAGGATGTTCATAAAAATTTTTGTCTTCGGCTGAAATAAATGCGGCCTTAACGCGATCGGGTATCGCTTGGATCGGCAAATAGAGCCGTTTTTGATGGGCAAATTCGCCCATTAGCGCACCATCATTAGAGTGAATGCGGGTTGTTACCGGAGGCTCATATTCCGCCAAAACTTGATAATTGGGTAAATCCTTGGCTAAATTGGAGATATAAACCGCCACTCCGCCAGCTGCCAGCAGGAATAGTAGTGCGCCAATGCCAAAAAAATACCCAAGTAGCCTAATCATTCAATATCCTGCGGGCTCATATAACACGTATTTGCATCCAGTAACGTAAGTCTGATTCCAATCAACCATACCCGCTATGTGTTTTACCGGTAATTGCGGCAAACCCGTGAAGTCAGCCTACTTATCATTAGAATCGGTTCTTTAATCACATAAGTTAAAGCAAATACTACCGAAGGGCAATTTGGTATCAAATTCAATCACTCAAATCGTGGCGCCTGTGCCGTGCGAATTCACCAAATTTATTGCAGCGCAACATTCCTTTTTGCAGCATACTCCACAATCGATTTCTCCAGCACATCCAAAACGCCCTTGCGCCATGTCGGATCAGATATTTGCTTTTCGTCGTCAGCGTTTGACAAATATCCTAACTCCAACAAAATCGAGGCAATGTCAGGAGCACGCAAAACACGAAAACCGGCAGAACGCTGCGGATTATTGATCATCTTCACCTTCTCCTGCATCAGTGAGACCACTGATCTGGCGTAGGTTATAGAAAACTGCATCGTTTCCCTTCGAGTCAGCTCAATAAGTATGTCAGCAACCTGCTTGTCATCAACTTTGATATCAACGCCGCCAATCGCATCGGAAAGATTTTCCTGCTGCGCAACTTGGTGGGCGACATCGTCAGACGCTTCATCAGACAGCGTATAAATCGTTGCACCACGCAACAGCGGATTGGCGATAGTGTCGGCATGTATCGATATAAAAAGGTTGGCATTTAGCTGCCGGCCGATCCGCACACGTTCATCGAGAGCAATGAACCGATCGTCATCGCGCGTCAAGAATACACGAATATCCTTATTGTCCTTGAAACGATCGCGAATTTCTTTCGCAAATGCCAGTGTATATTGTTTTTCTACCACGCCATGGATACCGACCGCACCACCATCAATTCCGCCATGGCCGGGGTCAATAACAACAACAAAATGACGGTCTACCGCTTGCTTTTCGCCCCCGACCCGATCGCTTTTACCGCCGGCTATTGAAGCTGTCGACATCATTTGGTTTTCCATCAAATGAGAAAACTCGTCTTTAGTAGTCGATGTCACGATGACGGACATCGTGAAAATATGCCCGTCCATAGAGGGTGTAATGATAGGATTACTCACGCGAAACGGACCGTTCATAGCAATAACCAAGCGCGAACGCCCCGCCTGTATCAGGCCACCGCGTACGGAGTTCGGTAAAAATCCAGATTTAGGTTGAGCCATTTTCGGCGCAAAACTAGCTTCAGGTAAATCCAGTACCAATCGGTATGGCCCCGACAAATAGCCTGCAAGCACATCAGGCTTTGCGTCAAAATCCATTTCAAGGCGGGTTTCTTTGGAGTTTCCGGATATGCGAAAATCGGAAGCCATCAACTTTACTTGCGCATCGGCCGCTGTCGCTGCCAAAAAGTATAGAAACAATGCTATAGTGATTGCAATATTTCGCAAGTTTCAATCCTTGGTAATGAAGGCGCGGGTACTTTGATTTGGTTACCGGTTAACAAATACTAACCAGATTTAGTTAATCAATCCTTTTTTATCGACTATCCGGCCACTCCATTGGCTTTCAGATGCGCAATGTTACGCATTTAATGCCCCTTGCCTGTTTGCGTTACAAGCCATAATACTAAAATGGAATCTACAGTGCTTGATGGAGTGTCAAGCGGGCGTGTGCTGGCTAATAATTAGCAGGCTTCACAACCACCGCAACACTTAATCACAGTTTAAAAGTACAGGATTCAAGATGGTTCGCGCCGGTTCACACGATGACGTGTTTCACGGCAAAAAATGGTGTGACTCTCCACACCCGCTCAATTGAGCATTCGCTGGCCTCGTTCGGGGCCGAATTATGGGTCGTTCGTTTAGGCGGAGCAAGATGATTGTAAGTGTTACAAAGGGTGAGTACGGAATTGGTCCAACGACCTTTCGTCCCTTTGCTACGATCATTCCAAGCCAAACGAACCGTTTAATATCCGGAAGCTACAGCCGTTTTGCGTTGCGCAGCATTTACTTGCGCACCTGCGGACTTGGCTCGTACCTGACCGGGGAGTTTATACAAAATGGCAAACAAGATGCTAATCGACGCCTCCCACCAGGAGGAAACGCGCGTTGTCGTGGTTCACGGCAACCGGATAGAAGAATTTGACTTTGAATCCCAACACAAAAAACAAATACGCGGCAATATTTATTTAGCACGGGTAACCCGTGTTGAGCCGTCATTGCAGGCAGCCTTTGTTGAATATGGCGGCAACCGCCACGGATTCTTGGCTTTCAGCGAAATCCATCCGGATTATTACCAAATCCCGTTTGCGGATCGTCAAGCCTTGCTCGAAGCTGAGGCTGCCGATCATGCTGATGAAGACGAGGAGGACGAAGCGCCGCGCCCGGCACGTGAAAATAACCGTGACAATGGCCGCAACAAGCGCCGTGACCGTGGCAGTCGCATAAATCAAAATGCTGAGCAATCAGCAGATGGCGAGGCGGTATCAACTGCCTCTAGCGACGTCGAAAATCAGGAATTAGCCGCTGAAGGTGCAGATAGCCCATCTCCAACCGTCATGGAAATGACCATAGAAGGTGATGCGATCTCTGAGGACGCATCGGCTGGCGAAACATCCGAAGCACAGGAACGCCCGCGTCGCTCACGCCGCGATAAGAACGAAGACGACGATAGCGACGGCCATATAGAAGAGCAGGAAGTCATCGAATCCATCGGCGCAGAAGACGCTATGGAGGAAATGCCTATGCGCCGCCGCACGTCGCGTCGTCAGTACAAAATCCAAGAAGTCATCAAGCGCCGTCAGGTTTTGCTGGTGCAGGTCGTCAAAGAGGAGCGCGGCAACAAGGGCGCGGCTCTCACCACCTATCTGTCTCTGGCCGGTCGCTATTCGGTTTTGATGCCAAACACCGGTCGTGGTGGCGGCATTTCGCGCAAGATTACCAGCGTGCAAGATCGCAAGCGTCTCAAAGACGTCGTAAAGGAACTTGAAGTGCCGCAAGGCATGGGCGTTATTTTGCGTACCGCTGGCGCCAACCGCACAAAGGTCGAAATCAAGCGCGACTATGAATATTTAATGCGCGCATGGGAGACAGTGCGTAATCTCACTTTGCAGTCGCAAGCCCCTGCCCTTGTTTACGAGGAAGGCAGCCTGATTAAGCGCTCCATCCGCGATCTTTACAACAAGGACATTTCGGAAATTCTGGTTGCCGGTGAAAACGGTTATCGCGAAGCCAAAGACTTTATGCGTATGCTCATGCCGAGCCATGCCAAAATGGTCCAGCCGTACCGCGATTCCACGCCAATATTTGCCCGCGCAGGCATCGAACCGCAGTTGGACCGTATGCTCCAACCACATGTGACGCTGAAATCCGGTGGCTATATCATAATCAACCAGACCGAAGCGCTCGTTTCGGTGGACGTGAACTCCGGCCGCTCGACCCGTGAACATTCGATTGAAGACACAGCACTTCAGACAAATTTGGAGGCGGCAGAAGAAGTCGCCCGTCAACTTCGCTTGCGCGATTTGGCCGGACTTGTGGTCATCGACTTCATCGACATGGAAGAAAAGCGCAACAACCGCGCAGTTGAAAAACGCCTCAAAGATAATTTGAAGAACGATCGCGCGCGCATCCAAGTGGGTCGAATATCGCACTTTGGCCTGCTTGAAATGTCGCGCCAGCGCATTCGTGCTTCCGTGCTTGAAAGCACCATGCAGGTATGCACCCACTGTGGCGGCACAGGCCATGTGCGTTCTGAATCGTCCGTCGCGCTGCATGTTATCCGCACAATTGAAGAATATCTGCTGCGCAGCGCCACCAATGATTTGATCGTCAAAACATCAGTAGCGACCGCGCTTTATGTGCTCAATCAAAAGCGCCAGACGTTGCTGGATCTTGAAGCCCGCTTTGGTCTCACCATCATACTTGAAGCCGACGAAAGCGTCGGGGCTCAGCATGTGGTCATTGATAAGAGCGATCTTGCGACCGGTACACCGCGCGAAATCATTGCACCTGCTTTCATTGAAACGCCGGAAGATTTAGCTGACCTTGATGTCGTGGAAATCGAAAACGTCGAAATCGACGCTGAAAACAGCGATGATGAAGATGAAGGTGAAGGTGAGGCAGCAGAAAAATCGCAAGGCTCCTCCCGCAAGAACGAGGCTAAAAGTGAACGTTCTGAGAAGGACGATGGGGACCATAAGCGCAAGCGTCGTCGTCGTCGTCGCGGGCGCAAGTCTGATGATGCGGAAGATACATCAGGCAGCGTATCTGCCGGTGACACTGAAAGAACAGATGGTGTCGAACCTGAAGGCGAAATCGCAGATGGCATTAAATCAGCGAAAGTTGATGAGGACAACGACCAGAAGAAGCGCCGCCGTGGCCGTCGCGGTGGTCGCCGTAATCGCGAAACCGAAATGGAAGCCAATGGCGATGCTATGACTGCACAGATTCAGGCCGAAGTTACTGATCCTTTTGCTGTTGCCATGCAACCCGACGCAATCACTGAAGAAGCAGAGACGCCAAAAGTCACTAAGCCACGTGGTCGCAAACCCAAGGCTAAAGCTGATGTTGCCGCTGACATCGAGACTGTAGTAGCCGAAGCACCCAAGGAAAAGGCAGCGCCAAAAACTCGCGGCCGCAAACCCAAAGTCGTTGCGCAAGCGATTGCCGGGCAAACTGTAGAAACTGAAGTTGCTTCAGTGAAACATGAAAAGCCCGCCAACGAGCAAGCAATTCAAAGCGAAGCAGTCATTCCGGGCGAGCCTGTCGTTTCAAGCTCGACCGGAGAAGAACGGGAAGTCGATGGTAAGCCGCGCAAGGGCGGTTGGTGGCAACGCAAAGGCTTCTTTTAGAGCAAGAGGAGTTCGAATGAACACACTTTGCTACAAGTGATCGTGAATTGGCCCGGATTTTCCGGGCCTTTTCCTTTTTGATATGAACTTGCCGCATATTCGCCGGATTGAAAGCCTAATCACAAATCGGCTAGCGCATCGTTCGCAAAAGTGTGTGCGGTTTCGCGTTAAAACGATGCGACAAAACAAGGACTTAGAGCAATGCGCTGATTCTATATCGGCGACCGGTGCTCTAACGAATATCGCGGCACTTCCTAACGGTGTCAAAAGTGGATACATACAGGGCATGGCAACACACCCCTCACCTGCGTCACTGTACAGTTATTTGTCAGCTTCAGCATTTGTTTTGCTGTCGCTCGTTAGTGCTGCTCATGCTCAAAGCGCTCCCCCGCAAATCATTCGTGATGCAGAAATTGAACGTCTGATGCTCGACTACGCAAAACCAATTTTGGCGGCAGCCGGCATTAAAGGCAAAACTGAAATCGTGCTGGTCAACGACCCGTCATTCAATGCCTTTGTTGACGGTCGGCGCATTTTCATAAATACCGGTGCAATTATGTTGGCCAAAACGCCTAACGAAATCATTGGCGTGCTCGCCCATGAAACCGGCCACTTGGCGGGCGGGCATCAACAAAAATTACGTGATAAATTAGAAGCCGCCAGCAAAATGGCAACAATAGCGGCAGTAATTGGCATGGGCGCAAGCGTCGCCGGAGCTGCATCTGGAAACGGCGAAATCGCCCGAGCCGGCAGTGGTATCGCAGCCGGCAGTGGCGAGATAGCCAAGCGCTCTGTGCTGGCCTATCAGCGCGTTGAAGAAATCACCGCTGATCGATCGGCAGTGACTTATCTGAACGCCACCGGTCAGTCGGCCAAGGGTATGCTAACTACTTTCAAGCGGTTTCAATCCTCTCTAGCCCTCTCTGGTGCTCACGTTGATCCCTATAAAATCACCCATCCACTGCCATTGGAGCGCATCGCCAACCTCGAAACTCTGGCACACGAAAGTCCATTTTTTGATGTAAAAGACAGTCCGGAATTACAAGCGCGGCATGATAGGGCGCGAGCCAAGATCGCGGCCTATGGTGGAGGCGCGAATACGTTAAAACGGCTGTTCCAAGATGACCCGAAAAACTCTGGCGCAGTCTACGGAAATGCGCTTAACGCGCTGCTTCGTGGTTCGACGAAAGACGCGATGACAAAAATCAACGCACTTATCAAAAATGACCCGCAAAACGGATATTATTACGAAATTCGTGGCGATGTGTTCATGAAACTCAACAAGCCTGCAGAGGCAGCCAAATCATACCGCACGGCGCTGAAACTTGATCCGGGTAAAAATTCGACAATTCAGGCAGCACTTGGGCAAGCGCTTCTGTCATCTGGTGATGCAAAAGGCGCAGTCAAGGAATTGTCAGCGGCACTACGCGGTGATAAATCAAACGGCCTTGCCTATGAATATCTTGCTCGCGCCTACGGGAAATTGGGACAGATTGGCGAGGCCGAACTGGCGACAGCTGAAATGCATTTCCAGCAAGGAAATATAAATGACGCAAGAATATTTGCAGCACGGGCACAGCAAGTTTTAAAAAAAGGTTCACCGTCTTGGATTAAGGCTGGTGATATTTTAAGAGCCGGTTCAAATGGTTAAAATTATTTTTGGGAAACGGAATTGAATCATGAATAAAAACGGGCTGTTTTATCAACTTCGAATTACGTGGAACATGTCAGTTTCAAAAATAATGCGGCAAATCAAAAAGTTAAACTGCTATTTTGATGATATCAAAACGAGAGGCAACGCGGGACTAATCGCTCTATTCCTATGCGGTGGCAGTCTTCTGTTCAGCTTAAATTCTGGAATCATCCCGACATCTGCCAATGCGGCGGATGCAGTGGCAGCCCAAGGAGTTGACAGGGCCGCAATTGAGCAAATCATCCACGACTATCTCTTAAAAAACCCGGAAATTCTGGCCGAAGCGCAAGCTGCATTACAAGTCAAACAAGAAGCTGAAGCCAAGCTGGGCCTGACCAGATTCATTGCAAATTCGGCCGCACAAATTTTTGAGTCTCCCAATGATGCAATCATTGGAAACCCGAATGGTGATGTTACTGTTGTTGAATTTTTTGACTATAATTGCGGTTACTGCCGCCGCGCTATTACCGATATGAATGAACTCGTTAAATCTGATGTCAACGTTCGCTTCGTTCTAAAGGAACTACCAATCCTTGGTCAGGACTCCGTAAAGGCACACTTCATCGCACAAGCGTTTCGCAAAATGATGCCGGAAAAATATGGTGACTATCACCGCGCCCTGCTGGGGTCCGGCCATGCCGATGAAGACTCAGCTGTTGCGTTGGCTGTTTCGATGGGCGCTGACGAAACAAAATTACGCGAGGTCTCAAAAGATCCGTCCATTTCCAAAATTTTTGAGGAAAACAATACCTTGGCCGGTGGCCTTAACATCACAGGTACACCCTCGTATGTAATCAAAGACTATGTGGTTCCAGGCGCTATGGGCCTTGATACACTCATTGAAAAAGTCGCAAATGTACGCAAATGTAACAGCGCTACCTGTTAAAAACGCGACTGCGAAGACAAGAGATGTGGACAACAAGCGTTCAGTAACTCTTCGCTGCTTGCGGACTTTTCTTAAAAATTTAATCCCTCTATAAAGATTGAAACAGGCTTTGAGAGTTCGCTGAGAATTTATGACTAAAACACAGAAAAAAATCTTGGTGCTTAACGGACCAAACCTCAATCTACTTGGCACGCGCGAGCCCGCAGTCTATGGCTCCGCGACACTTGATGATTTGAAAAATATGGTTGAGGCTGAGGCAGTAAAACTTGGTTTATCAACGGATTTCCGCCAGTCAAACCATGAAGGCGAGCTGGTCACATGGATTCAGGAAGCAGGCGCGGCTGGAATTCCAATATTGATGAACCCGGGTGCCTACACCCACACATCCATCGCACTGCATGATGCAATCAAAGGTTCTGGCGCGGTCCTCGTCGAAATTCATATTTCAAATGTTCATGCACGGGAAGAATTTCGGCATAAATCGTTTGTATCTCCGGTAGCAAAAGGCATTATAATCGGCTTTGGGGTAGATGGTTATTTAATGGGCTTGCGCGCAATCGCTGCACTGTAAACCAAATCAAAATTCTAACGGGAAGGCAACAATCATGGCAGCAAAAAATTCAGTGGTAGATCAAGGTTTGATCCGTGATTTAGCAGGTATTCTGAACGAAACGGACCTGACCGAAATCGAAATTGAACAGGGCGAACTTCGCATCCGCGTTTCCCGCGCGGGAACACCGATGATGTCCGCGCCACAAGCTTACGCGGTCGCTCCTGCGGCCGTAGCAGCGCCCGTTGCAGCTGTTCCCGCTGCCTCGCCTGCCACCTCTGTAAACGCCGTACCCTCGCCAATGGTTGGAACGGCCTATCTGTGCCCTGCCCCTGGTGAACCGCCGTTCATTGAAACAGGTTCGAAGGTTAAAGAAGGACAGACTATTCTCATCATCGAAGCCATGAAGACAATGAACCAGATTGCCGCGCCGCGCTCGGGAACGATTACGGCAATTATTTTCGAAGATGGCCAACCGGTAGAATATGGCCAGCCGCTTGTTGTGATCGAATAGGCGGGAACACCATGTTTCATAAAATCCTCATAGCCAATCGCGGTGAAATAGCGCTTCGAGTATTACGCGCCTGCAGAGAACTCGGTATTGCCACAGTCGCCGTGCATTCCACCGCCGACGCTGATGCCATGCATGTCCGTCTCGCTGACGAAAGCGTCTGCATCGGCCCGCCAGCCTCGCGCGATAGCTACTTAAATATTCACCAGATCGTCGCTGCATGTGAGATCACTGGCGCTGATGCCATTCATCCTGGCTACGGCTTCCTGTCTGAAAACGCTAAATTTGCAGATATTCTCGAAGCTCATAAAATCACATTCATCGGGCCAACCGCTGATCACATTCGCATTATGGGCGATAAAATTGAGGCCAAACGCACAGCCAAACGCCTGGGTATTCCCGTTGTGCCGGGCTCGGAAGGTGGCGTCTCGGATGAAGCGGAAGCCGCAAAGATTTGTGCTGAAATTGGCTATCCTGTCATCATCAAAGCAACTGCCGGCGGCGGTGGCCGTGGTATGAAAGTGGCCAATAATCAGAGCGAACTCTACCTGGCACTCACAACAGCCCG
Organism: Phyllobacteriaceae bacterium; assembly: GCA_043776635.1. GTDB lineage: Bacteria > Pseudomonadota > Alphaproteobacteria > Rhizobiales > Rhizobiaceae > JANMEX01. Next base: position 12,940 of record JAYVRA010000095.1, read on the forward strand.
CACCGAGGCCTCCGCAGCCTTTGGCAATGCCGAAGTGTATATCGAGAAATACTTACAAAAGCCGCGCCATATCGAAGTGCAAATCATGGGCGATGGCATGGGCAAAGCCGTGCATTTGGGCGAGCGCGATTGTTCGCTGCAACGACGTCATCAAAAGGTTTGGGAGGAGGCAAATTCCCCTGCGCTTAATGCTGAAGAGCGTGACAAAATTGGCATGATTTGCGCCAACGCAGTTGCAGGTCTCGGCTATCGCGGTGCTGGCACAATTGAATTTTTGTACGAAAACGGCGAATTCTATTTCATCGAAATGAACACCCGGCTACAGGTGGAACATACCATCACCGAAGCCATCACCGGCATCGACTTGGTGCATGAGCAAATCCGCATCGCTTCCGGCGGAGGACTTTCAGTGACACAGGCCGACATTAAGTTCACCGGCCATGCCATTGAATGCCGCATCAATGCTGAAGATCCGCGCACGTTCGTGCCGTCCCCCGGCAAGATCACGCATTATCATACGCCAGGCGGCCTCGGTATACGTATCGATTCCGGCGTTTATGCAGGCTACAAAATCCCGCCTTACTATGACTCAATGGTTGGCAAACTCATCGTTCATGGCCGCACCCGCGTGGAATGCATGATGCGTCTGCGTCGTGCGCTGGACGAGTTCGTCATTGACGGCATCAAAACAACACTGCCTCTCTTCCGCGATTTGGTCGGCAACGCAGACATTGCCAACGGCGACTATGACATTCACTGGCTGGAAAAATACCTTGCCGCAAAGGATGTTGAAGAAGGCCTTGCTAAGGGCTGACCTCGTTGCAACTCGATAGCCAAACCCTGTTGAACGCCTACGCCAAGGGCATTTTTCCTATGTCCGACTCGGCTGATGATCCTGAGATTTTCTGGGTCCAGCCGAAGGAGCGCGGTATTATTCCGCTCGATGATTTTCATGTGCCAAGCAAATTGGCCAAAACCATCCGCCAGCGCCGTTTTGAAATCCGCATCAACCACGCCTTCCCAGAAATCATGCGCGCCTGCGCACAAGCTACAGGTGATCGCCCGTCCACTTGGATCAACGGGATCATTTTTAACGCTTACTGCGAACTGCATCGCATCGGCCATTGCCACTCCGTCGAAGCGTGGTCTGAAAATAAGCTCGTCGGCGGACTTTATGGCGTCACGCTTGGCGGTGTTTTCTTTGGCGAAAGCATGTTCTCCCGCCAACCCGATGCCTCCAAAGTATGCCTGGTGATATTGGTCGAACGCCTCCGTGCCAGAGGCTTCAAACTATTGGATACCCAGTTCACGACAGACCACCTAAAACGCTTCGGCGCGGTAGATGTGACAGGTAAAGAGTATAAAAAACTGCTGGCAGCAGCTATAATCGGCAGCGCAAAGTTTTACCCGTAATCGTTTCATTTTGTTGGCTGATTGACCAAAATTAGTTAAAAGATTAACTGGTCCAGGGCCTAGCTCTTTGGAGCAGGTGCTGGCACGTCGGACTTGTCCTTACAGCTCTTCAACCACACATCGTAAACCGGATGTTCCACGGCATTGAGGCCGGGGCTGTCTGCAAACATCCAGCCGGTAAATATCCGGCGGATATTGCGATCAAGGGTGATCTCATCAACTTCGACAAAACTAGTGGTCTTCGGCGTCTCACTAACAGCACGCGAATAGCAAACACGCGGCGTCACTTGCAGAGCGCCGAATTGCACTGTCTCACCGATATAAACATCAAAGGTTATAATACGGCCTGTGATTTTATCCAGACCGGAAAACTCGGCTACAGGATTTTTTCTATCCTTTGGCCCATCCACCGCGACAGGCGCTTTCGCTCCCGCCGGAGCTTCCGAACTCGTATCGCTTTGCGCACCACTATCCACAGGCGCTTCATCTTGCGCAAAAGCTACGTCCAATTGCACGAACACCGCGAGGGCCATAACAAGCAGGACTGCCGACTTCCGAAAATTCATTTCAAAGTTACCATGCGCAAATAATGTGCCTACACAGTAACTGCATGGGCCTCAACAGTCGGTTAACCGTAAATTGTGGCAAAGCCAAGCGCGACCAAACAAAATCGTGATGGGCACATAGAAATGGTAGTTTTAACGCCCGGGCGTCCACGCATCATAGTCGCCGGTAACCTTCGGCCGCTTGCCGGAATGTGCCATTGAACCCTCCGGCCGGTATGCATTGGCAGAACCTGTCTGGTTGGAAAGATGCGGTTTTTGCCAATCTTTGGCGACATAATTCACGTCGGAGGGCGCAACATCAATGCGATGATGCATCCAGCCGTGCCAGCCGGAAGGAATTGCAGTCGCTTCTGAATAACCATTAAAAATCACCCAGCGGCGCGTGCGGCCTTCTGAGTCTTTGCCACCGGTATAGTAAGTATTGCCCACTTCATCTTGACCAACGCGCGTGCCATAGCGCCACGTATGAAAACGTGTGCCCAGCGTTTGACCATTCCACCATGTGAAAAACTGCAAAAAGAATTGTTTCATCTGTCACCCGATAATCCTGTTCGCTTATGCCGCGAACGAGCGTCAGGAGCAAGGTATATTGGAATAATTTTCACGGCACGACAAAACCGTATCGCCACGTACCTAAGAGCGTTACACATCCGCAAATCCAAAAAAATCAACATAAAGTCTCGCCGTTTAGAGCTATCCAACTATACACAGTGCCTATCACCAAAAGTATGAAACCCATTCGGCAACGATGTGATGACAGCAAAACAATGGTTTACACAATGAGAGAAAAGGAGTGATGTGTTGCAGTGCAGAATAAATTTCTTACTATATTGAGTTATAAGTTAAATGCACTGGCACCGTAATTCGAGCGCTTCAGGCGCGGTTTGGCTAAAGCAAGCCGAATTAATTAAACGCACTGTCACCGTGACGCGTCAACACGACTTACCCAAAAAAACGTGTTTGTAGCTCCGCGCGCGCACTGCCGCCGCAATCGCGCCGATGAACCACACACCGGAAACGCCAGCCGTCGCCACCAGTACAACGTAGTTACTCGGCACCGGGCCGAACCGGCGCACGATCAATGCATAAGTCGCCGCCATCGCCAAGGGCAGGCACACCAGCTCAAGCCGGCGCCATAGGGATGGCCGCGACCCGGCCCATCGCTCAAACATTGGACGGGTTGCGCGGCCCCGCTCCCAGCGTTTTAAAGCCCACAAAGCCACAGCCAGCATCAAGGGAAACGCGAGTAGAACCGGCGACGGAGCCAAAATCGCGCGCGCACCAAACGCCATCAGTAGTAGCACCGTAGCGGACCGCCGTTCGTAGCGGTGGGGCTGGCGCGCCGCCTGAGGCAATTGATCACAAGCCCACTGCGCCGCGCCAAACACCAGAACGGCAGCAAGCTGCTGCGCAAGCAAGCCACCGGCATCCGGGAAATCGGCGCGCTCGGATGGCCAGAATGCCGCCCAGAACCCGAACCCCGCACCGATGCAGCAGATTGCTGGCACCGACAGGTACAGCGAACCGGCTTGCAGCTGCCGGACCCCGAACCAGATCCCTATCACCGAAAACAGCGCATGCCAGGCGAGCCCTGTCCAAACGAGGCCAAGTGGAAAAGTCTGGTACATCGTATCGGAGATGACGCCCTCAACCACCCAGCCATAAACCGCGCCCGCCAGCAGCAGCCCCGTCCACGTCCGCACCTGCGGCCAATCCAGCACCAGAAGAAAGATCCAAGCCGCGAACGTGTAGGCCACCCATGTCAAAGCGAGATCGACCGGTCCGTGTTCGGGCCGCAGCGCAGACCAGAAGAGGATCTCCGACGGATACATCAGCATAGCGCCTGTCAGCGCGACGAGGGCCAGCCGTTGAAATTGCGTGATCACTGCTGTTCCCGACTTGTGCTCTTGATCCATTAGTTCTGCAGGTACTTTAGCCCTAACCCGCATTTTTTACCATGGGAAGCATTTTGGTTGTTGCGGTGCCAATTTACTAGGGTTCTGACCTTAAGGTGCTTGGCCCCGCCATTTGATGGTATTACATTTTCCGTTGAATGGAGGAATTACGCTGACACCTCACATAATATATA
>JAYVRA010000096.1:0-16916 GCA_043776635.1 Phyllobacteriaceae bacterium
GTGAACTCAATTCCTGTGCGCATAACCCTGAATCGCACATCCAGCAAAACAAGGGAATCCAAATCTGGACTCCTTCGTTGCGATCAATCCACTAGCGGCACTACTGAGGTGTAAGCACCACCACTTTTAACGACACAAATGCATTAAGCCCAATTAAAACACTCCATCATTGCTCCGCCAGCAACCCCTCCAGCTCAAACTTCGCCGAATTGCTCTTCGCCGTCCATAGCCCGCGCTCCATCGCTTCCAAAAACCGCTCCGCCATTTCCTTTAAAGCATGGGGATTACTACCCGCCATAAATTCGCGCACGTTATCGTCAGCGATAAACGCTTCATATGCCAGATCAAAATGATGGTTTTTCACCGCGCCCGTGGTCGCAGCAAAGGCGAACATATAGTCCAGCGTGGCAGTCATTTCAAACGCGCCTTTGTAGCCATGACGCATCACGCCGGCGATCCATTTCGGGTTCACCACACGGGCGCGCACCACGCGGGAAATCTCTTCTTCCAATGTGCGGATAACCGGCTTTTCCGGCCGCGAATGGTCATTGTGATAGACCACCGGCATCCGCCCCGAAACAGCCTCAATCGCCGCCGTCATGCCGCCTTCGAATTGGTAATAGTCGTCTGAATCCAGCAAATCATGCTCGCGGTTGTCCTGATTTTGCACCACGGCCTCAAGCTGCGACAACCGCGCTTCCAGCCCCGCCCGGTTCGCCACGCCATCGCCCGCTGCGCCATAAGCATAAGCGCCCCATGTAAGATAAGCCTCGCCCAAATCCTTGCGTTCCGCCCAGCCCTTCTCGTCAATAAGCGCCTGCAAACCCGCCCCATAGGAGCCGGGCATGGAGCCAAAAACGCGGTAGCCGGCCTGCATTTGCGCCTTCTCCGCGCTCATTCCCGCCGCCGCCATCGCCGCCGCTTCCGCCTGCATCCGCGCCGCAATCGGATTGTCAGCCTTATCCTCATCAAGCTTGCCGACAGCCCGCGCCGCGCGGTCAAACAGCGAAATCTGATCCGGAAACGCATCGCGGAAAAAGCCGGAAATGCGCAGCGTCACATCCACCCGTGGCCGCCCCAGCATGGCCTGCGTGATAATCTCAAAACCAGTGACGCGCCCCGATGCCCGCTCCCACACCGGCTTCGCTCCGATCAGCGCCATCGCCTGCGCAATGTCATCGCCGCCCGTGCGCATATTCGATGTGCCCCATGCGGTAATCCCCACGCTGCGCAAATGGTCGCCATGATCTTGAGCGTGGCGCAGGCACAGCAGCTCGGCAGATTTTTTGCCCAGCTCCCAAGCCGTCTCCGTCGGCACGGCGCGGCTGTCCACTGAGTGAAAATTTCTGCCCGTCGGCAACACATCCGGCCGCCCCCGCGTCGGCGCGCCCGATGGCCCGGGCAGCACAAACCGCCCGTCGAGCGCCGTCAACAACCCGTCAATTTCCGCATCGCCGCAAGCCACGACGCACGGCCGGATGCTGGCGGTGATTTCGTCCAGCACGAGCTTGGTGTTCACCCACGCATCAGGGCAACCAATCGAGCCGTCCACCAGCTTGGTCGCCATCATCTCGATGCGCTCAACAGCATCGCCATTGGTGCGCCACGGGTCGGACGTGAGCACGTTGAGGATAGATGGCTTTGGCCTGGTCCATGGGTCAGACATCACACAGTCGAGCGGGTCGAAGCTCTCTGTGATGCCGTCATTCCGGGGCTGCGCAGCAGAACCTTGAATCCAGAGCGGTGTGGCAGAGGGAAAAGTGCCCTGCGCCGCCACACTGTCAGAAACAGCACTGCTCACATTTTGAAGAATACTTTCACCCTCGACACTCTGGATTCCGGGTTCCGCTATGCGGCTCCGGAATGACGGCGCGGAAAGAGCGACAAAATCCCCCAACAAATCCCCTGCAATCGCCCGCTGCAAACTCGCATTCGCCCCCAGCCCATCGCCCCGTGGCAGACGTGCCAACGCCACCACTAAATCATCCAGCAGCCGCCCCTGCGGCGCTCTCCCGAAAATGTGCAACCCGTCACGGATTTGCATTTCCTTAAGGTCACACAAAAACGCATCGAGCTTCTCAAGGCTTTGCCCCTCGTCGTCTGCCCGTCCAATGCCGGCATCATGATCCAGCCCCATGTCGCGCACCAGCGCCAGAATGCGCGGGCCCAGCAGCTTTATCCGGCGCGGGTCGGCCTGATAATATTCATCCACCAGCGTCTCTAAATCTTTCAGCGCACCATAATTTTCCGCCCGCGTCAGCGGTGGCGTGAGATGGTCGATGATGACAGCACACGAGCGCCGCTTGGCCTGCGTGCCCTCGCCGGGGTCATTGACGATAAAAGGATAGACATGCGGCACGGGCCCGAACGTCGCTTCGGGATAACACTCATTAGACAATACTAATGATTTACCCGGCAGCCATTCCATGTTGCCATGCTTGCCCATGTGCACAATCGCATGAACGCCAAACACCTCACGCAGATAAAAGTAGAACGCAAAATAGCTGTGCGGCGGCACAAGGTCTGGCGAGTGGTAACTTTGCTTCGGGTCAATATTATAGCCCCGCGCAGGTTGAATGCCGACCATCACATTGCCAAACCGCCGCAGTGCGACCGCCAACCCGCCTTCGTGCGGCGTCCGCAGGCTTTCCGCATCATCTGCGACCGCTTCCCGACCGCTTCCCGACCGCTTCCCGCGCGGCACAAACAGCGGGTCGAGGCCGGGCTTTCCCCACCGCGCCGTCACTGCATTTTGTACTTTCGCAGACAGCGTCGCAAAAAAAGCTTCGTATTTTTTGAGCTCCAATAGCTCAAAAACGACACGATTATCAGCTTCCGAATTGGTCGTTCCGTCCTGCAACAGCCGGATTAAATCATCGCCATTCCCGGGAATATCGGAAACCTCATAGCCGGATTTTTGCATCGCGTTCAGCACTTCAACCGTTGCCGCAGGCGTGTCCAAACCAACCCCGTTGGCAATGCGCCCGTCACGGTTCGGATAGTTCGCCAGCACCAGCGCCACACGCCTTGTCTCAGACTTTGCACGGCGCAATTTCACCCAATTCGCTGCCAAGTCCGCCACAAAATCCACGCGGTCTGCCTTGGGTCTGTGCGCCACAATATTGGCCTCCACAAATTCATCAAAGGTTGAAGCCGATTTGAACGAAATCGCCCGCGTCATCACCCGCCCGTCCACTTCCGGCAGCGCAATATTCATCGCCAAATCACGCGATGTCAGCCCTTGTGGAGAGGCCGCCCACGCCTCCTCAGTGGATGACGACAGCACCACCTGCAACACCGGCGCCCCGCCATGATCCAGCACAGTCCCCGCCCACTCCTTGCCGCCGGTGGATACGGCAAAGCCAGTTGTGTTCAGCACGATGTCCGGCTTTAGCTCATCAAATATGTGCTGAACCGTCGCAGCAGAAACTGCATCTTTGAGTGAAGTGACATAAATCGGAGTGGTCAAAATACCACGCGATTCCAACGCTTTAACAAGAGATGATATCGCTTCAGTTTGCCCGCTCTGCAAAAGCGCCCGATAGAAAATAACGGCTGCGGTGGGCTGACTGCCCCCCTCTGTCGGCGCTGCCGACAGAGGGGGGCAGCGCCAAGCGCCCGCTTTCAACAACGGGGACGCCGCCACGGGCCACTCCCCGCCTTCAATCAGCGCCTCACAAAGCGCTAAAAATGAGCCACAATTCCCCGCCCCGCCCTCAACCAAATAGCGCCACAGATCACTGCAATCGTCCCTGGAAATCGTGCAAAACCGATCCAAACCAGCATCGGGCTTGTCATCCCCGGGCAGAACCGCCAGCATGATTTTATGGTTCACCGCCGCCGCGTGCAGCGCTTCCAACCCATAAGGCCAATAACTCTCCCCGCCCAACGCCCGCACCACGATCAGCTTGGCAAAACGCCCCGTTTTATCAATCCACTGGTCAATAGAAAGCGGATGTTTGAGTTGGAGAAAGTTCACCAGTCGCAAAAATTCCGCGCCGTCATTGCGCGCCGCACGCGCTGCCGCAAGGCTCGCAATCTCAGTATCGGCAGCACTAAAAAACGCTATCTTTCCAACACTTTGGCCAAGATCAAGCGCTTCGCCCTCATCCGCAATCGTACCCTTTTGCGAAAGAAGAAGGTGCATGGGTTTTAAGCCGCTTCGTTAGCAGCAGCTTGAATTTCAGCGGCGATCAGCGTCTCATCCAGCCCGTGCAAACCAATAACCACCAGCCGCGTTTCGCGCTTCTCTCCAGCCTCCCAAGCGCGGTCAAAATAGCTGTCTATACGCGACCCGACCGCCTGCACCACAAGGCGCATCGGCTTGCCGGGAACATCCACAAACCCCTTCAATCGCAACACATCATGGTCCGCAATAACTTGTTTCAAGGACACTATAAAGGCAGCTGTCTTAGACACCGCACCAGCATTTGCCACGAATGAATCAAAATCATCATGATCGTGCATTTCGCCGCCCTCATGCTCAATTTCGTGATGCGAGCGGCGGCTGGAAATCAAATTTTCTGTGCCCGCGCCAATGCCTAGCAGCACCGCTATCGGCAAATTGCCATTCTGCGCTTCAATCATTTTGACAGGCCGCGAAGTGGCCTCCTGCACGATTGTGCGCACGTCTTCCATGGCATCAGCGTTAACCAGATCGCTTTTATTCAAAATAACCAAGTCAGCGGCGATGATCTGATCTTCAAAAACCTCTTCAAGCGGATTATCATGGTCCACTGTCTCATCTGCGGCGCGTTGCCCGGCTACCGCATCCTCATCATCGGCGAAACGACCCGCAGCCACCGCCGCACTATCCACCACTGTGATGACACCATCCACCGTCACGCGGGTCTTAATTCCAGGCCAATTAAACGCCTGCACCAGCGGCTGCGGCAGCGCCAAACCCGAAGTTTCGATGATGATGTGATCAATGTTTCTATCGCGCTCAATCAGCTTTTCCATCGTCGGGATAAAGTCATCCGCCACCGTGCAGCAAATGCAGCCATTGGTAAGTTCAACAATATCATCTTCACTACAAACATCCGCGCCGCAGCTTTTGAGAAGGTCGCCATCCACACCAAGATCACCGAACTCATTGATAATTAATGCAATTTTTTTGCCGTTCGCATTCATCAGTAAATTGCGGATCAGCGTCGTCTTGCCGGAACCGAGGAATCCGGTAATCACCGTCGCTGGAATTTTATTGCCGTCCATATCAGTTTAACCTTTTAACTTTTGCGGCAATCCGGCCGTCACAAAATACACATCGTCAGATATTGCAGCGATCTTCTGGTGCAGCAATCCGGCATAATCCCGAAACGCCCGCGCCATCGCATTGTCAGGCACTATACCCTGCCCCACTTCATTGGACACGAAAACAACGGTCCCTGAAAGCGTAGCCAGCTGCTCTGCCAGCCTGTCGCATTCAGACAACAGGTCCTTTTCCGCCATCATAAGATTTGTTACCCACAACGTCAGACAATCTACTAAAACCGCTTTCTTCACATTGCAAACATCGCTAAGCACAGCGCCAATTTCTACTGGCTCTTCGCACAATTGCCACTCAGATCCACGACGGCTTTGGTGCGTCCCCACCCGCCTTTTCATCTCAGCATCAAACACTTGGCCTGTAGCCAAGTAGCATTTCGCAAGCCCTGACTCATCGACCAGCTTTTCAGCAAATGCCGATTTCCCCGACCGCGCCCCGCCAAGAACCAGAATGATCTTCGAGTTACCCATGTTTCTCAACATGCTCCATTAACCAGCCCATCGCAAGGCCGAGAACCAGCCAGAAAAACAGCGTGGTGGAAAGCGCCGCCATCACAAACTCGGCAGCCAAATAGGCCGGTACAGTAGCAGAGATATCCACCGGCTGCGGCGCACCGTAGATGTGCGGAGCAATAAAAAGCGCGATGCCAGCCGCGCGGGCGAGCGCCTCTTTACGGCTGAACAACAGCAGCATTCCCGCAATCGCCATGGCAACCGTGGCCACCCACCAAACCTGCCGCGCATGCAAATCCACTTCCGGAAATCCCGGCAATTCCGGTGGCAGCCCAAGGCCGGGTAAAAATTGAAACGCCATCCACCCGGCCGCACCCCAGACCACACCATTGCGAATGTTGATGGTCATTCCAGATAGCAGCGCGACCCCTCCCAGCAGCAAGCCAAAACCGGCACCTGATACCAGATTGGCAAGAACAGTATTCCAAAAACGACCCGGCAATAACGGTTGATCATCACCTGCTTCCGCCGCCACATGGCCGTGTGCCTCTACAACTGGCGACACTACCGCAGTTCCAGTCGCCGGAGCCGTCTTTTCAGCTGTTTCATGACCCAATACGGCCATTTCATGGTGATTCCCGAAACCCTCATACTCCTCCGCAAGAAGAATTATCGGCACGATTCTGGCCATCTGTACCGGCGTCACCAGAGTACCGGCAAGCAGCCCGGCTGCAATCGCAGCGAGCAAATACCTAACAGTCATAGTTTTGTTTCCTTAAAAATTCCACGATTTGACGTCCAATTTGCACGCACGAAATCTCTATATTCGGCAAACATAAAGTGCCGAATAACGCAATTTTATCAAAGCGCTAGAGACCAAGTACCAATACTTAATGGCAAGGAAATCCATAGGAATGGCGCGTGTCATGCGCGGCATCATGCAATGTTTGCGAGTTGGCAAGACCAACACCCCAGACAAATAAAGCGCCAAGTAAAAGCGCAGCAACGCCTGCAGTCAAGCGCGAGGAAACGGTTTTAGAACCGGAAAGAGAGATAGAACGTGCAGCCATGACAACCTCCGTGTTGGGCCAAGGGGAAGTTTCCCCATAAAATGCAGGCGATATTGCCCTAACGTCCGGCAGGTCTCCTGGCTCGCGGGTCATAAGAACCTTTCCGCCTTCCCAAGGTTTCCCTCAGTGGCATATCGGAAAAGCCCTCACCGCTCTACAGTCGCGGGGTCGGCTGTGATAACGATGCCCTAATGGGTACACCTGTCACATTCCCTTTGAATTCCTCATCAGCTTGCGCCTTTCGGAAACCAAACGTGTTGTTCTGTGTAAGCTTGACCGGCCAAGAAAGTCAATCAAACCTGCGACATGAATTAGGATATTGCCGCACTCAAATCAAAAATCTCATAAATCTACACGTCCGTGAGGCTCTGATTTTGATTTATAAATTCAGGCACAATTTGCTTTAAGGCCAGAATGGATTTTTCAGAATTCTCATTTGCAATAGCCGCTTCCATATCTGCGATGGTCTTTTCCATCACCCCCTTATCAATCACACGGGGTGAGGCAATTGAATAACCGTCGTGGCGCTGATCACTGACAATTTCTGATGGATCGAACAGTTCCTCAAACAGCTTTTCTCCCGGCCGCAAACCGGTAAATACGATTTTGATATCTTCGTGCGGTTTTAAGCCGGCGAGTTGTATCAGGCGCTCAGCCAGATCCACGATGCGCACTGGTTCGCCCATGTCCAAAACCATAATTTTGCCACGATCATCGACCCGCTCCGAGGCGCGGCAAGACGACAGCAGAACCAAACGAACCGCCTCGGGGATGGTCATAAAATAGCGGACAATGTGCGGATGCGTCACTGTTACCGGGCCATGATTGGCAATTTGCTCCTGAAAGCGTGGCACAACAGAACCATTTGAACCAAGCACATTGCCAAATCGCACTGTCTTAAACCGGGTGCCCTTGTTAGACAAATCCAATGACTGACAGTAAGCCTCCGCCGCGCGTTTAGTAGCGCCCATCACGTTTGTCGGGTTAACCGCTTTATCTGTCGAGATCATAATAAATGTGCGGGTTTTAAACTCGATCGCCGCATTGGCGACGTTGCGGGTTCCCAGAAAATTAGTCTTGATGGCCTCAACAGGGTTTCCCTCGCTCAGGGGCACATGTTTCAATGCCGCCGCGTGAAACATCACTTCCGGAGCATATTGTTTGAATAAACCGCGTATCCGCTTCACATCGCGAACATCCGCTATACAGGCCGAAATAATCAAATCCTTGTATTTTTCGCGGATTTCCATGTCCAATTTATATAAATGAAACTCTGAATTATCCAGCAATATTAATAGTTTAGGATTGTGCGCGGCGATTTGACGGCAAAGCTCTGAACCGATGGAGCCACCGGCCCCTGTTACCATCACTGTTTTTCCGCATATCATTTCCGCAATTCGGCCGACGTCTGTGTCCTTGACCTCATCGCGTCCCAGCAACTCGCTCAGCTCAATGGCACGGGGCTCGATGCGCATGTCCGCTGTCAGTTGCGAGGCATCGGTCTGATGCGGGATTTTCAACACTTTCATGTTTGCAGATGTCGCGATCCCGATAATGTAACTAAGCCGCTTGCGGCTGGGGGTGATTTCGGTGACCACCAATTCCAACAAGGTACCATTGGCTTTTGTTATCCGTTGCGAAATATCGGGAAGTTCGTTGAGCGAACCCAGCACCCGCACACCATGGATTATACGACCATAATTGGTCCGTGAATCATCTATGATACCGACAACATTAAACGCATTTTTGGAATTGCGTTTCACAGAGCGGATAAAGCTTTCAGCCATGTCAGACACGCCTAAAAGTAGCACGTTGCGCGCCTTTTCGGAGAGACGGGTGCTGTGGGTAGGCGCAACCGAACCACGATACTCTTGGATGAGCCGGTATATAAGTCGCGACGAACAAAGACCAGTAATCATGAAAAGCAGAGTTAAAACTGGCACTGAACGCGGAACATTTTCACCGCGAAACGTGATAAATGCCGCAACTGTATATAAGATAACGCTAACGATAGACGCCTTAATTATATTGAGAAAGTCCGGCACCGACACATAACGCCAAGAACCTCTGCTTATACGAAAAAATGCGCTAACTGACGTTGCGATAGTCACAAATGCAAGAGTCTTATCAAATATTCCGGGAATAACTCGCATCTCCCCATAGCCAACGATCGTTACAAACGACAGTAAAAATGCAACGGCTGAAACCGTAAGGTCGTGAACCAAACTGAGGGACAATGTTATAAGTCCACGATGATAACGCAACCAATTCACTTTTAAATCCCACTAATTTGAGCATTCTCGGGTTATTTGAAACATATCAGATTCAAAAACAACGGGAAAAAGGAGTTAGAGTGCCGTTCTAATTTAAACAAAACTGCACTATAAACCGTCATACTGTATATTCATTTCAACTTATCCAATAATCCGGCAATAAAATCCAGAATATTTTTATCTTAGATACTTTAAAGATGACATATTTTACTCGAGATGAAGAATACCTCGCTAAGCCCGTTAGGGTCTGGACCTGTTAATTTTGACGAAATGGTCGAAGATTTTTGGTGAGTGCCAAAAGCGAAGGCACAGGAAATGCGAGCTGTTGCCTTCTCCTCCTCAAGTGGCAAACCTTTGCGACTTCAAGCCTTTGCAAGTTCAAGCCTTTGCGAAAACGCAATCGCCGGATAGCGCCCGATCTGGGCACCAACAGGCGAATGGCTTCACTCTGCGGCGTCAAACAGTTTAAACGGCCCCTAATCCCGTACTGCACTGTTTTCCTTGCATAGTTTCGCCATTCGCCTGCCATTTCGTCAAAATTAACAGGCCCGGACCCTAGAATGCCGCCTCAATTATCATTCCAAGTCCACAGCAATCTAACTGGCTGGCAATTTCGTCCAGAGCTAATTCTACGCTTTGGCTATAATTCCTGACATTCGCGTCGATGCCGATGGAAATTAGGTACAGACGACGAAATTCATCAGAACTAAATAATCCGTGCAGGTATGTCCCGCAGATCAAGCCATCGCTTGATATCGCACCGTCCGTGCGCCCGTCTACAAAAGCAAATGGCTGCGAACAACCTGGTCCGCTGGTCACCCCGAGGTGGATCTCATAACCGCAAAGCGCCACTTTAAAACGGGCTGAAACAGCGTTACTGGTTCGCACGGTTTTTTCGCGATCCATTACGGTTTCAACATTGATCAGCCCCAAACCCGCCACAGTTTGAGGGTGGCCTTCAATGCCAAACGGATCAGATACCAAGTGGCCCAGCATTTGGTAGCCTCCGCAAATACCCAGCACATGGCCGCCGCGCTTCACATGCAAATGGATCTGGTTATCCCATCCATTTATTCGCAGAAGTTCCAAATCTGAGATTGTGGTTTTAGAGCCGGGAATAATGATCAACGCGGCGTCAGCAGGAATCGCCTGTCCACTCTTTATATACCGCAGGTCAACCTCCGGCTCGCTCGCCAGCGGATCAAAATCATCAAAATTGGCAATCCGCTCCAGCACGAGCACCGCAATAATTGCCGCCTTTGAGCTATGTCGCACTGCTTGTTCCAGCACTACGGAATCTTCCGGAGGCAACAATGCAGCTGCCTTCAACCAAGGCACCACGCCAAAGCAAGTCCAACTGGTAAAGTCCTTTATCGCGCTTAAGCCCTCATCAAACAGCGAAACATCACCGCGAAATTTATTAATAATGTAGCCAACGATCATCGCGCGGTCTTCCGGCGATAAAATAGTATGTGTCCCCACAAGCGAGGCGATCACGCCTCCACGATCAATATCGCCCACTAGAACGACCGGCACGTTGGCGCGCGTGGCAAAGCCCATATTGGCAATGTCGCCCGCGCGCAGGTTAATCTCCGCTGGCGAACCTGCGCCTTCAACAATCACAAGGTCAGCATCCTCGCCAACCTTCGCAAATGATTCCATCACCGCGCTAAGCAGCTTCGGCTTAAGCGCTTGATAATCCCTGCCCTTGGCTTGGCCCCAAACCTTACCCTGCACAATAATTTGCGAACCAAATTCAGACTGTGGCTTGAGCAAAACTGGATTCATATGAACCGAAGACGGCACATCGCAGGCCAACGCTTGCAGCCATTGTGCGCGGCCAATCTCACCGCCATCATCGGATACTGCAGCGTTATTAGACATATTTTGCGGCTTGAAGGGCTTAACGCGCAGCCCTTTCATTTTTGCTAAACGGCAAAGCCCGGCCACCAGCACAGTTTTGCCGACATCCGAACCCGTACCTTGCAACATAATCGCTTTTGCCATGCGTACTGGCTATCGCAGGAAGGGCGTGATTACCAGTCGCAGTGCGACATGCTCCGCAAAATTAACCGCGCTAAAAATCCGGCTATGGTGACATTTGCCGCCATTGGTTCATAGTGCGCACAAATGCGGAGGGATTTATCATGGCAACAATTGCATTCATTGGCCTCGGCAATATGGGCAACCCTATTGCCGCCAATCTGGTAAAAGCCGGTCATCGTGTCATCGGCTTTGACCTTGTCGATAAGAACCGCGAAATTGCCAAAGCCAACGGCATCGAGATTTCACACAGCGGCGCGGCAGCACTGAATGAAGCCACCATCATCATCACTATGCTGGCGACTGGCACTCAGGTTCTCAATATCTATAGCGAACTTGCCCCCATGGCATCGCAAGGCTGCCTGTTCATTGATTGCTCCACGATTGATGTCATCGCCTCGCGCAGCGCCCATTCGATTGCCGATGATTATGGCCACTTCTCCGTGGATGCGCCTGTTAACGGCAACGTGGCGCTCGCAAATTCCGGCGGCCTCACCAGCATGGTTGGTGGCACGCCGCAATCGATTGCGAAGGCCAAACCGATTTTGGCGCATATTTCCTCTACCATCATAGAATGCGGCGCGGGCGGTAATGGCCAGTCGGCAAAGATTTGCAACAATATGATTTTGGGCATTTCCATGATCGGCGTGGCTGAAGCCTTTGTGCTTGCCAGCCATCTCGGCCTGTCGCCGGAGGCATTGTATGAGGTCGCGTCGGCTTCATCCGGCCAGTGTTGGAGCCTTGCCAACCATTGTCCGGTTCCAGGCCCCGTGCCATCTTCACCTGCCAATGATGATTTTAAGGCAGTGTTTTCCGCACTTCTCATGTTGAAAGATTTGAAACTGGCGCAAGAAACCGCGCTGCAAACCGGCGCTATTACGCCAATGGCCGCACAAGCTGCACAACTCTATGCAATGCTAAATCGTGCAGGCCATGCAGCAAAAGATTTCTCATCCGTTATCAAGATGATAGAAAAATCACAAAACCAACCATAAATAATTTCAAGTTTGTGCCGAAAAATGCAGCAATTCACCATTGCTTAAGCTCTTGCTAACCCGCTGGTAACGATGTGCCCTTATGAACATCACATGGCGGCGATCAAAAGCTGCTGAATGCTCCGGGTCAGGTATTGCGTACCGGAGCAAAGTAACCTTCGCAAATGTATTGCGTCGCGAAGGGCCAAGCGTAATGATGGCAAGCCGCGTTTCTCCTTGAATGGAGAGCGCGGTTTTCATTTTTAAGAGCATAGCACCAAAAAGTGTAAGCGGTTTGTGGCAAAAGGCGATGCGAAAGCCGGATGAAACAACGCAACAACCAATCGCAAAGATTTAAATCTGATTCAGCATTTGTTGGTAATTTCCCGTTAATAATAGAGTTTCGTGTCGGGCGTATGTTGTCCGGCGTCGTGGTTCCTTTGTTGTTTTGAGTACAGGTTCACATGCGTATCTCGCTTATTTGCTCGTCGTTAGCATTGCTTGCGCTCAGCGCCTGCACCTCCACATCCGGTTCAGGATTGGAAACTACTGCCGACGGCTTGAAAATTCCGCGCCCGTCGCTGGAAACCACAGCCTCAATTCGCCGCCTGCCCGCACCGGTGCCATTATCAATTGAGGAAGAGCAGTTGGCTCCCGTGCTTGGGCAGCAGCAGGTTGAAAGCACTGAAAATTTTGCCGTGCCTGAAGTAGCGGAAACCGAACCGAAAGCAATCAAGCATTCCGCAAAACCAAAAGTCACACAAGTCGCGATGGCCATATCCAAACCCAAAGTACGCCGACAAGCCGTCGAAGATATTATTCTGCAAAATCAACCGGAGCCGGAAATATCCGCAGAACCAGCTGTGGCCGCCATTCCGTATGCGCGCAACACTGTGCATGGCCCTAAGTTCCGCGATGCCAAACCTATCAGCTTTGGTAAGGCCTCTCCAAAACCATTCCCCGTTCACGGCGTCGACATTTCACGCTGGCAGGGTGATATAAATTGGGCCAAATTGCGCAGCCAAGGCGCAAACTTTGTGTACATCAAATCCACCGATGGCGGCGACCACATAGACCCTATGTTCCGCAAGAATTGGAACAAAGCCAACGAGGCTGGTTTGCGGCGTGGCGCGTATCACTTCTTCTATTGGTGCCGTGGCGGCGCAGAGCAGGCAGACTGGTTCATCCGCAATGTGCCCAAAGTGGCAAATGCCTTGCCGCCAGTTATTGATGTGGAATGGAACCATACTTCAAGCTGCAAAAAGCGCCCGAGCCAAGCAACAGTCTTGAGAAAGATGAAGACATTCATGGATAAGCTGGAAGCCCACTACGGCCAGCGCCCGATTATCTACACCGCGCCGGATTTCTATGATGACAATTTGCATAACGCCTTTGCCGATTATCCCTTCTGGCTGCGCTCAGTCGCCGCCCATCCAAACAAAACCTATCCCGGTCGCAACTGGGTGTTCTGGCAATATTCCGGCACGGGTCTATCCAAAGGCGTGTCCGGCCATATTGATTTGAACGTATTCAATGGCAGCGAAAAAGCATGGAATGGTTGGCTGGGACGGCAGGCGGGGTAAGCGCCTCTTAGCCTTCCTCCTTGCGGGGAAGGCTCGCGCCATCCTCACATCGCCCGCAAATCAACTTCCGCCAGATCCAGCGCCTTCATAATCCGCTCAACGGCCAGATCCACCGTTTCATTGTTCCACATTAAAGGCGGCGACAAGATCATGGTGTCGTATACCGCCCGCATCATCATGCCGTTGGCAACCGCATGATTGCGAACCGTGCCGCCCGCCACCCAGTTCGGGAAGCGCTCGCGGGTGTCTTTGTTTTTCACAATCTCAATCGCACCCATCAAGCCAAAGGAACGCGCCTCGCCGACAATCGTATGATGTGCAATCGTGTTCGCCAGACGCTTGGCAAAATAAGGACCAACGCCGGATCGCACGTTTTCAATCATGCCCTCACGCTCAATAATCTCAAGGTTTTTGAGCGCAACCGCACATGCCACCGGATGGCCGGCATAGGTGTAACCATGGTTAAACTCGCCGCCCTTTTCCTCCAGAACCAAGGCGATCCTGTCCGAAACTAGAAGCGCGGACAGTGGAATGTAACCCGATGTCAGCGCCTTGGCTGTCGTAATCGTATCCGCCTCAATGTCCATGGATTGCGCGGCGAACCAGTCACCCGTGCGCCCGTAACCGGAAATCACTTCATCCAGCATCAACAGTACATCATACTTTTTGCAAATGCGCTGCACTTCCGGCCAGTAGCTTTGCGGTGGAATTTTCACCCCGCCCGCCCCCATAATCGGCTCGCCGATAAACGCCGCCACATTTTCCGCGCCCGCTTCCAAAATGGCAATTTCCACAGCCCGCGCCGCACGAAGGCCAAAATCATGCTCGCTTTCGCCCTTTTCCTGAAGCTCAAAGGCATAAGGCGCCATAACATGCACAATGTTCGGCACAGCGCCATAAAGCTGGTCGTGCATGCCCTGCATTCCACCGAGCGATGCGCCGGTGATTGTGGAGCCATGGTAGGCCATGTTGCGTGAGATGATGCGGTTTTTGCCCGGTTGCCCCATCAGCGCCCAATAATGTCGTACGAGACGAACCGCTGTATCATTAGACTCCGAGCCGGACGAGCCGTAGATAACCTGATTGATATTCTTCGGCGCAAGCTGGGCCAAGCGCTGCGAGAGAAACACCGGCGAGGGCGTCGCGCAGCGAAAGAACGAATTGTAATACGGCAATTCGTTCATCTGCGTGAAAGCTACTTCCGCCAATTCCTTTCGGCCATAGCCAATATTCACGCACCAAAGCCCCGCCATTCCGTCAAGAATTTCATTGCCTTCTGAGTCATAAATGAACGCGCCATTGGCTCGGGTAATAATCCGCGCACCAGCGGCACGCAGCTCTTTATGGTCGGTGAAAGGATGCAGATAATGCGCTTTATCAATCGCGCGGATTTGTTCTAAAGAATGGTTCTGATAAGACATCGCTGCCTCCTGTTTTATTCAAAAAAATTTGTGAAACTCAAACAGTCAAAACAGGCGGGCTATAGCCAATACGGGCGCACAGCAGCATAAGTTCGGCATGGCGCGTGCGCGCTGTTTCCAGCACTGTGAAAACGTCGCCGCACATTGCGCGCATATTATTATTGGCGTCGAACATGTAAGCAGTTTAGCAAAGCCAATGTCTTAAGCAACCCCCGAAAACAAAGTGACTGACATGCCGCGCACTATAACAAAAAGGCGTGAGCTGCCGCACATCCATCAACAAAAAGGCGGGGCTGCCGCCCCCGCAGCACCCCGCCCTTTTCATGCCACAACCTTTGCAGGAGAGCAGGAAACCAAACGAATTTAATCGTTACCTTTGTATCAATATGGACCACATTGGTTAAAGCAAAGTCAATATCGACAAAACCAGATCAGCTCACCCCTTGCAAGCACATAAAGACTTCTTTATATCCTTATGACAATCACAAAGGATCATCTCCCATGTCGCACCCGCTCCAACTATTGCTTGATGAAAAAGGCGTATTGCTCGCCGATGGCGCAACGGGGACGAACTTGTTTGCCGAAGGCTTGGAGGCGGGTGAGGCGCCGGAGGTTTGGAACTTTGAATTTCCGGAAAAAATCAGCCTGCACCATCAGCGCTTTGTGGAAGCGGGCGCGGATATTATTCTCACCAATTCATTCGGCGGCACCCAGCAGCGCTTGAAGCTGCATAATTTGCAGGACCGCGTATTCGAAGTCAACAAAAAGGCCGCAGAGCTGGCCCGCGCTGTCGCCGATAAGGCAGGTCGCAAGGTCATCGTTGCCGGTTCCGTCGGCCCGACGGGCGAATTGTTCGAGCCGCTCGGTGCGCTGACGCATCAGGTCGCGGTCGATTCTTTTGCTGAACAAATCAAAGGCTTGAAAGCCGGCGGCATCGATGTGGTCTGGATTGAAACTATGTCTGCGGCAGAGGAAATGCAGACCGCCGCAGAGGCCGCCATGCGCGAAGACATGCCGTTCGTATATACCGCCTCTTTTGATACCGCAGGCAAAACCATGATGGGCCTTCATCCGCGCGACATCCACACCGTCGCTGCGCCGCTCATCCGAAAGCCCTTCGCCGTCGGCTCCAACTGCGGCGTCGGCGCATCGGATATTTTGGCAAGCTTGCTCGAAATGACTGACGCCGCGCCGGACGCCAACGTCATCGTCAAAGGTAATTGCGGCATCCCGGAGTTTCGCGGCGCGGAAATCTATTATTCAGGCACTCCCGAACTGATGAGCGAATATACACGCCTTGCCATGGACGCCGGCGCGCGCATAATCGGCGGCTGCTGCGGCACCAGCTACAACCACCTCGCCGCCATGCGCACGGCAATCGACTCCCACACCAGACGCACCCGCCCGACGGTCGCCGAAGTCATAGAAAAAATTGGACCGATGCGTAACAAAGAGGCCGCAGTTCCCGGCAGCGAAGTGCGCCGCGAACGCAAAGGCCGCCGGGGGTAAATAATAATTCTACTCAGCCTTCCCCCTTGCAGTGAAGGTGTCGACGGACGGAGGTGGTGGTGGTGGTGAAGATGCTATGACGGTGTTAAACCTCTGATATAATTATTCGTTTTTTGTCATGCGTTAGGAATAGTCCTGCTTCCTGGTCCACCCTCACGGCTCTGGATTCCGGATCTGCGCTGCACTTGTCCGGAATGACGGCGAGGCGGGGTGGAAATTGGTGCGCACTAGTGGATTGATTCCAACATTTGGAACCCCCGATTTCTGGCAGCGATGATTTCGTCTGGGTTTGCGCGCCATGTGAAGGGTTTGGCTTCGCTGT